>NZ_JAFNNC010000007.1:0-194813 GCF_026537005.1 Gilliamella sp. B2785 | reverse complement strand
TAATTCACCCAATCGCAATGGCAGACGGCTTACGTTTCGCTATCCGTGAAGGTGGTCGTACTGTTGGTGCTGGTGTTGTTGCTAAAGTTATTAAATAATTTAAGCTTAATCAGCTCAAGAAAAGAAGGTGCACTATGTGCACCTTTTTTTATTGTTCTCAATGTTAATTAAATAAGTTATAGTCGTTGACCACTTTTTTATCCAAACTGCATTTTATTTATTTTTGTCATATTATCGGCATAGATATGGATAAAAATACACTAAAAAAAGCCAAACAAAATGTTATAAAAAATGACCTCAATTATATTGCAGTGTGCAATTGAAAAAAATAATAAATTTGGCATAACCACCTCTTAAAAAGAGAATACAATGACTAAACAGCCTTTTTTTGCTATAGTAATCACTATTTTATTTAACGTGGAATAATGAAAAGCTATGGAATCGATACCTAATTGCCCTGTTTGCCAATCAGAACATACTTACCATGATGGCACATTTTATGTTTGCCCTGAATGTGCACATGAATGGGATCCAAATCAAGAAACCTCAACCAATGATGAATTACAAGTTAAAGATAGTAATGGCAATACACTTGTTGATGGTGATGATATTATTTTAATAAAAGATCTAAAATTAAAAGGTTCATCAACTGTTCTCAAAAAAGGAGCTAAAGCTAAAGGCATTCGTCTTGTAGACGGCGATCACGAAATCGATTGTAAGGTTGATGGAATGAAAGTAATGCTGAAAGCTTGTTTTGTTAAAAAAGCGTAATTGTATAAATCAATATTCAACTTTTTATATAAACTAATGAAAAAACATCTTTAATTAAACCTTTGTTAAAACCATTTAATAACAAAAAATTATTTAATGGTTTTACAATATAAATCAATTCACACACAAATAAAAACATCTACGTTCGTTTAATACTTTTTGAGTATCTTTTAGTAGACAAAATACCTTATATATAATTTACACAATAATGTTGAGTTTTATCTTGATCGAAAATTTTAGCTTGTTTATTACTTATAGCTTTTAACGAAATAGATAATTAATATTTTTCAATCACTTTGGGGAATAGAAAAGTTTTACGATGGGAAGCTGTATAAACATTTACCATATGTAAAGCATTAAAATGCTGCGTAGCAACATTTGAATTGTCCATACTTCACACCTATTTTACATTAGGTGATAAATCATTTTTTGAAGTTTATTTATTATTTCCTCTACAGGTTCAAACGATATATCTAATTCATCAATAAGAACAACAATTGCCTTATTGATAATCTTTAAAACCACTCTGCACGGTTATTGATTTTATAAAGTTTTTATTCTTCACTAATATTATTTTTTTCTAAAAAATATGCATTATTCTTTTTACGTAAGAAAAAACTAGCAATTCTCAGTTAAATATGGTATAAAACGCGCGCTACTTTTCACATTCATTTTTCAAAAATATTTGTGAAATAAAGCACAAATTTAAAACTTAATTAACGTTATAACACACACATATCATTACTCTTTTCCGGGGTGCCTTTTACTTTGTGTATAAAGGTCGGATAAAGCGGATATGTGGAGGCATAACCCCAACGTCAAAATGAGGAAATCATGACTACAGTATCAATGCGCGATATGTTACAAGCAGGTGTACACTTTGGACACCAAACTCGTTATTGGAATCCAAAAATGAAACCATTTATTTTTGGTGCACGCAACAAAGTACACATCATCAATCTTGAAAAAACAGTACCTATGTTCAATGAAGCATTAGCTGAATTAAACAAGATTGCTGCGCGTAAAGGTAAAATTTTATTTGTTGGTACAAAACGTGCTGCAAGTGAAGCAATTAAACAAGCAGCTGAAAGCTGTGGACAATATTACGTTAATCACCGCTGGTTAGGTGGTATGTTGACTAACTGGAAAACAGTACGTCAATCAATCAAACGTCTTAAAGATTTAGAAACACAAGCTAATGATGGTACATTTGATAAATTAACCAAAAAAGAAGCACTTATGCGTGCTCGTGAAATGGCTAAATTAGAAAATAGCTTGGGTGGAATTAAAAATATGGGTGGCTTACCCGATGTGATTTTTGTAATTGGTGCAGACCATGAACATATCGCAATCAAAGAAGCTAACAATTTAGGTATTCCAGTCATTGCTGTTGTTGATACTAATTCAGATCCAGATGGTATTGATTACATCGTTCCTGGTAATGATGATGCGATCCGTGCAATACAATTATATGCAAATGCGGTTGCTGAAGCAGTTCGTTCTGGTCGTGAACAAAATCAATCTCCAGTATCTGAAGAAAGCTTTGTTGAAGAAGCTCCAGCAGCAGAGTAATAAACTCAAATATTTTCAGGGTCGATAATATCATCGACCCATTCTAATGAAAATCATCAAAATGGTTAAATAGAGGATTTAAAAATGGCTGAAGTTACCGCTTCTATGGTAAAAGAACTGCGTGAAAGAACTGGCGCAGGTATGATGGAATGTAAGAAAGCATTAGTTGAAGCAAATGGTGATATCGATCTTGCTATCGACAACATGCGTAAATCAGGTCAAGCAAAAGCAGCTAAAAAAGCTGGTCGTGTTGCAGCTGAAGGTGTAATCATTTCAAAAATTTCTGCTGATAAAAAAGTAGGTGTTATTTTAGAAATCAACTGTGAAACTGACTTCGTAGCTAAAGATGCTGGATTCTTAGCATTTAGTGAAAAAGTAGCAACAGCAGCTTTAAATGATCGAATCACTGATCTTGCAACGCTACAAGCAAAATTTGAAGAAGAACGTACTGCACTAGTAGCTAAAATTGGTGAGAATATTGGCATCCGTCGTATTAAAGAAATTGCTGGTGATGTAGTTGGTAGTTATCAACACGGCGCGCGCATTGGCGTTTTAGTTGCAGCTAATAATGGTTGTGATGAGGAATTAGTTAAACACATTGCAATGCACATTGCAGCAAGCAAACCAGAATATGTTGACCCAAGTGATGTACCTGCTGATGTGGTTGAACATGAACGTAATATTCAAATCGATATTGCAATGCAATCAGGTAAACCTCGTGAAATCGCAGAAAAAATGGTTGAAGGCCGTATGCGTAAATTCACAGGTGAAGTATCACTTACTGGTCAACCATTTGTAATGGATCCAAGTAAAACAGTTGGTGATTTACTTGCTGAGAAAAAAGCAACAATTGCAACATTTATCCGCTTCGAAGTGGGTGAAGGTATCGAAAAAGTCGAAGTTGACTTTGCAGCCGAGGTTGCTGCGATATCAAAACAATCTTAATTGTTTTTATCGAAACCGCCGTAATGGCGGTTTTGTTTATCTGCAAAATATTTTAAAATGATTGCCAGCTAGTTATTCTAGATTTTTAAGTAATAAAATATAGTGAGATTTCATATGGTAACCCCTTTCTATAAACGTATCCTTCTTAAACTCAGTGGTGAAGCATTACAAGGTGATGAAGGTTTTGGTATTGATCCAACCGTTCTTGATCGTATGGCACAAGAAATTAAAGAACTTATCGACATGGAAGTTCAGGTTGCTGTTGTTATCGGAGGTGGTAACCTATTTCGTGGTGCAGGACTTGCTAAAGCGGGTATGAACCGTGTTGTTGGTGACCATATGGGGATGCTAGCAACAGTTATGAATGGCCTTGCCATGCGTGATGCTTTGCACCGAATTGAAGTTAATGCACGTTTGATGTCGGCAATCCCATTAAACGGAGTTTGCGACGATTATCGCTGGACTGAAGCAATTAGCTTGCTTAAACATGGCAAAGTCGTTATTCTTTCTGCAGGAACAGGCAACCCATTTTTCACAACTGACTCTGCGGCTTGTTTACGTGGTATTGAAATTGAAGCAGATGTCGTTTTAAAAGCAACCAAAGTTGATGGTGTTTATTCTGCCGATCCAGTAAAAAATCCCAATGCTACACTATATAAAACACTTAACTATGAGAAAGTGTTGGACGATGAATTAAAAGTCATGGATTTAGCCGCATTTACATTAGCACGAGATCATAATCTACCAATTTGTGTTTTTAATATGAATAAACCTGGTGCATTACGTCGTGTCATTTTAGGCGAGCAAGAGGGAACATTAATCAATAATCAGACTACAGTGAGCTGTTAGTCTTAATTATTTAAAAAGGTTTTTATTATGCTAAATGAGATTCAAAAAGAAGCGCAAACGCGCATGGAAAAAAGTATTGAAGCGTTTCAAAATCATATTTCTAAAGTCAGAACTGGACGTGCTTCACCAAGCTTATTAGACGGTATTATGGTTGAATACTACGGTAGTCCTACACCACTGCGTCAGCTAGCTAACGTTGTTGCTGAAGATGCAAGAACTCTAGCCATTACGGTATTTGATAAATCATTAACGCCAATGATTGAAAAGGCAGTTTTAACCTCTGATTTAGGACTTAATCCTGCTTCAGCAGGGACAGTTATTCGAGTACCTCTACCACCATTAACTGAAGAACGTCGTCGTGATTTAACTAAAATAGTGCGTAATGAAGCAGAACAAGGTCGTGTGTCAATTCGAAATATTCGTCGTGATGCTAACGATCAAATCAAAGCTTTGTTAAAAGATAAAGAAATCTCAGAAGATGATGAACGTAAATCACAAGATTTAATTCAAAAAGCAACAGATGCAGCTATCAAAAAATTAGATGCAGTGCTTGCAGATAAAGAAAAAGAGTTAATGGAATTTTAATCTCTTGGCTAAAAAGCCTAGTTGATAAAACTAGGTTTTTTTGATTTTTACCAATCAACTATCAATCATTTAATTACCGCTGAAAAATACAAAATATTAGTTTTATCAGTAAGCGAATAGATCAAAAATAAAAAATCACTCAATAAAATAAACAGCTATCCTTCTATTTAAGCGATATAAAGTCTAACTGAGTTTATCTACAGTTGCTCAATGAAGATAATGCGCTTATGCAAAATTAAAGGGTAAACAATGTGTCCGTATTAGCGCATTATTAGCCACTAAAAATAATCAAGTTTGTCAAAATCATGGTTTCCAGTCTGGTTTGATTCAATTGTTTAAGTTTATTAAATAGTTTAGTTTTTAATTATCAAAATTTAAGTATATAATGTTACGGAAATAACATTATAGGGCTATATATGTTATTTTTATAACATCATTTACTTAATACTAAAATCATTTACTAGACATTACTAACAAAAATTAAAGGACATCATTATGGATTATGCAAAGTATATTGATCATACTTTACTGGCGATGAATGCCACAGAAGATCAAATACGTAAACTTTGTGAAGAAGCAAAGCAGTATCATTTCTATTCTGTATGTGTTAATTCAGGCTATGTGCCTTTAGTTGCTAGCTTGCTTAAAGGTAGCGATGTAAAGGTTTGTTCAGTCGTTGGCTTTCCTTTAGGTGCTATGCTGACTTCTGCTAAAGCATTTGAGACTGAAATGGCAGTCAAAGCTGGTGCAGAAGAGATCGATATGGTTATCAATGTCGGCTGGCTAAAAAGCAATGATTTAACGGCGGTTAAAGAAGATATTCAAACAGTATTTAATGCTTGTGGTTCAGTGCCGTTAAAAGTTATTTTAGAAACTTGCTTATTAACTAAAGAAGAAATCGTTACAGTTTGTACAATTTGTAAAGAAATTGGCGTTGCTTTTGTTAAAACTTCAACTGGTTTTAGCTTATCAGGGGCAACAGTTGAAGATGTTAAATTGATGCGCGAAACAGTCGGTGATAAAATGGGTGTTAAAGCATCAGGTGGCATTAGAGATCGTCAAACTGCTGAAAAAATGGTTCAAGCTGGTGCAACACGGTTAGGCGCTAGTGCTGGTATTGCAATTGTATCAGGCGATAAAGCATCATCTAGCGGCTATTAATTCATCCTTTTATAAGCTACTGTATAGTAGCTTATTGCTATTTATGGAATGGCAATGGAAACGCAACCGCAAAAAAGAGTTAATGCACTTATTGAGCAATTAAAAAATACCGATAAAATTCATTTAAAGCAAGCAGCGCAAATGCTTGCTGTTTCTGAAATGACGATTCGTCGAGATCTTAGTAATCAATCTTCATGTTTAGCTGTTTTAGGCGGTTATATTGTTAACCAAGCACGCCATACCATATCACAATATTTTGTTTCAGATCAGCAAGATAAGCATGTAGATGAAAAGCGTTATATCGGTAAGTTGGTTAGCCAATTTGTTGATGAGAACGACACCATTTTTTTTGATTGTGGTACAACCATGCAATTTATCATTGATGAAATTAGTGATGATATCGCCTTTACTGCAATCTGCTATTCACTCAATGCTTTTCTAGCGTTACAAAACAAACCAAAATGTAAAATCATTTTATGCGGTGGGCAATATCAGCTTAATAATGCAATTTTTACCAATATTAGTTCCCATAATCCGATCGATTTTATCTGTCCAAATAAAGCTTTTATTTCGGCAGCGGGTATTGATCTCACTCAAGGTGCAACTTGTTACCATTTTGATGAACTGAATATGAAGCATCAGGCGATGAAAAAATCTAATCAAAATATTTTAATTGCCGATCATACTAAGTTTAATCAAGTTAAACCGGCTTTTATTTGTAACCTTGATCAGTTTAATTTGGTGATGACCGATAGAGCGCCGGATTTAGGCTACGTCGCTTACTTTGAAGAAAATAACATTGGTTTAATTTATTAATTATGAAAAATATCGCAATTTTAGGTTCAACAGGATCGATCGGCTGTAGCACGTTAGCCGTCATTCGGCAAAATCCAACTTTATACAAAGCTTATGTGCTAGTAGGTGGCGCTAATGTTGCAAAAATGACAGAGCAGTGTCAGGAGTTTAAACCAAAATATGTTGCTATGGCGAGCAAACAAGCAGCGCAAGAGCTTAAAGCAAATTTAGCTAACCTAAAATTGAATATAGAAGTACTGAGTGGGGAGCAAGCTATGTGTGATTTAGCACAGCTTCCCGAAGTTAACCAAGTTATGGCTGCAATTGTTGGTGCTGCGGGATTAAGGCCGACTCTTGCTGCAATTAAAAAAGGTAAACGCATTTTACTCGCTAATAAAGAGTCATTAGTCACTTGTGGGCATTTATTTATGCAAGCGGTGAAGCAATATGGCGCCGAGCTACTGCCGGTCGATAGTGAACATAATGCGATCTTTCAAAGTTTACCTACCGCAGTACAACATGATCTTGGATTTGCTAATCTGACTGATCATGGTATCGCCAAAATTGTGTTAACCGGATCTGGCGGACCTTTTCGGGAACTACCGTTAAATAAATTAACTTCAGTCACGCCTGCGCAAGCGACTTTACATCCTAACTGGTCAATGGGTAAAAAGATTTCAGTTGATTCGGCAACGATGATGAATAAAGGCTTAGAATACATTGAAGCACGCTGGTTGTTTAATGCTAGTTCTGAACAGATGGAGATTATTGTACATCCTCAATCGATTATTCACTCAATGGTACGTTATCTAGATGGCAGTATTATTGCAGAATTAGGCGTGCCAGATATGTGTACGCCAATTGCTTATTCAATGTCTTATCCATTACGTATTTCATCCGGTGTACCTGCTTTAGATTTTACTCAAATCTCATCATTAACCTTCAATCAACCCGATTTTATTCGCTATCCATGCTTAAAATTAGCCATTGAGGCTTGTGGTGAAGGGCAAGCGGCAACAACAGCGCTTAACGCTGCCAACGAAGTGGCAGTTGAAGCATTTTTACAGCAAAAAATTGGTTTTATGGATATTGCCAAACAAGTTGCAACCACGTTAGATCAACTTAATTTTCCGGAACCTGCCACTATTGATGATGTGTTCACTATTGATGCATGGGCTAGAGCACAATGTAGCAAACAGATAGTTTAAATGGCATTAAAGTGTTTTATATACTCGGCATGGCGTACCCATGGCAACGACATTTGAAGGGATATCTCGATCTACAATACTGCCTGCTGCAATAACCGTATTATCGCCGATAGTCACATTGGGTAGTACAATTACGTTACCACCAATCCAAACGTTATTACCGATCGTAATCGGTTTGGCAAACTCAAGCCCACTGTTGCGTATTTGGCTATCAAGTGGGTGACCTGAGGTATAAAAACCGCAATTGGGTGCGACAAGGACATTATCTCCGAATGTAATTTTGGCCGCATCAAGCATGATGCAGTTAAAATTAGCAAAAAAATTCTCTCCAATTTCAACATTGTAGCCATAATCACATTGAAAACCGGGCATAATTGTAAATTGCTTCGGTGTTTTACCTAATAGCTTTCTAAAAAGTTGTTGCCGTTTATCCACTGCTGAAGGTGATAGTTGGTTTAACTGAAAGCAGAGATCTTGTGCATAAATTCGCTCTTTTTCAAGCTCATTAATACAAGGATTATAAAGTAAACCTGTTAACATTTTCTCCTTTTCAGTCATTTTACTATCCCATCTGTTTTGCTATTAGTGCAGGATTATCACTAATAAATGATTGTAAAAAACCACTGTCTGGTAATGCCGTTAATGCACCTTTTTTGGTGGTAGCTAGTGCTCCGCATGCGCTGGCTATAGTCATCATACTTTCTAACATTAATTTATCCTCAGGCATACCTGATAAAGCAATACTACTAAGTAATCCTGCAACAAATGCATCTCCAGCTCCAGTTGTATCAATGCTATTGACATGAAATGAGTCAAAAGTAAAAGTTTTACCTTGCCATAACACAATACTACCATCTCTGCCTTTGGTAACTAACTTAAGTGGTGCATTATAATGTTGTTGCAATTTATCGAGTGCTACATGCCAATCTTGGCTCTCAGTTAACCAAAACAACTCTTCATCAGAGAGTTTAAGAATGTCAGCATCATGACAGAATTGAGTGATAATTGTGCGCATTTCATTTTTATCTTGCCACATTTGTTCACGTAAATTGATATCAAAACTAATTAAACCATTTTTATCACTGAGTTTCTCAATAGCTTGTTTGAGCGTTTGTCGACAAGTTGTTCCAACTAATGCTAAAGAACAAAAATGAAGAATATCTTGATTAAAATCAGGAAGTGCTTGTTCTGACAAAAATTGATCGGCCGAAGGTGAAACAAGAAAGGTAAAACTTCGTTCACCATTTTCACCTAAATCAACAACAACAGTGCTTGTTCTATGCTCCTCATCCTTTTCAAGACTTTGGCAATCAACATGATGCTCACAAAAAGTCTTTTCCATGAAGTGACCAAATGGATCATGACCAACTCTACCAATAAAACCAGAGGGCAGTCCTAACTTAGCAATACCAATAGCAACATTTGCAGGAGCGCCTCCAGCACAGGCTCGGTAGTTCATTTCACCAAATGGTAATAAATCGATAACAGCATCACCAAGAGACCATACTTTTGTATTATTCATTTTGTCACTCATATTATTAATAGGTTAAATTTTTGTGTCATTACTATCTCAGCATACTCAAATTAATTCATTAAGCATTGATTAGCTGATGTATTGATAATCAATATTAACTATAAACTAAATCATTTATAAAAAAAATCATTGTTAACGTTAAAAATATGTGACTATCATCACATATTTTAACGTTTATTTCACTATAAGTTAACGTTAACAAAAAAATTAATGTAGTATGTAATCGTATTAACCTAACTCATGATAAAAGAAGGGAATGTTATGACAAATGCAATTGATAAAGCTAACCAAGCTATAAAAAAATTAGAAAAAGAAATGAATAAGCAATATTATCCTCATTTCCATTTATCACCTCAAGCTGGTTGGATGAATGATCCAAATGGCTTAGTCTATTATAAAGGACAATATCATGCTTTCTATCAACACCATCCTTATAATGAGAATTGGGGACCAATGCACTGGGGACATGCAGTAAGTGATGATCTTATTACATGGCGAAGATTACCAATTGCAATTGCGCCAGATCATGATTATGACAAGAGTGGGTGTTTTTCAGGTTCAGCTGTAGATAATAATGGCGAATTGAGCTTAATTTACACAGGCCATATATGGTTAAATGGTCAAGGTAATGATGAACATATCCGAGAAACTCAATGTCTTGCCACAAGTAAAGATGGTATTAATTTTAAAAAACATGGAACTGTACTTACACCAAAAGAAGGGATTATGCATTTTCGTGATCCTAAAGTGTTTAAACAAAATGGTAAATGGTGGATGGTAGTTGGTCAGCGAGAAACCAATGATGTTGGTCAAGTGTTACTTTATCGTTCAACTGATTTAAAAGATTGGAAGTTTGAACAAGTCCTTATCAGTGATATCGATCCGAATGTTTATATGCTTGAATGTCCAGACTTTTTCCCATTAGGAGATAAATGGGTATTAATGTTCTCACCACAAGGTATGCAAGCAAAAGGTTATCAATATCGAAATCGATTCCAATCTGGTTATATCGTTGGAGATTGGCAGCCAGGTAAACCATTTTCAATAATCAAATCATTCCAAGAGATGGACTTTGGTCACGATTTTTATGCGCCACAATCATTCCTCGCAGCAGATGGTCGTCGTATTATGTTTGGTTGGATGGATATGTGGGAATCAAAAATGCCAAGTAAACATGATAAATGGATGGGAGCATTTACTTTACCACGCGAATTAATCCTAGATCGACAAAATAGAGTTCGTAATCGACCAATTAAAGAACTTGTGGCACTTCGCGAAAAACCACAATCATTAACTAATATTGAATTAAATAGTGAATTAAAAAATACCAAAATTGAATCAATTAGTTGTGAAATTAATGTTGAAATTGATTTAGTCAATAGTAATGCTGAACGTTTTGGATTACAACTTGCTGCGACACCAGATGGTAAGCAAGCAACCTTATTGTACATTGATCGGCAAGCTAACCGCATCATTCTAGACCGAAGTCTTTCTGGAATTGACTTAAAAGGTTATCGAAGTGTGCCATTACCAAAAACCAAAAAACTAACATTACATATTTTTGTTGATGCATCATCAGTCGAAGTTTTCATAAATAAAGATTTATATAGCCTCTCAAGCCGTATTTATCCTAAATTACCAGCAAAAAGGTTAATTAACTTATTTGCCGAAAATGGACAAGCAAAAATTACCAAATTAGATAGCTGGCAATTAAAATCAATTTATGAATAATTTATAAAAAAACCACCAACTAAGGTGGTTTTTTCGTTATAAAGATTCTCGTTCTAAATATGGTGATGGTATGTGAGTGATAGTTTTTTTACTTTCACTATTGATTATATGGAGAGCTGCTTTTTGACCTATTTCATAATGTGGTAATTGTACAGTAGTCAGTGAAGGATAAAAAAGTTCACCAGTACCAACCATATTGTCATAACCGAGAACCGCAACATCGTTGGGAATATGAAATCCTTTACCAAGTAAAAATTGATAAGCAACAAAAGCAATTCTATCGTTACCACAAATTAATACATCAAAATCTGGTTTTTTAACACAATGTTTTGCCAAAATTTCTATCGTCATCATATATTCTAGGGAAAGGTTTGCAGGTGACATTAAAGTATGATAACTCTTGATATCGTTTAAATCGTTGCCAGCATCTAACCATGCTTGCTCAGCAGCTTTACGCCTAATTTTACCCGCTAAAGTATTTTCTGATAAATAGATACATAATGGTTTTTTATATCCCTTATTTATTACATTCTGCATCGCTTGATATTGACCAGAATAATCATCAGGGATGTAACAAGCAAGCAGCTCAGAATCACTAATGCAGTTTGCTAATACCACATTTTTACCGAGCAATTTATCTGGCAGTTGAACTTTTCTTAACCCCATTGTTGTATAAATAATACCATTAGGTCGATAAGATAAAAGAGTATTAATCGCATGATCAGCATCTTTATCATCAAATAAATTAACAATAAATGTATTCCAACCATGTTGTTGAGCTGTTTTTTCTATTGCTTGAAGTAATTCAACTGAGAATGGCGTTGTCGCCGTTTCTAATGCCAGCACACCAATAGCATAAGGGCCAGAATTATCTCCTCGAATCTTTCGTGCAGATAAATCCGGCACATAATTAAGCTCCTCAATAGCTTTCTTCACTTTTTTATATGTTTCTTTATTGAGTTTGTCAGGATTATTGATTGCTCGAGAAACCGTCATCAATGAAACTGATGCCAATCTAGCAACATCCTTGAGTGAAGCCATAGTTGAATCCTTTTGCTCACATTAAAAATAATAATAAATTTTAGCTTTGTATGATGATACCACAAATAAAAATGATAAAAAGTGTGAGGAAAGTAACATTTATGATAATTGGTTGTTTCTATTTTATTCCAATTATGACAATAATGTTAACATTAACATGTTAACGTTAAACTTCAACATAAAAAGAGAATGAAAATGAATATAGATATAATACAAAATAGAAATTATTGGTTCTCGTCAGGCTATCTTGTTACCTTTTATGCAGCATGGTCACTTTGGTGGTCTTTTTATGCCATTTGGCTCAAAAGCCAAATTGGTTTATCTGGTGAACAATTAGGGGTTGTTTATTCTGCTAACTCTGCTGCAGCCATGTTTTTTATGATTTTTTATGGCATTATCCAAGATAAATTGCAGATAGGTAAAGCGGTAATTACCTTCCAAAGTATTATCATGTTACTTATTGGCCCGTTTTTAATTTATGTCTATGAGCCTTTACTTCGAAATGATTTTATTTTGGGTGTCTGTATTGGTGCCCCAGTATTAAGTGCTGGTTTTATTTCTGGATGTGCTTTGATTGACTCTTTTATCGAGCGAATTAGTCGTCTATTTGGTTTTGAATTTGGGCCAGCAAGATTCTGGGGATCATTTGGTTATGCTGCTGCAACTTTTGTTGCTGGTATTTTATTTGGCATTAACCCTCACATTAACTTCTGGATGGCATCTGGCGTTGCAGCTATCTATTTCACCATCAATTTAGTTTTTAAACCTAAACAAGAGTCTTTGGCAAATGGTAAAACACAAGCCGTCATGGAAAAACCATCTATCCCTACCATGAGTGAAATTTTTTCACTATTTGGTATGAAAAAGTTTTGGTTATTTGTCTTTTTTATAATCGGTACTAATAGCTTTTATACCATATATGATCAGCAACTATTCCCAAATTTCTATACCAGCTTCTTTGATAAACCAGAAAGTGGCTATCAAGTTTATGGATATTTAAATTCTTTCCAAGTTTTTTTAGAAGCAGCTTGTATGATTTTAGTACCCTATTTTATTAATAAAATTGGTGCAAAAAAAGCTTTACTAGCAGCAGCGTTGGTAATGGTATGCCGAATCTCATTATCTGCAACGTTAGATAATGTTTATCTAATTTCATTAGTTAAACTTTTCCACGCAATTGAAACACCACTATTTATTCTAGCAGTATTTAAATACGCTGTAGCCAACTTTGATGCGAGACTATCATCCACACTATACTTAGTTGGATTTAACATCTCATCAAATGTAGGTGTTATTGTATTGTCATGGATTGTAGGTAAGTTATTTGATAAAACAGGATATTCAACTACTTTCTATGTACTAGCAGCAATAGTATTTGTCATTTTATTTATTGCAACATTTACTTTAAGTGACAATAAACAAAAAACAGAAAAATAACCATCATTCTTAAATGTTATAAAATGGGAACAATTTGTTCCCATTTTATAATATCTATAGAGAAAGCTTGCTTCTATTCTTAGTTTGCGAAACAATATAAATTGTTGAGACTGACGTTTAAATCTATATAGGTACTTGGTGTGAATACAAGCAAAAAAGTGGTTAAACCGGACATGTTATGGCAGACAATCCGAGAAGAAGCATCAAAGCTCGTTGAAAGTGAGCCAATGTTAGCAAGCTATTTCCATGCAACTTTACTTAATCATGAAAATTTAGGTAGTGCATTAAGTTATATTTTAGCTAACAAGCTTGCAACCCAAGTTGTACCGGCAATTGAGATTCGAGAAATTGCTAGACAAGCTTATCAAGCAGATAACAACATAATCAATGCCGCGATTACCGATATACTTGCTGTTTACATTCGAGATCCAGCAACCAATTACTATTCCACACCGCTACTTTATTATAAAGGTTTTCTTTCACTACAAGCTTATCGAATTGCACACTGGCTTTGGAAACAAAACCGTAAATCACTAGCAACTTTTTTACAGAGTCAAATTGCTATTGTATTTGGCGTTGATATCCATCCAGCAGCTAAAATTGGCTGTGGTGTTATGTTTGACCATGCAACAGGGATAGTCATTGGTGAAACCGTAGTTATTGAAAATGATGTTTCTATTTTACAATCAGTGACATTAGGTGGAACCGGAAAAGAAAATGGCGATCGTCATCCTAAAATTCGTGAAGGAGTAATGATTGGTGCGCACTCAACGATTTTAGGAAATATAGAAATAGGTAAAGGAGCAAAAATTGGAGCTGGTTCAGTCGTTTTAGAGCCTGTTCCTGAACATACAACAGTAGCTGGTGTTCCTGCTAAAATTGTTGGTTGTCCTGATTGTGATAAACCAGCTTTAAACATGGATCAAGATATCTAATTTTTGAAAAATGATTCCGTTGTTCAATGACAACGGAATACATAATGTAGTTGAAAATTACGACGGAGAACTAAGATTTACATCCATAGTTGGGTAAGGAATATTAATGCCATTTTCAGTTAGCCCATTTTTAATATTCTCAAGTAATACAGCTTTTACTGGTCCATAATTAGCATTTAACGTCCAGACTAAAACATTAAAATTCATGGATGAAGCATCCAGCAAATCCAAACGTATAATCGGTTCTTTACTCGTTAAAATATTATCAGTTTTATTTACAGCTTCTCTTAATACTTTATAAACTTTCTGAATATCAGAATCATATCCCACATTAACAACTATATCTAAACGTCTTTCTGGCAAACGAGTATAGTTAATAATATTTGCACTAACCACTTGTCCATTTGGAATGACGACCATTTCATTCGTTGGCGTGACAATAGTTGTTGAAAAAATTTGAATCGAATCAATAACACCTTGCTGATTATTAATAATGACTGTTTCACCAACTCTAAATGGGCGAAAGATAATTAAAATTACACCAGCTGCAAAATTAGACAACGAACCTTGCAGAGCTAAACCTACGGCTAAGCCGGCGGCACCAATTACCGCAACTATTGATGCGGTTTGCACACCAAGTTGACCTAACACGGCAACTAGCGTCATAACAATAATGGCATAATAAGATAAAGAACTAACAAATTTAACTACAGTCGGATCGACATGGCGATTAGTTAAAATTCTTCTTAATTGACGAGCAACAAATTTAGCAATTGTTCGACCAATTAAAAAAATAAGAATGGCAAAACAAAAATGAGCAATATAACTGATTACTACGCCATCATATTTCTCAATAAACAACCAAATCTGGTTTACTATATTTTCAAAACTCATGAAATTATCCTCTGTAAAAATAACAGAAATAGTTAATTGAATAATTGCGATTAAATTGGTTTAAACTAACTGTTTTGCTAATAAAGCCCAACGGGTTTCAAAGTTTGTTGTTGGTAGATATTTAAAACCAGAACGGGAATAACGAGCCATCATTCCTTCGCAAAAAGCAAGTAACTGACTAGATAAAATACGTTCATCAGTGGTAAAGGCCACACCTTCACGGATTTTTCTTTCTCGTATAACTTGCTTTATCTGCGTTTCGATACGTTCAAATAATTGACTGATTCGTTCTTGCAATTGGTCTTGCTCAAACATTAACGCATGGCCAGTCATAATCCGAGTCAACCCAGGATTCTTTTCAGAAAAACCAAGGATTAAAGCCAAAATAAGTTGAAGCCGCGTAAATGTTTTTGGTTCATCTTGCAAAATCACATTGATGCGAGAAAGCAAAATATCTTCAATATAAACGATCAAACTTTCAAACATTTTAGTTTTACTTGGAAAATGCCTATACAATGCCGCTTCAGAAACACCAACAGTTGCAGCTAATTTAGCAGTAGTTATTCGTTGTGTTCCCTCATTGGATTCAAGCATTGTTGCTAATGCTTGAAGTATATCTTCTTTACGATTTTTATTTTTGCTACTCACGATTATTTCTTACCTGAATGCCCAAATCCACCTTCGCCACGCGCTGATTCGATAAAATCATCAACAATATTAAATTCTGCTTGCACGACTGGCACAATAATTAATTGAGCAATACGATCACCTGGCTCAATAACAAATGGGTTTTGACTTCGGTTCCAAAGGGGAACAAACAACTGTCCTTGATAATCGGAATCAATTAAACCGACTAAATTACCAAGGACAATACCATTTTTTGAACCAAGGCCTGAACGAGGTAATACTAATGCAGCTAAACTAGGGTCAGCAATATGCATTGATAATCCGGTTGGGGTTAAGATTGTTTCGCCTGCTTTGATTTCGGTTGTTTTATCAAACATCGCTCTTAAATCAATACCTGCGGAACCTTCAGTTGCGTAAGTTGGCAGTGGAAACTCGTTACCTAAACGTTTATCTAATACTTTTATATCAATTTTTCTTTTCATCATGACTCGCTTTATATCGTGTTATAACTGCTTGAAGTAATTCTTTTGCTAATTCTTGCTTATTGCTTAATGGTAACGTTTGTTCACCATTTTGCCAATAAAGGGTTAATGCGTTTTGATCAGAATTAAAGCCTATTTTCTTGTCAGACACATCATTAGCACAAATCAAATCTAAATTCTTAGTGGTTAATTTTTTAAGGGCATAAGCCTTTATGTTATTGGTTTCAGCGGCAAAGCCTACAACAAACGGGCGTCCTTTCTTTAATGAAGCAATGTTGGCAACAATATCAGGATTTTTAACTAATTTAATAACAAGTTCATCACTATCATCGGTTTTTTTAATTTTTTTCGTGGCAATAGTTTCAGCTCTATAATCAGCAACAGCAGCACAAGAAATAAAAATTGATGATTTTTTAGCAAACTTTAATGCCACATCATACATCTCATTAGCACTTTTTACATTAATGCGATTCACATTATTTGGAGTTGCTAAATTAACTGGGCCACTGATTAAGTTTACTGTTGCTCCAATTTCAGCCGCTGCCTGAGCAATAGCATAACCCATTTTACCTGAACTGTAATTACTGATATAGCGTACCGGATCAAGCTCTTCAATGGTTGGGCCTGCAGTAATGGTAATCTCGGTTCCAGCAAGTGTTGACGTTGCTGAAAAATACTTCTCAACATGCTTAGCAATAGTTGCAGGTTCAACCATTCGCCCTGGGCCAAAATCACCACAAGCTTGAAAGCCATCATCAGGACCCCAAATTAAGGTATTTCGCGAAGCTAATGTCGCTAAGTTCTGTTGAGTTGCAGCAGCTTTATACATCTGTTGGTTCATAGCTGGCGCTATGGCAATTTTAGCTGGTGTTGCAAGACACACTGTTGATAAAAGATCATCAGCAATACCATTTGCCATTTTCGCAATGATATTTGCCGTAGCGGGAGCAATTAATACCAAATCAGCCCATTTAGCTAATTCAATATGACTCATCGATAGTTCAGCAGAAGGGTCAAATAAATCACTTGATACCGTATTACCAGACAATGCTTGCAATGTCATTGGCGTGACAAAATGGCTCGCTGACTCAGTTAATACCACATGTACCTGCGCACCTGCTTTTTTTAGATGGCGGACAAGATCAGGGCATTTGTAAGCAGCAATGCCACCAGTTATCCCTAATAAAATATGTTTACCAGATAGACTCATGATCTCGTTATTCTCCGATCCCAATTAAAGGCGATATATTACCATAATTAAATTAGATAATAAGTAACTCTTTCGCATTGGCAAGCGTTGCATCTGTAATTTTATCCCCACCTAACAACCGAGCAAGTTCATTTAAACGTCCGTTTTCATCTAATCTTTGCATATCTGTCGATGTTTGTTTACCATTCGTTTGCTTACTGACAAAATAGTGCTGATTAGCTTGACCCGCTACCTGTGGTAAATGCGTTACCGTAATGACTTGTGTTGACTCACCAAGTTGCCTTAACAGTTGCCCAACCTTAGCCGCTGTTGGTCCACTAATACCGACATCAATTTCATCAAAAATCAACGCTGGGGTATCCATTTTTTGCGCGGTCAAAACCTGTATGGCTAGTGCGATACGAGACAATTCACCACCAGATGCAACTTTGGCTAATGGCTGCACGACTTGCCCAGCATTAGTACTCACTAAAAAAGAAACTTGGTCTGCGCCATCTTCACCTAATCGATTTTCATCAAATATAACATCTATACTGAATTGACCGTTTGGCATAGATAAATCGTGCATAATAGCCATTACTTTTTTAGCCAACGTTTTACTCACTGTTAATCGTTTTTGATGCAATTTTGCAGCCAGTTCTATCGCAATTTGTTGATACTTTTTGATCTCTTCTTTTAACTGTTCACCTTGTTCATCTTGTTGATTAATCTGCTTAAATTCATTAAGTAAATTTTGATGTAACTCAGGTAATGCTTCAGGAGAAACATGATGTTTTCGCGCTAAAGCAATTTGTTTAGACAAGCGTTGTTCAAGTTGCATCACTCTTGCCGGATCGAGCTCTAAGCTCTCACTATAATGGCGTAATTCATAGCTAGCTTCTTTAATTTGAATAGCGGCATCTTCTAACATAGCTAAAACATCATTCAGTGAAGGATCTAATGCGACCAACTCATGAATACTTTGTTTAACACTATTAAGCATGTTGCTGACATTATATTCGTCTGCTTCATCTAATAGCATGATAGATTGTTGGCTAAGATTAATTAGCTGTTCGCTATTGGATAATTTTTTATATTCTTCATCTATTTGTTGATATTCACCTTCAATTGGTGAAAATTCATTTAACTCTTTTAATTGATATTGTAATAACTGAACATGAGCATCACGCTCTTGTTTGGAAGAAAGATATTGTTGATAAGCTTGGCTTGCTGATTTCCATTGTTTATAAGCTTGTTGCATATTCGACAATAGTGTCGGCTCATTCATATAATGATTAAGTAAAATTTGTTGATAATCACTTCGTAATAAACGCTGATGTTCATGTTGGCCATGAATTTGTATTAACATTTGTCCTAAATCTTTTAATTGTGAGATAGGAACAGCACGCCCATTAATAAATGCTTTCGAACGCCCATCTTGATTGATAACTCTTCTTAAAATACATTCATTACCTTCATCAAGTTGATTTTCGGTTAACCAGGAGTATGCTGCTGGAGTATCATCAAGAACAAAACTGGCTGAAATATCAACCCGATCAGCTCCATTACGAATAGCTGAAGCATCAGAACGATTTCCTAAACAAAGCCCTAATGCATCGATCGCAATCGATTTACCTGCGCCTGTTTCACCCGTAATTGCGGTCATACCTGTTGTA
Source organism: Gilliamella sp. B2785 (assembly GCF_026537005.1). Lineage (NCBI taxonomy): Bacteria > Pseudomonadati > Pseudomonadota > Gammaproteobacteria > Orbales > Orbaceae > Gilliamella > Gilliamella sp. B2785. Next base: position 175,381 of record NZ_JAFNNC010000007.1, on the reverse strand, counting down.
AAATCAACTAACAACTGATCGACGATAGCAAAATTATTAATAGTCAATTGCGTTATCATAATAAATTAATACATAAGGTTGGTTACCATATTGGCAGTATAACAGCAAAAACACTGTAAATAAATACAGTTAATTATTTTTATAAGCGTTAATTTTTAAAAAGATAATAATTAATTTACGCTAAAGGCAAATAAACATCAGTGATCATCTCTTGTGGTTGAATGTTTAAACCGACATTTACATAATGGAAAATTGGAGGAAAGTTCCCTATTCGCTCGCCACTTTGTGGAAGCCATGTTTCAAGTAAGTAAATAATGGCTTGATTATTTTCTCTAGAGCCAATATCCCTTGCCTTGGCACAACGAAGTTGTGGTATTTTTTTATTGATGATTCCGTAATCATTTGGGGGAATTGTGCTATTTATCGATATTGCAAAATCGACATGATGCTCATTGAGAGGCGTCGTGTTGGGATTGGTATAATGAATACCATAACTTTGATACTTTTGACTATCTAAAAAATTGTTTTCTTGTCGCCATTTAATGAATTTATTTAGAGTGTTATTCTCTAATAAAGGTGAACCATAATGTTCAATGACGGCTAATTGTGTAGCAGGAAATTGTACAATTTCGACATTCATAACCTAAATCCATGGATAATTTATTTGCTACCTTTTAGGATGCTATTAAAAGACGCTTAATAAATAATTTTTACCAATTATAACAATAACTTTTACACTCGGTCAATTCAGCTTATTCCCCTTTCTTCCACGGTTGCTTACGGATATAATTTACAAGCTTTTAAACTATAAAGGTATTATTAAATGTTTGGAAATAAAATAAATCGACAAATTATTGTTTGGACTACTCTGATTGGTGGATTCATTAGCGCACTGGTTAAATGGGGTTCTGAAGTTAATATGCCTCCTCGTGTTCCTGGGGAAATTTCACCACCTGCGGCACACATTGATGCATGGCTTGGTTGGTTAGGCATTAATTCTCATTCACTTGATTATGTTTACCAAACGGCAATCGTTTCGGGCGCAGTAACACTTTATCACTGGTTATTTAGTTTTGCCTTTGCCTTCGTTTATGTATTTATTGCCTACTTTTGGAATAATATTCGATTATGGTATGGTGCATTTTATGGCATTATCATTACCGTTATGATGCACGGTTTTTTAATTCCGCTATTAGGTTTTCGTCATCCCGCTTATGATCCGGAAGGCACCGTTGGTTGGTTATGGAACCTAAATGGTTATGAACTTTGGAGTGAAATTTTAGGGCATATCTATTGGGGTGTATCGATTGAAATCTGTATGATCGCTGTGCTTGCTCATTTTTCAAGACCAATTCGTGGCGAATGGCGCCAGTAGTTAATTTATTAATTTTCATCTATTTCAATCCTTCTGTTGAAAAACAGAGGGATTTTTTTATACCTTTTGATATAGTTAAAAACTATATCTTTTGATAAAAAACTAGAATTATTCAATAACATTTTTTTTTGCTATCTTTTTAACCACTAAAGAAAAGTGCTAAATGCTAAATAAGGAAAAGAAAATGAATACTGCAGTTATTGGATATCCTCGTGTTGGTAAACTTCGTGAGCTTAAATTTGCAACCGAAGCTTATTTTAAAGGTAACAAAACCCAAGCTGAATTATTAAATGAAGCAAAAGCCCTACGTGCTGAACATCTACAACAACAAGCATCACATAAAATTGCTTTAATCTCATCTAATGACTTTTCATTTTATGATGCAGTATTAGATACGGCCTGTTTACTGAATGTTATCCCGAAACGTTATCAAGATTTAGGCTTACCTGAACTCGATCGTTATTTTGCCATGGCGCGTGGTTATCAAGGTGAAAAAGGTGATGTGCGAGCGCTGGCAATGAAAAAATGGTTTAATACCAACTATCACTACTTAGTGCCGGAAATTGAAGATTCACTACAAATAAAACTAGCCAGCACCAAACCTTTTGACGAATATCAAGAAGCCAAAGCATTAGGTATTCAAACCAAACCGGTTGTGATTGGCGCATTAACCTTTTTCAAATTAGCACAGTATTTAGGTAATAAACAGCTAGTTGATTTTAAAGCCGATATTATTAAAGCCTATCAAGAAATTATTCAGAAATTTACTGCACTTGGTGCGCAGTGGATACAAATTGATGAGCCAATTTTAGTGACGGATTTAACTCATGAAGATATTGCTCTATTCAATGAGCTTTATCAGTCAATTTTATCCGTTAAAGGTACAACCAAAGTGGTTTTACAAACTTACTTTGGCGATGTGCGTGATTGTTACCAACAATTAGTGGCGTTACCATTTGACGGTATCGGACTTGATTTTGTTGAAGGTAAACAATCCTTAGCATTACTTGAAAGTCATGGTTTCCCGGCTGATAAAGTGTTATTTGCCGGTGTGGTAAATGGTAAAAATATTTGGAAAAATAATTATAAAAAAACATTGGAATTAGTCGCAAAAATTAAGCAAAAAGCGGCAAACATTGTGATTAATACTTCGTGTTCTTTACTCCACGTACCTTATACATTACAAAACGAAACTAAATTAACGATTCAACAACGAGCTTATTTTGCTTTTGCTCAAGAAAAACTACAAGAGTTAGCAGAACTTGGTGAATTAGTCAAAGACTCGAATTTTGAAAATAGTCCGGCTTACAAAGCAAATCAAACACTATTTACGCGTGAGCGTGAAGGAGCAAATCAAGCGGTACGTCAAAAAGTTTCGGCTTTAAAAGCGTCTGATTTTACTCGTCTACCGGAATTTTCAGTACGTGAAGCAGCACAGAAAAAAGCCTTTAATTTGCCATTATTACCTACAACAACGATTGGTTCATTTCCGCAAACACCTGATGTACGTTTAAACCGTGCAAAATTCAAGAAAGGTGAAATTTGTTTAAATGAATATACCGAGTTTAACAAACAAAAAATTGCAGAATGTATCAAGCTTCAAGAACAGATTGGTATTGATGTGTTAGTTCACGGCGAATTTGAACGTAATGACATGGTTGAGTATTTTGGTGAAAGCTTAAATGGTTTTGTCTTTACTGAAAAAGCATGGGTGCAATCTTATGGTACTCGTTGTGTTAAGCCGCCAATTGTATGGGGTGATATTTCACGCTCTAAACCAATTACCGTTGAATATTCACAATATGCACAAAGCCTAACTGACAAACCAGTTAAAGGCATGTTAACTGGCCCAGTGACGATCCTTAACTGGTCGTTCCCTCGTGAAGATATTTCACAAAAAGAGTCTGTATTCCAAATTGGTTTAGCAATCAGTGATGAAGTGTTAGATCTTGAAGCGGCCGGCATTAAAGTCATCCAAATTGATGAAGCGGCGTTAAAAGAGAAATTACCATTACGTAAAGCTGATTGGAATAGTGAATATCTGGATTGGGCTATTCCGGCATTTAGACTAGTGCACAGCAAAGTACAAGCTGATACACAAATTCATACACATATGTGTTATAGCGAATTTGCTGACATTATCAAAGATATCGATGCCATGGATGCTGATGTGATTTCATTTGAAGCATCACGTTCTAATCTACAATTGATTGATGTGCTTAAAGCCAATAATTTTAAAACGGAAGTTGGACCGGGTGTTTATGATATCCATTCACCACGTGTACCACCGGTTGCTGAAATCAAAGCAACAATTGAGAAGTTACTGGCAAAAATTGACAAGCAAAAACTTTGGATTAATCCGGATTGTGGTTTAAAAACTCGTGGTGAGAAAGAAGTTGTTGCAAGTTTAGAACATTTAGTTCAAGCAACATTAGAAGTTCGAAAAACACTTAATTAACAGCGTTAATTAATTTGCTTTACCTTAATTTCCGCCGCCGATTTTGGCGGCGGAAATGTCAGTAAGGATAATAGTAATCACACCAATGGATGATACAGATGAAAACAAATTTACTCTTTAATAAAAAAACCGTGTTCTCTTTTGAAGTTTTTCCCCCTAAAAAAACGTCACCTTTAGAGACAATCTATAGCACATTGCGTGAACTTGGTTACTTCAAACCTGATTTTATCAGTGTTACTTATGGCGCTGGTGGTAGTTTGAATGGTCAAACGACAATTGATATCGCCCACGCTGTCAAACATACTTATGGCATTGAAAGTGTTGCTCATTTGCCAGGAATTAATTTTGATAAAGCAGAAATGCAGAAAATTCTTCATGATCTCAAATGTGCCGGTATCGATAATGTGCTTGCATTGCGAGGTGATATTAGCCCGACAGTTACACCTAAAGATGATTTTCGCTATGCCAGCGAGCTGGTTTCATTTATTAAAGAAAATGGTGATTTTAATGTGATTGGGGCCTGTTATCCTGAAGGACATCTTGAAGCATCAACGCTAAAACAAGATTTAATACATTTAAAAGAAAAGGTGAGTGCCGGAACAGATCAACTGATATCACAGCTATTTTTTGATAACGACTATTTTTACACTTTCTTAGACAAAGCCCGTGATATGGGGATTAATGTACCAATTGAAGCAGGGATTATGCCGGTAACGAACAAAAACCAAATTGAACGTATGGTATCGATGTGTGGCGTAAATCTACCGAAGAAATTCAAACAGATGATGGAGAAATATGAGTATCACCCTGATGCATTCCGTGACGCCGGTATTGCTTATGCTATCGATCAGATTGTTGATTTAGTTTCACAAAATGTTGACGGTATCCATTTGTACACCATGAATAATAGCTATATCGCTAGAAGAATTAGTGAAGCGGTATCAACGTTACTTGCAGTACCAAAATCAGTATAAACAATAAAATTTTAAGTAAGAAAAGCTATAATAAATATAAAAGAATTAATGCAGGAGCAGAATTTGAACCAGTGATCTTATGATCCCAACGTACTACCAAGCTGCTCCCCTGCGTCAAAGACAAAAGTATATAATAATTATATAATCTCATAATCTAATTAAAGTGTTTTAAAAGAGTATATTCATCTATTTCCGGTGCACTATTATCATAACGGATATAATTTACATCTTTCCATAGACATCGTTTTTGATTTAAACTTTCAATAAATGTATCCCAATTATCTAATTTCCAGGTATCACGAGCATTATTACGTTCTAATATTCTTTGCTTCAAAACATCAGCTGGTACAAAGACTTCTAAAACATAGCATTCCATTTGGCTACAATTAAATCGTTGCTTAACTTGATTGATATAGTTTTCATCAGAAAAATAACTTAAAAAAGGAGCATCAAGTATTACTGAATTACCCAGTTTCAAATTTTCACTTGCAATATGCAGTAATGTATCATATTCAATATTCATAACTTCTTTTTTATAAAATTCGCATCCATCTCTTGCTGTAGGTTCATATCCTTTTGACATAAGTAATTCGCCAGTAAAGCGGTTAGCTACAATGTCTTTATCCAAATAACAATAGTGGAGCTTTGAAGATAAAAATTTTCCTACGGTTGACTTCCCTGAACCAGCTGCTCCAATAAGAAAAATAGCCTTTGTACTTGTATTAACTTTCATAATCCTTTCCTTTTCGCATTTGCGAACCGTCATTCATAAACGCGAACCATTAATGTGAACTAAATAATAAATTGAATAATATAATATAAAATGGAAATGCAATAATAATATGACATGCTATATTAAATACAGAAATATAGTTTAATTATTGAACCTACTTCACAGTTCACATTTGCGAAATTATGAAACAAGATAATAGACCACTAAAATTAAATAAATCGGCAGCAAGAACAATAGATTTACTTTTACTATTTGTAAGTAGTGATAAATATTTAACACTCAATAATATTTGCGAAATGTTGCAATTGCCTAAGAGTAGTGCTTTTGAACTAATACAAACTTTAGTGTATAAGGAAATTATCGAGATAAAAGATATTAAACAAAAAACTTATGGTTTGAGTTTATTAGCATTTGAAATCGGTAGTTCAGTTATTACTAATATGGGTGTAGCCGATGCAGCAAGGCCATTTATTCAGGAACTCAATCGACAAACAGGTAGTACCGTATTTCTTGGTGTAAAAGATAAAGGCAAAATAGTTTATATTGATAAGGCTGAAAATCATTCAACCATAAAACCAACAGCTAAATTGGGTTCTAGGCGTTATTTACATACAACAGGGTTAGGAAAAGGGTTGCTTCACGCATTTTCAAATCAGCAAATTATTGATATTTTAGGAAAAGAACCTTATCCAAGCAAAACACCACTATCGCATACAAATCATCAAGAAGTTCTAAAAGATGCCGATAAAACAAGAGAGCGTGGTTACGCTATCGATGATCGCGAAGATAATTTAGAAATGTATTGCATCAGTTCTGCTATCTATAACCACGAAAATGAGCCGATTGCGTCATTTAGCGTTGCCAGTTTATATAGTGGAATGACTAAAGATAAAGAACAACTTATTGCCAAATCAGTTAAAGAAACAGCTTTGCAAATTTCAAGAAAATTAGGATTTACTGGAAATAAGTTATATCAATTAAAAGATTAAGACAGACTATTGGAGATAATGAATGTATCGTAAATTAGATAATCTGAATAAAATTATTAATTCAGGAATTGTATTGATTGTGAGATTAGCAACAGAAGAAGAATCAATAAAAGTTGCTGAAGCAGCAATTAAAGGTGGTATTACCGTTATTGAAATTCCAATGGCAGTACCTAATGCTCTTGGTGTAGTAAAATATTTATCAGATAAATATAAAAAGAAAGGTATTTTAATTGGCGCTGGAACAGTTCTAGATGGTGAAACAGCCCGAGCTGCAATATTAGCAGGAGCGGAATTATTAGTTAGCCCTAACTTAAATCCAGAAATGATTAAAGTTGCGAATCGTTATCAAGCTATAACGATGAGCGGTGCCTTTACTCCCACTGAGATTCAAAATACTTTAGAAGCTGGAGCTGATATTGTGAAACTCTTTCCAGCTGAGTTTGTTAATCCAAATTATGTCAAATCTGTTTTAGCACCCTTAGAGCATGCTCCAATCTCTCCAACAGGTGGCGTAACACCTGAAAACGTTCATGAATGGTTTGCTGCTGGAGCTGTTTGTGTGGGGGTCGCTAGTTATATTACCAAAGCAGCTATGAAGGATAATGATTATAGTAAAGTAACTCAAGCAGCTAAAAAATTTGTAGCAGCAGTAAATAAAGCTAAAAAATAAACAATAATTAATATTAATAAAGTAAAGGCATATCTTTGATATGTCTATAGGATCGTTTTGTCTAAAATAAAGGTGTGGATATGACAATACAACAAAAACCAAAACTAAGATGGGGATTCATCATTCTTCTTGTAATCGGGGCTATCGTCAATTACTTAGATAGATCAAATTTAAGTATTGCAAATACAACAATAGCTCAGGAGTTTGGGTTATCTCAAACCCAAATGGGATTTTTATTATCGGCATTCCTCTGGCCATACGCGCTAGCTAACTTACCTGCAGGTTGGTTGGTGGATAAATTTGGTCCTAAAAAAATGTTTGCTTGGGCGTCTGGCCTATGGTCTTTAGTTACCATCCTTTGCGGCTTTTTAAATAGCTATTCAATGTTTTATGCCATGAGAGTAGTGTTAGGTGTTGTTGAATCACCTTTCTTTACCTCAGGATTAAAAACAACTGAAACATGGTTCTCAAAAGAAGAACGAGGTGTCCCTGTATCCATAATTAATACTGGTTCACAAATAGCTAATGCTATTGCTCCGCCACTATTAACCATTCTTATGTTAACGATGAGTTGGCGTGGTATGTTTATAATCATTGGTGTATTTGGATTACTTGTCATGCTTGTTTGGTTAAAAGTATATCGGAACCCAACACCGGAAGAAATTACGCTAATAAAAGGTAAATCTAATGCAGAAGAACCGAAAAGAAAAGAATCTCAAGCATCATGGGGAGATTTATTAAAACAAAAAATGACTTGGTTTATGATTCTCGGTAATTTTGGAATTATGTTTACTATTTGGGTTTACTTAACATGGTTACCTAGTTACTTAGAAAAAGAACAAGGCTTTACTTTAAAACAAATGGGATGGATTGCATCAATTCCTTTTTTCTGCGGTATTATAGGTGTTCTACTCGGTGGAATTATTTCTGATTTCGCTATACGACGAGGTTTTCAACCAATAAATGCAAGAAAAATTCCTATTGTTGGTGGAGCTATACTTGCAGCCGCTTCAGTCGCACCCATTGCTTTTATTGATAATACTGTACTTAGTATTGTTCTTTTATCTATTGGTTATTTTGCTTCTCAACTCCCATCAGGTGTTATATGGACATTAGCTGCTGATGTAGCACCTAGTCACCAAGTCGGTTCATTAGGTGCAATTCAGAACTTTGGAGGCTTTTTAGGTGCAGCAATGGCACCAATTGTAACAGGTATCATACTTGATATAACCGGTAGTTTCGGTTATGTATTTATATTAGGTGCATGTTTACTTATTTTAGGTGCAATTTCATATGGCATCTTTTTAAGAAAACCAATAAATAATAAATAATACAGACCGCTAATCATATATGAAGATCATTAATTTTAATGATCTTCCTTAATATTAATAAACTAATTACTTTTGATAAAAAACTAATATTTCATATTTAATAATTTAAGGATCAACATGATTACTCAATATCATGATCCATCCTTACATAGCTTCGTTTAAATAGTTATGCAAAATATTGATTTAATTGCTTGCTATACCTATCGTAAATCGAATATGGCCAATCAAATTGTGATAATTCTGCCAATCACACCAATAATCTAAAGAAGCCAATATTCTAGTAGTGGTTGCAGAAAACTCATTTAATAGCTAAATATAGAATTATGCCTCTCGTTTATTCTCTTATTTAATAAGTATCAGTTACACACGATTCTTAATGTTCTGCTAACCATTATATTGATATTCTGAATTAACTTTTCTCAAAGATAGAGAGTAATGTATGTAACTTGCATAACAGTATTTTTAATTATAATTAGGTTATGTATCAATGATTAAAAGATGCCAGCTCGATTTTAATGCTAAACCCTTGCAGTATACCAAAGTCAGGATAGTAAATTATTAAGAATAAGTTAGGATAGGTTTAAAAGAATTGGTTGCGGGGGCTGGATTTGAACCAACGACCTTCGGGTTATGAGCCCGACGAGCTACCAAGCTGCTCCACCCCGCGTCAAAGAGGTGGCTATATTATAGTAATAAAATAATAAAGCAATACCCTTCTAGCCTAAACGTCCTATTTTTACACATTCCTTAACAAATAAGGACGATTTTTATACGAAATGGTATACACTCCTCAATATTTTTTACATTAATTATCGTTGATTATGCTCAAACTCTCCTAATTAGATAAAATAGTTCAAAGGAAAAAGAAATATTTTTTCAGGTGAATAAGAGATCTTATTTGTACAACACCGTAAACCAGATTAGTGAAAAGAGACGAGCTTTACTCGTCTCTATTGATAAAGTGCCTGTAATGGTTTCACGCTATGAGCTGGATCATAATCAAGCGCCGACGTTGTGGCATAAGCCGCATTCATCGTGGTATCGTAATGAACTTTATATTGAATAGCACTACGGCGTAGGATTTTCGATGCCTCAATAGCAGCCCGTCCAGATGTGGTATTGAGAATATAGCTATATTCGCCATTTTTAATATGGTCATGAATATTGGGGCGCCCTTCGTTCTCTTTTTTAACCATTTGGCAGGGTATGCCAGCTTGTTGTAATGCCTTAGCAGTGCCCAAAGTAGCATCAATACTAAAGCCATGCGCAATTAATCGTTTAGCGATCGCTAACAAGCGAGTTTTGTCTTGATCACGAACAGATAGCAGAGCTTTTCCTGATTTTTTCATACTTGATAAGCTACCAAGTTGTGCTTTGGCAAAGGCTTCGGCAAAGGTTTTACCAATTCCCATCACTTCACCGGTTGAACGCATTTCAGGCCCCAAAATTGGGTCAACGCCACTAAATTTATTAAACGGTAATACCACCTCTTTCACTGAGTAATAAGGCGGTATGACTTCTTTGGTGATATTTTGTTTAGCCAGTGATTGCCCGGTCATAACTCGTGCAGCGATTTTCGCTAATGGCAAACCGGTAGCTTTCGACACAAATGGCACGGTGCGAGCGGCTCGAGGGTTGATTTCAATCAAATAAATTTGGTTATCTTTGACGGCAAATTGTCCATTCATAAGCCCTTTTACATTAAGTTCTAACGCTAATTGTTTAGCTTGCTTGCGCAATTGGTCTAAAATTTCCGAGCTTAAAGTATATGTTGGTAATGAACAAGCAGAATCACCGGAGTGAATTCCCGCTTGTTCAATATGCTCCATAATGCCGCCAATTACGATTTGCTCGCCGTCGGCAATGACATCAATATCAACTTCAATAGCATCATCTAAAAAGTGATCAAGTAGTACGGGAGCATTATTCGATTCACTGACTGCGTTTTTAAAATAACGTCTTAAATCTTGCTCGTTATACACAATTTCCATTGCTCGACCACCAAGCACATAAGACGGTCTGACCACTAATGGATAGCCAATTTGTTCGGCTTTAATCACCGCATCTTCAATATCGGTAACCGTTGCGTTAACTGGCTGTTTTAACTTTAACTTATCGACAATCGACTGAAAACGTTTGCGATCTTCAGCTTGATCTATCGCATCTGGCGAGGTACCAATAATCGGTAGCCCAGCGACTTCAAGCGCTCTGGCTAATTTTAATGGTGTTTGCCCGCCGTATTGTACGATTACGCCATTTGGTTTTTCCACATGAGCAATTTCAAGCACATCTTCCAGTGTGACTGGCTCAAAGTAGAGTCGATCTGAGGTATCATAATCGGTAGATACCGTTTCCGGATTACAGTTAACCATAATTGTTTCATAACCGTCTTCACGGAGCGCCAGCGCTGCATGTACACAACAGTAATCAAACTCAATACCTTGCCCAATCCGATTCGGTCCACCGCCTAATATCATAATCTTAGGGCGAATGAATTGTGGTTTAGCTTCGCACTCTTGTTCATAGGTTGAGTAAAGATAAGCTGTATCGGTCGAGAATTCCGCCGCGCAGGTATCAACTCGTTTATATACAGGATGAATATCGTATTGGTTTCGTCGATCACGAACGTCTTGTTCTTCAACATTCAACAGCTTAGCAATACGTAAATCTGAAAAACCTTTACGCTTAAGTTGCCATAATGATTCTGAATTTAGGCGAGCGAATGATTGCGATTTTAGTTGGTTTTCAAGGCTGATAAGTTCTTCAATCTGCACTAAAAACCAGCGATCGATATTCGTTAATGTGAAAATTTCATCTAAACTAAAGCCGGCTCGAAAAGCGTCAGCAATATACCAAATTCGTTCAGCGCCCGCTTCTTGTAGTTCATAACGTATTTTGCTGAGATTTTTTTCATCATCATAATTGTCAATTTTCGGATCAAAACCACACGCACCGACTTCAAGCCCTCGTAGCGCTTTTTGTAATGATTCTTGAAAAGTCCGCCCAATAGCCATCACTTCACCCACTGATTTCATTTGGGTTGTTAGACGATCATTACACCCAGCAAACTTTTCGAAATTAAAGCGGGGTATTTTTGTCACCACATAGTCGATCGAAGGCTCAAATGACGCTGGCGTTTTACCTCCGGTAATATCATTAGATAGCTCATCAAGGGTAAAGCCGACCGCAAGTTTGGCCGCAATTTTTGCGATTGGAAAACCGGTTGCTTTAGATGCTAATGCTGATGAACGTGATACCCTTGGATTCATTTCAATCACAATTAAGCGTCCGGTTTTAGGATCAACCGAAAATTGTACATTCGAACCACCTGTTTCAACGCCAATTTCACGAAGTACCGCTATCGATGCGTTACGCATGATTTGATACTCTTTATCAGTTAGTGTTTGAGCTGGCGCAACGGTAATGGAATCCCCGGTATGAATGCCCATAGGGTCAACATTTTCAATCGAACAGACGATGATGCAGTTATCATTTTTATCTCGTACCACTTCCATTTCGTACTCTTTCCAACCAATTAATGACTCATCAATGAGGAGTTCATTGGTGGGCGACAGATCAAGTCCTCGGGTACAAATTTCATCAAATTCTTGAGTGTTATAAGCAATCCCGCCACCGGTTCCCCCCATAGTAAAAGAAGGGCGGATAATGCAAGGAAAGCCAACTTGTTCAAGTACGGCATAAGCCTCTTTTAATGAGTGAGCAATGCCGGAACGGGCAGTATCAAGACCAATTTTTTTCATGGCTTGATCAAAACGTTTGCGATCTTCAGCTTTATCAATTGCATCAGCGGTAGCGCCGATCATCTCGACATTAAATTGTTTTAAAATGCCTCTTTTATCCAGTTCTAACGCACAATTGAGCGCTGTTTGTCCGCCCATGGTGGGCAAAATGGCATCGGGTCTTTCTTGTTCAATAATTTTACTCACCGTTGTCCAATCAATCGGCTCAATATAGGTGGCATCCGCCATTTCCGGATCGGTCATAATGGTGGCAGGATTAGAATTGACTAAAATAACCCGATAACCTTCTTCACGCAGAGCCTTACAAGCTTGAGCGCCGGAATAATCAAATTCACAAGCTTGACCAATAACAATTGGGCCAGCGCCAATAATGAGAATGCTATTAATATCTGTTCGCTTAGGCATGTTATTGCTCCTGCTTATAAATTTTAATTAATTCGATAAAGTGATCAAATAGTGGGGCGGCATCGTGAGGCCCGGGACTCGCTTCGGGGTGACCTTGAAAGCTAAAAGCCGGTTTTTGATTATGATGAATACCTTGTAGCGAACCGTCGAACAGTGATTTATGCGTCACACGTAAGTGAGTCGGTAAACTCATTTCATCAACGGCAAAACCATGATTTTGCGCGGTAATCATAACTCGATTATTTTCAAGATCTTTAACCGGATGATTGCCACCATGATGTCCAAATTTCATTTTTATGGTTTTTGCACCACAAGCCAACGCTAACAGTTGATGCCCTAAACAGATACCAAATATCGGTATGTTAGTGGCTAAAAACTGTTTAATGGCATCAATGGCATAAGTACAAGGTGCCGGATCACCGGGACCATTTGATAGGAATATACCGTCAGGATTTAATGCTAATACCTCCTGCGCAGAGGTTTTGGCCGGAACAATGGTCAATTTACAACCCCGTGCAACTAACATCCGTAAGATATTACGTTTTACGCCAAAATCATAAGCCACAACATGATAAGGCAAGGCGTTTTTTGCCGCGGGGTGTTCTTGCTCTCTTGTCCATACACCTTGTGTCCACAAATAGCTTTTTGTACAGGTGACTTTTTGGGCTAAGTCCAGTCCGGATAATCCTTTAAAATCGATCGCCATTTGTTTAGCGGTATCGACTTTTTCAAGTATAGTTTCTTTATCATATGCCGTGATAATCACACCATGCTGAGCCCCTTTTTCACGCAAGATTCGAGTTAAACGGCGAGTATCGATATCGGCAATGGCAATAACATTATGCTGTTTTAAATAACTCGAAAGATCGAGCTCATTGCGATAATTGCTGGCTAATAGTGGTAAATCACGAATAATCAGCCCTTTTGCATAAACTTGATTAGATTCAGCATCGGCATTGTTAGTACCGACATTACCTATATGGGGATAAGTTAACGTGACCAATTGCTCGCAATAGGAAGGGTCGGTGAGTATTTCTTGATAACCGGTCATTGAGGTATTAAAAACAACCTCACCAACAGTTTGTCCGTCGGCACCGATTGATTTACCGATAAATTGTGAACCGTCTTGTAATATAAGGAGGGCATAAGTTTGCATGGCTAAGAGACCTTTTGATTAAATAAACACTATTTATGAATAATAATTCACATAAATGCTTTTTCAGTAACTCATTAATTGGTCATTTTATTACAATTTTTTAAACAAAAAAAGTGTTATTATAAAAAATAATTAAATAATAAAATCTAATTTTTTAGACAATTCAATAACTAAAAAGGACATTTTATAAATTTAAAACGTTTAACTTGAAATTGCATAATTATTCAAATAGAATCGTAACAATACTTACCGCTATTAGGAGCTTGATATGTACGGTTTTTATCAACGTCATTTTTTACGTTTACTCGACTTTACCCCAACAGAAATTAACCAGCTGATTCAACTTGCTATTGAATTAAAAAAAGCAAAAAAACAAGGTAACGAAAAACAACATTTAGTTGGCAAAAATATTGCCTTAATTTTCGAAAAAGATTCCACCCGTACGCGCTGTGCTTTTGAAGTCGGTGCATATGATCAAGGCGCTCAAGTCACCTATCTAGGGCCAAGTGGTAGCCAAATTGGGCATAAAGAGTCGATTGCTGATACAGCTCGAGTACTCGGACGCATGTATGACGGTATTGAGTATCGAGGTTATGGGCAAGATATTGTTGAAACTTTAGCAAAATATGCCGGTGTGCCGGTTTGGAATGGTTTAACGACTGAAGCGCATCCAACGCAAATTTTAGCAGATTTTATGACCATGAAAGAGCATATCGGTGAGCGCCCACTTAATAGTGTTAAATTTGCTTATTTAGGCGATGCTCGTAATAACATGGGCAATTCGTTAATGGAAGGTGCTGCCTTAATGGGTATGGAGATCAGACTAGTGGCGCCTAAAGCGTGCCAACCTGAATCAGAGCTTGTTCAAAAGTGCCAAGAGATAGCTAAAACAACAGGCGCTAAAATCGTTTTAACTGAAGATGTCGCTGAAGGTGTGAAAGGCGTTGATTTTCTTTATACCGATGTATGGGTTTCCATGGGCGAACCGAAAGAAGTGTGGGATGAGCGAGTGAAATTATTAACCCCATACCAAGTCAATCAAAATGTAATTAAATTAACCGAGAATCCAAATGTTAAATTTATGCATTGCTTACCGGCTTTCCATGATATGAATACCACAGTAGGTCAACAAATGGCTGCCCAGTATGGTTTGAAAAATGGTTTAGAAGTGACAAATGAAGTCTTTGAATCTAAACATAGCATCGTTTTTGATGAAGCCGAAAATCGCCTGCACACGATCAAAGCAGTAATGGTTGCAACCTTAGCTAAAGACTAATAATATAGCTAAATATTATTAGTGCTGGCTAAAGTTAGCTAAACAAATTTTTTGCCGACCTCAAGTCGGCATAATTTTATCAACCGATTATCATCAGAATGACGAAACAAGCGCGCAATAAAGATTTTAAAAAATACCTAAAACTCACAAATCCAATCCATTTTTTAGCGGTCGGATTAGGCAGTGGGCTATCACCCATTATGCCTGGTACTATGGGATCATTAATGGCGATACCACTGTGGCTTTTATTTTTGGGTTTACAACCTACTTTATATTGGGTTTTTATTTTAGTGACGTTTGTGTTTGGTTGTTATCTTTGCCAAAAAACTTCAGATGATACCCATACTCATGATTCGGGTCATATTGTTTGGGATGAATTTGTCGGTATGTGGATAACGCTGTATTTCATTCCTCAATTTTCAATACTATGGGTAACGATTGCTTTTGTCGCATTTAGATTGTTTGATATGGCCAAACCTTGGCCTATTCGTTGGTTTGATAAGCGTGTGCCGGGCGGTTTTGGTATTATGGTCGACGATGTTATCGCCGCCATATTCTCTTCTTTATCTGTTTATGTATTAACATTTATCATTTAAAGATAGTTTACCTTTAAATGATAATTTTCTTAACATAACGATTAAATTCAAAACATCTTTTGTGACCAACCTAGTTTGCTTGAAAGATTATTAAAATAATCATAATCCTTAGAATGAATTAAATTAAACTCATAATCTGAGCGACGAATAATTACCTCTTGTGTTGGTTTAACAGGCAAGATAATTTGGCTATCGCAAGCAACATTAAGATCCAAAGCTGTTGTTGGAAATTTAAGATGGATAGGATTATCACTCTTAATCACTAATGGTCTGACCGCTAAAGAGTGTGGAAACATTGGTGTGATAATTAACGCATCTAAGTGTGGCGCAAGGATTGGCCCACCAGCTGATAACGAGTAAGCAGTCGATCCTGTGGGCGTTGCAATAATTAAACCATCAGCTCGTTGTGAAAATGCATTGCGTTCATTGATATACACATCATAATCAATCATATGCGCAACAGTATTAGGTGTAACTACAATTTCATTTACAGCAAAACCAGAATTAATTAACCGACCATCACTGTAGATAGACACTTCCAATAAAAACCGAGGATCATCATCATAGTCCCCTTTGATAACAGGAGTTAATTGCTCAATAACATGATCATGGGAAATATCGGTTAAAAAGCCTAAATTACCTCGATTTACTCCAATCACTTTAATTTTATAGTGCGACAATTGACGTGCCGAACGTAGCATATTACCATCACCACCGACAACAATGGCTAAGTCGGCTTGCTCACCAATCGTATCTAAAGTTGCGTATACACTACTAGGAAATTTTATATACTGCGCTAACCGATCTTCAACTAAAACTTGAATACCTAAGTTAACTAGCCAGTCATATAGAACCTGATGAGTTTCAATCGCCTCTAATTTACGTGGAATCCCAACCAAACCAACACATTTAAATGGTATACCCATAAAATATCCTTGTTTTTTTAACTTAAATATAAAGATTTTTTAGTTACCGTTTAAAAAACACGATATCATCTTATCGTTAAACTTGTAATAATAAAAATTGCCCCCATAATAACTGTTATTCATTAAGTTTTCGACTAAATTTGGAGTACCGTATGACTGAACAAGAGAATAATATGTCAGAAAATGAAACAAACATTGAAGTCCCAGCTGAGCAAACTACTGAAGAACAAACGCCATCTCAACCAAGTGTTGAAGAGCAGTTAAAAGCCAAAGATACACGTATTGCTGAACTTGAACAAGCATTAGAAATTGCTAAAAAAAATGAAAGTGAAGCAATGATTCGTGCTCGAGCTGAAATTGATAACGTGCGCAAACGTGTTGAACAAGATGTGGACAAAGCACGTAAATATGCTCTTGAGAAATTCTCAAATGAGCTTTTACCTGTAATTGATAATCTTGAACGCGCATTAGAATCTACAGATAAAAATAATCCAGAACACAAAGCAACTGTAGAAGGATTAGAGTTAACATTAAAATCGTTTTTAGATACGGTCAAAAAATTTGGTATTGAAGTGATAAATACGGCTGATTCACAATTAAACCCAGATCTACATCAAGCGATTAGTATGGTTGAATCACCAGAACATCAATCAGGGCAGATCGTCAATACTATCCAAAAAGGCTATACACTCAATGGTCGACTTATCCGACCTGCTATGGTGATTGTAGCTAAATAATGAAAGCTTAAATAAAAAACCGCCAAATTAATGGCGGTTTAATTTATCGATTCTTTTGCTCTTCACGAGCTAGCTTTTTCATCTTTTGCTCAATACGTTGACGCTTTAATGGCGAGAGATAATCGACAAAGAGTTTACCTTTTAAGTGATCCATTTCATGCTGGATACAAATTGCCAATAGTTCATCAGCATCAATTTCATAAGGTTTACCATTACGATCTAATGCCTTGATTTTGATTTTTTCTGATCTTGGAACAAATCCACGGCAGTCAGGTATCGACAAACATCCCTCTTCAATGCCAGTTTCACCTTCTTGGCTTATCACCTCAGGATTGATAATCACATAAAGTTGGCTTCTATCTTCCGACACATCAATCACAATAATCTGCTCATGTACATCTACTTGTGTAGCTGCAAGTCCAATACCATTTTCGGCATACATGGTTTCAGTCATGTTATCGATAATGTTTTGTAGCTCTGGTGTAAAATTAGAGACAGGCTTTGCAATTTTGCGAAGTCGTTCGTCTGGGAAACGTAATACCGGTAAAATAGCCATAAATTCTTCGATCTACTCCTCAATTTTGTATTTTTTCAAATTCGCCTACATTGTAAACATTTATTATGCCTATGAATAGATTTAGTTGACTATTACTAAAATATATCTAATCAATCCTTCTAGATATGGCACAAAGCAACAATGTAGAGGAAAAAGGACTGTAATGAGTAAATATGAGTTTTTGTTACGAATTTCAATGCTTGGTCAGAAAAGAAAGGGATATTTCGAGCAAATTGCTCACTATTTTAGTACTGGTCTACCTAATAAAATAAGAGATGTATCGCTATTATTAGAAAAAATAGGTTTATCCAAAACTCTCCAAGATCGTTTTTTTGAAACATCTTATCTTCATTTTGAGCCAATACTCGATTGGTTGGCAACACCTTACCCAGCCAAACATTTGATCGCTTATTGTGATTCCGATTATCCAATGTTACTTAAGCAAATTAGTTCACCACCATTATTGTTATTTGTTATGGGTAATAGGCAATTATTACATTCACCACAAATTGCCATGGTTGGTAGCCGTGAATTTAGTGAATATGGTGCACAATGGGGAAGATATTTCGCTGGCGAATTAGCAATTAATGGTTTAACAGTCACTAGCGGATTAGCATTGGGTTTAGACGCTATTTGCCATAGAGGGGCTCTTGAGGTATCAGGAAATACTATAGCTGTTTTAGGTAGTGGATTAGCTCAAATCTCACCACGCTCAAACCTCCGATTGGCAAATGATATTTTGGCACAAAATGGCGCCATCATTTCAGAATTTTATCCATTTGAAAAAGCAAGATCCGAATACTTTCCACGTCGCAATCGTATTATTAGTGGATTAAGTTTAGGAACCTTTGTGGTTGAAGCATCTGAAAAAAGTGGATCACTAATCACTGCTCGTTATGCGCTTGAACAAAATCGCGATGTATTTGCCTTACCGGGTGATATCGATAATCAAAATAGTCATGGAACCCATTATTTAATCAAGCAAGGGGCTTATCTAGTCACTCACCCAACTGATATTTTAGAACACTATAGTGGCTTTTTATCAACAATAAATAGACAAAATAGTGTTGAGAATAAAGAGAGTAATACTGTTTTATATCCTGAAATTTTTGCCGTTATTCGTCATCACCCAATTCCAGTTGATACAATTGCAGCCCTGGTTAATTTACCCATTCCTGAACTCACTATTAAATTATTAGATATGGAGATAGCAGGATTAATTATCACCGTTACTGGTGGTTATATTCGTAATCGAACAAAATAGAAAATTGTATCGCAAAAAAAGTTGAGGAGCGGGGTTTTTGAGCATAAAAAACCACTGTAAAACCACAGCGGTTTATGAAAATAATAAGTGATTTATTTATCGTCTACTTCAAGAGCGATTTCAGATAAGATAATGCCGGTATTATCAGCATAAATAAAGTCACCAGAGAAGAAAGTCACGCCACCAAAATTAACACGAATATCAATTTCACCAACGCCTTGATCATCCGAGCCAACAGGAATTGCTGCGAGTGCTTGAACACCAATTTCAGCATCAGCAATATAATCAACTTGGCGCACAGCACCATAAACGATGATACCTTCCCATTGGTTTTGCAGTGCAATATCGATTAATTCCGCATCTATCAATGCTCGGCGCACAGAACCACCACCATCAATAACCAATACTTTACCTGCCCCATTGGATTGTAATACTTCGTACAATATACCGTTATCCTCAAAACATTTCACTGTGACGACCTGGCCTGAAAACGAAGCTACACCACCAAAATTACTAAATATCGGTTCTACGACATTAACATCTTCTGGGTAGTAATCACAAAGAATTGATGTTTCAAACTCCATGGTAGAGTCTCCTTTAACTGTAATATTCATTCGATTCTAGTATAACGCTAACATTAAGTAAAACGATATAAATTTAGAATAAACGTGAGCTAGCTCAAAATAATACCCAAACAATAAAGTAAATTAGTTAATAAAGCAAGTTTGACCATTTGTATTAGTAACGGTGCAGCGTCATTAACCGTCTTAAATTTAAACACCGAATTGATATGTTTTATATATAGTGGCAATGTTAATAAAAATAGTCCACTCCAAAAAGTATGTAGATTTTTGTAAGCAAATAAACTAAATAGACAAAATGATACAATTAATAAAAGTAAGTGATAACAGCAACCGTAAGTTTTACCAATTAGCACAATCAATGTTCGTTTATGATGTTGTTTATCGCTTTCATAATCGCGTAGATTATTAATATTAAGTACTCCAACCGCTAATAATCCACTAGCAATTGCAGGTAAGATGAGTCGTGTCGATAACACTTTAGTCTGTAAGTAATCACTGCCAATTACCCCAACCAGCCCAAAAAAGATAAGGACAGAGAAATCACCTAATCCAATATAACCATAAGGTTTTTTCCCCATCGTATAGGTAATTGCTGCAATGATTGAGCATAATCCTAACAAGACAAAAATCAGAAGTTGTCGATAGTTGTTGCAGGCTAAAATAAGTAATGCAAGCCCTGAAGTAATACATAATAAAACGGTAATCCAAAGCGCTATTTTTAGTTGATTAAGCGTGATTAAACCTAATTGTAATCCCCGTTTATGCCCTGTTAAATTTTGTTGGTCACTGCCTTTAATTGCATCACCGTAATCATTAGCCAAATTGGATAAAATTTGTAATAACGATGCGGTAATGATTGATAGTAGCATAATCAATGGGTCAAAAGACCGTTGCCAATATGCTAGCGAATTTCCCATCAAAATAGCCGAAAGCGATAATACTAACGTTTTAGGGCGTAAACTAATAATCCATGGATAATATTTATTGGACATACGTTATTTATTTGAAAAATTTAAGCATTCATCATAACAGCTATTGATTGTATATTCACGTTTTAGCATTAACTAATTGAAGGTTTATTATTAACTTTTTTAGTATTTGAACGCACAAAGTTTTTTATTTTTTTGAAATATCTTCTCATTTTTCCTTCGCGTAGTGCTGCAATAAAAAAGCCTAGCGAACCATATATGACTCCGAGAAATAGAATCATAAATATATTAAATACATTATCTGATAAACCTAACCCCATCTGATTTACACCAGCAATCATATTTGTTGCCCATGTAGATGGTAACATTCGCGATACCGTTTGTACCCATAACGGCATAGCATCAAGAGGCCATATAGTACCAGATAGGTAAAATACGGGGGTAGTCAAAAAGGCTAAGGTTAGGTAAATCATCTCGGTTCGATGTAAACATTCAGTGAGTAATTTACTCAACCCCAACACCGCTAATAATAGCGGAAATGTCATAATAATAATTTCGAGTATGCTTGCTAATTGCCTATAGCCAAGAACCCAAGGCCATAATCCAAAGAGGACTAAAGACAAAAAGAGCCATATTGGTATAAGACCGCATAAACTTCCGAATATAACAATCTTTGGTGGTTTACCTTGGGGCAAGGAGTGCAAGGTGATATTGGTACGCGTTGAGGCAATCAAAAAGGAGTGTTGCAACAACATGACGAGTAATCCAGGAAAAGTTATCGCCGCAAAACTAATCCCGGCATTATAAAGCGGCATCGTTTGCCCTTTTATTGGCGATAAGATGATATTAATCTGCGGATCAGAAAAACCAGCATTGCGCATTACCCGCGTATTATATTCGGTTAATATTTGTTGATATATTCCTCTAATATCAACTTGTATTAGACCATTAGCTAGACGGCTAGAAGCATCACCATAAGCAGGAATTGTCACCTCTTCACCGTTTAAAAGACGTTTTTCGAAATTTCTTGGAATGGTAAATACCGCAAATAATTTACGGCTGTTAATATCATCATAAGCTTCTAATGAATTTTCATAAGTAAGCACATCAATTTTAGAGCTAGTATTTAAAGATCGAATCAAACTTCGACTTGTAGCGCTATGATCCTGATCAACAATTGCTACCGGCAAATTGGTGATGGTGCCATTAATATAAACTAAGCTCATTAATGAAACAGAAACTAATAGCAATAACCACATTGGTCGCATTAGCATATAAAAAAACATTTTTATAGCTGAAGATAAAAATAGCTTAAGCATCCAAATATTGCCTCTTACTGTGAATGTAAACGTTTGACTAAACGTTTTCTAACTAACACTGTAATAATTATTGGATAGATCATTAAAATCCCACATGTTTTTAATACAGATAGATAACTGGAATGTCGTAAAAAGAGATCGAATAATTTATTCAGTGCATAGGTTAAAGGCTCAAGTGACGAAATAAATCTTGCTATCCAAGGCATCGACAATTCAGGCACCACTACTCCTGAATAGGTCAACGCAAGCCCCACCAATACCCCAATATAGGTATATGCATCTAATACTGTTTTAGTAAATGTATAAAGCAAAATACCAATACTTTGCGCTGCAATAACATAAAAGAATACCACCAGCATCATAGCAAATGGCGAACCAGATACGCGCGCATCAGAAAATAAAACCAGCATAGCTATTTCAAACATCAATAACATGGTATACCAGATGGTATAAGGAGCTAGTTTACCTAATACAAATGGATAATTAGGCCGAGTCCGTTTAGGTAATCGCGATAAAATATGAATTGTTGTGGTCACTACAAATAATTGTAACAAATGAACTACCGCGGAAAATTGCTGGAAGTACATTGAGTTACCACTAGCATTAAATAACCCATCATAATTGAAATTAACTTGAGAAAGCTTAGGTACGGGCAAACCAATACTGGTTGCCATGGTCGTCCGATATTGTGTATTTAATGAAGCAATTAGGCCGGAATAGTCCATAATAGAGTATAAGCCAGCACTATAATATAAAGCATTATAATAAAGCATCGGCGTTGGTTGACGACCAGCTAACACATCGGCTTCAAAATTAGGCGGTATATAGAGAATGGCGTAAATTTTAGCTTTTTCTAAATCACGTTCAGCCATTTTTAACTGATTATCATAATTAATTAGATTTGCGTGCGCGCCAGCGTTAAGATCCCGAATAATTTCACGAGATAAGGTACTTTTATCTTGATCAACATAACCTACAGGAAGATCAAATAATACACCTCGATAAAATATACTGCTGATGATCACAAAAATAATCAGCGGTAAAATCCACATTAACCAATGGAAAGTAAAACGCTTAAATATAACTGGAATTTCATCGTTAAATGCTTCTTTAAAGCGATGCCAGAAATCTGAAATTAGTTGTCTATTTTCCATAATGTACTCATACCTGCGCGTAAGCCTTCAACAGGTTTAGTTGGATAAAGTCTAATTTCAAAGGTTTTCAAATCGAAATCACCCGTTGCTCGAGTAGCACGTTTAGTTGCATAATCGCCCATTGGTGAAATAAAACGAACTTCCGCTTCAACTTCTTTATTGCCAAGGGCTGGAACTTCCAACCTAACATGGTCACCCTTGTGAATATTAGGCATAATATTCTCACGAATATTAAACACAAAATAAGCTTGTGGTAATCGAATAACTGTTAATAGTGGGCTATTTGCATTAAACAGCTCGCCTACTTCGGCAGGGATTGAACCAACCTCACCATCTACAGGCGCCTTGACTTGCAGATCATCATATTGAATCTGTAATTGTTTAAGTTGCTCTTCAGCCTCTTGCAATTTAGCATTATAGATCTCACGCTGTTCAATACGATCACCGTTTTTCGCTTGATCTAAATTGGCTTGGGCTGACAAAACCTGCTGATGAGCTGCATCACGCGTTTTAAGGGCATTATCTAATATTGATTGAGAAACAAAACCTTTTGCCGAAATGGCTTTATTACGATTGTACTCTTTCGAAGCATTATCATAAGAAACTTTTGCTTGTTCCAATAACGCTTCATAATAGCGAATACTTTCTTCACGAGTACCGTTTTGAGAAAGTTCAACTTGCGCTTTTGCTTGATCTCGTCCAGCTTCAGCAGCTTTAACTTGAGCTAAAAGCTCAGGACTGTCAAGCGTAATTAAGACATCATTTTGTTTAACATCATCGCCACGATTGACATGAATTACTTGCACTCGCCCCTTGGCTTTAGAGGATATGCTGACATTAGGTGCATCAACTTCGCCTTGCAAAATAAGCTGGCTGCTATGAGCACTTATTAAGATCGTCATTGAAATTAAAATAACAATCAATGCAATAACAATAAAAATTTTTTTATTCATAAATTTGTTTTGAGTGACAATTGTAAGATAAGGCCTAAAGAACTAGGATAATTGTATGCAATCAAGAATTAACATACTTCAAAAATGATTACTATATCATACGATATAACGCTTTATTTAAACAATCTAAGCTATATTTCTATGCCCAAATAAGGCTAAACGGGATTATTTACAACTATATTGAATGATATTCTATTTCACCCTTAAATAAATTTCAATAATTGTAAACCTCCATTTTAATAGATTTCATTTATAAATGTTATCAGTCAAAAGAAATAGATAAAAACCTACTTATTTAGTATGATATTTTACAATTGAAATAATAAGGCTTGAAATATGCAAAAAATAATTATTATTGGTGGTGGTGCCGGCGGTTTAGAGCTCGCTACTGACCTAGGTGATAAGTTAGGCAAAACGGACAAAGCTCAAATTACCCTAATTGATAAAAACAGTTATCATTTATGGAAACCATTATTACATGAAGTAGCAACGGGTGTACTTGATGAGCAAGTTGATAATATTTATTATGCATCTCAAGGACAACAACATAATTTCGAATTTACCCAGGGTACCTTTACTGACCTTAATCGGGACCAAAAACAAATCACTATTATCAATCATCAAGATGAATCAGTCGCTATTGATTACGACATTTTAGTTATTGCCATTGGTAGTACTTCTAACGATTTTGGTACACCTGGTGTTAAAGAACATTGTATCTTTTTAGACGATCAAAATGCAGCGATTCGCTTGCGAGAAACCTTAATAAATAAATTCACCAGTTTCTGTTCAATTATCGATAATGATCAAAGCACCGACGAAGATAAAATTCGAATTGCTATCGTAGGCGGTGGTGCAACAGGCGTTGAGTTAGCTTCTGAACTACCACACATGGTGGAAGCATTTGGCGCCTGTGGTCGTAATAAGATGTGTTCCGATCTTTTAGATGTGTCGGTTATTGAAGCAACAGATCGTATTTTACCAGCCCTACCAGAAAAGACCGCAGCAAGTATTACTAAAACACTTGAAAAACAAGGTATTCATGTATTAACCAAGACCATGATTACTAAGGCTGAAAGCGATGGATTTTATCCAAAAGAAGGCGATACTATTAAAGCCGACATTATGATCTGGACTGCGGGTGTTAAAGCTCCTGATTATTTGAAGGAAATTGCTGGATTAGAGTCAAGTCGTTCAAATCAATTGGTGGTAAAACCAACATTGCAAACTTCTCGTGATGACAATATTTTTGTTATCGGCGATTGCGCTTACGCAATGCAAGACAATGGCCATGCCTCACCACCTACTGCTCAAGCTGCACATCAAATGGCAAAAATTTGTTACGAAAACATTATCAACATATTAGATAATAAGCCATTAAAATCGTTTAAGTATACCGATAATGGCACAATCATTTCTTTACATGATACCGCGCAAGGTGTGGTTAAAATAGCAGGAAAAAGTGAAATGGGTGTAAAGGGATGGTTTGCGCTAATTATTCATCGATTGTTGTATCGAATGCATCAAGCTAGCTTGTTAGGTATTTTCAAAACGATTCGTTTTGCTCGTGCCAGTAAAGTTATGTATAAAACAAAATCGACATCTATTTTCAGTAATCGGGATTAATGACTGAAACACGCCTAAAAGCTACTTAAAATTTATTTAAGTAGCTATTTTAGCTAATAATTTTATAATATTACCTTGATTTTTTTTTAATTATAAAATTATGCGTTTTATTTTAATTATTACATTACTCTTCGCTACTTACACAGCGGCCACAGCAGATTATCAACCACTTGATGGCGATATTATTTTCCAATCTTCTCAATCAAACCAAAGCAAGGCGATTGAGCTAGCAACCAAGTCACCTTATAGTCACATGGGAATAATTTTTATTAAAAATGGAAAACCTTATGTCTTTGAAGCAGCATCTAAAGTGGTCTATACACCGTTTGATAAATGGGTAAATCGAGGAAAAAATAGAAAATATATAATTAAACGCCTAAAAGATCACACTTTATCACAAAAAGAAATTGCTAATTTAAAACGAGTTGCTCATTCATTTGAAAATAAGCCTTACGATATTTGGTTTGGCTGGGATGATAAGTATATTTATTGCTCAGAACTAGTTTGGAAAATTTATAATAAAGCACTTAACTTAAAAATTGGACAATTACAAAGGATTAAAGATTTTAATCTGTCAGCACCAGCAGTTAAACAAAAACTAATTGAACGCTATGGAGATAAGATCCCTTATCAAGAAACCGTTATTTCACCAGTCGCTATATTCAATTCACCATTATTAATAACGGTAGATCAACATTGGTCGAATTAGATAAGTAACAATCTCTTAATTGGAGCAAAACTCTTACGATACAAATGGTTGATACCGTGTGATTCTATAGCCATTAGGTGATCCTTGGTGGGGTATCCTTTATGCTTTGCCAATCCATATTGCGGATACAATTTGTCTAATTCAACCATTTCACGATCACGAGTCACTTTCGCAAGAATCGACGCTGCGCTAATTTCAGCAACAAGTAAATCGCCTTTAACGACGGCTTGTGTTTGAATACCAAATTCAGGACAACGATTGCCATCCACTAAAACATAATTGGGTTTGATTTTTAAGCCAGACACCGCCCGTTGCATAGCCAGCATAGTGGCATGAAGAATATTAAGCTTATCAATCTCATCGACTGATGCTCTAGCAACACTCCACGCTAATGCATTTTGCTTGATAATATCAAATAAAGCTTCACGTTTTTTTTCTGTCAGCTTTTTAGAATCGGTTAATCCCTCTATCGGTTTATTTGGATCTAAAATCACAGCAGCAGTAACAACATCACCACACAGAGGACCTCGTCCAACTTCGTCAACTCCGGCAATTAATGTGGCATCAGGGTAGGTAAATTCTAACAACAATGTGAATCCTCTAATACATCAAGTACAGCTTGTGCTGCTTGTTCATCTGCATTACAACGAATTTGTTTATGCAAAGCTAAAAATGTCGCTTTTAATTCGGTATTATCACTTTCTAAAAAAGGAAGAACATGATTAGCGATATTTTCTGGTGTACAATCATGTTGTAGCAACTCAGGCACTATTTCTTTACCTGCTAAGATATTTGGTAACGACACATAAGGCGTTTTGATTAACTTTTTAGCCAACCAAAACGTAAAAGCTTTCATTTTGTAACCGACAACCATTGGGCATTTAGCTAACATACATTCAAGAGCAACCGTTCCAGACGCTAAAATTGCCGCATTACTGGCAATCATTGCTTCACGAGCATGACCATCTAATAACTGCACATTAAATTGTGGTACGATTTCAGCTTTAATTCGCTCAAACTCTTGTCTCCTTTTCTCATTTGCTAAAGGAACCACAATATGTAAATCAGGAAATTTGTCACGTAGCAATTGAGCCGCCTTTAAAAAAGGCTCAGATAATAACGTCACTTCAGCATGACGGCTGCCAGGTAAAAGTGCTAAGCATTGGCAATCAAGCGGGATACCTAATTGTTGACGCATTGCGGTTTGATCTGGTTCTAAAGGAATATCATCAGCCATTTTATGACCAATAAAACGACAAGGAACATCAAATTTATCGTAAAAGGCTTTTTCAAAAGGAAGAAAAGCTAAGATAAGATTAGTATTTCGTTTAATCTTAAACACGCGCTTTTGTTTCCAAGCCCAGACTGATGGGCTCACATAATGAATAGTTTTAATACCAGCTTGTTTGAGTTTACCTTCTAATGAAAGATTAAAATCAGGCGCATCAATACCAATAAATATATCAGGTTTTAGTTCAATAAGGCGTTTAGTGATATCTCGACGAATAGCTAAAATACGACGTAATCGACCTAATACCTCGACAATGCCCATCACAGACAGCTCTTCCATTTCATACCAAGCTTTACAGCCTTCAGCTTGCATTTGTGGTCCAGCAATTCCAACAAATTGAATATTTGGATGGTGTTTTTTGAGAGAACGAATTAAACCTGCACCTAAAATGTCACCAGATGTTTCACCAGCGACAAGTGCTACAGTTAAAGCTTTATCAGTCATTAACGAATAATGCCACGAGTCGAACGAGCAAAAAAGTCAGTAAACAGTTGAACTTCAGGGTACTGTTTAGCTAACGATTCAATTTCAACTTTGGCATCGTCAAGGGTTAACCCATTTCGATAAAGAATTTTGTAAGTATTACGAATAGCTTGTAGTGCTTCTTTACTAAAACCTCTACGTTTCAATCCTTCATAGTTAACGCCATGTGGTGTTGCATGATTGCCTTGTGCAATAACATAAGGAGGAACATCTTGGGCAACACCAGAACAACCACCAACCATTACGTGAGATCCGATAACACAAAATTGATGTACAGCTGTCATACCACCAATAATAACATGATTGTCTAACTGCACATGACCGCCAAGCGTTGCATTATTCGCTAAAATACAATTATTACCAATAATACAATCATGAGCAACGTGTGCATTAATCATGAATAAATTATCACTACCAATACGCGTTAACTCCCCCCCTTGAACAGTGCCGCGATGAATCGTCACACTTTCACGAATCATATTACGATCACCAATTTCAGTGCGAGTTGGTTCTCCACGATATTTTAGATCTTGGTTAACTTCACCGATTGAAGCAAATTGATAGATTTGATTATTTTGACCAATTTTGGTGTGGCCATTAACGACAACATGTGATTTTAAAAAAGTGCCATCACCAATTTCAACATGTTCACCAATATAACAAAAAGGCCCGATTTTGACGTTATCACCAATCTTTGCCCCCTTTTCTATTACTGAACTTGGGTGTATTTCCGTTGCCATAGCAATTCCTTAATACATTTGGGATATTTCAAAATCAATATTATTTACGAGCACACATCATTTCGGCTTCACAAACCAGTTTACCATCAACTGTTGCAACACCATGGAACAATGCAATACCACGACGCTCTTTAATATATTCAACATCAAGTACGATTTGGTCACCTGGTACTACAGGACGTTTAAAACGCGCTTTATCGATTGAAGCAAAATAATAAAGCTGTCCTGGCGATAACTCTTCAATACTTTTAAAAGCTAAAATTCCAGTCGCTTGCGCCATCGCTTCTAAAATTAATACACCAGGGAAAATCGGTTTATTTGGAAAGTGACCTTGGAAGAATGGTTCATTAAAAGTAACATTTTTAATGGCCTTTAATGTTTTGCCTTTTTCATAACTAAGTACGCGATCAACCATTAAAAATGGGTAACGATGAGGCAGTAAACTTATGATTTCTTCAATATCAAGGGTATTAAGTTCGGTAGTCAAAATAGCTATCCTTATACAATATTTACTATAAATTGGATCTATTATAACTGAGGATACCACTTTCACTCAAGGAGTGATTTTTCAGTGTATTTTTACAGTTTTCAATAACAAATAAACCTAATTTTATATAAAAGATGCTTAAAAAATATTTTGTCTTATAGTAGATCATATAATACGATTGATATTTAACTAAAAGGTCGTTTAGCTTAGAGAGTGAATTGAACTCATTTATTAAATTGACATTAATAAGCAGTACTATCTTATTAACACTTACAGGCTGTAGTGATTTTCCTGTGTGTTTTTACAGTTTTCAATAACAAATAAAGCTAATTTTATATAAATTAATTAGATAAAAGATACGTAAAAACTATATTATCATATAATAGATCATATATAATACCGTGAATATTTAGCTAAAAGATCTTTTAACTTGGAGAGTGAAATGAAATCATTTATTAAAATGACATTGATAAGTAGTGCTATCGTATTAGCACTTGCAGGTTGTGATGATAAAAAAACTACCGAAGAAAACAAAACACCTGCTACTACAACGACAAATGCTACCGAAACAGCACCTGCACCAGCAGAAAATAAAGCAGAACCTGCGCAAGCAGAAAATAAAGCAGAGCCTACACCAGCAGAAAATAAAGCAGAGCCTGCACCAGCAGAAAATAAAGCAGAGCCTGCTAAAACCGATGATAAAGCTGAAAACACAGTTTCAACTTCAACTGAAAAAGCTGATTCTTTGAACAATAAAATAAAAATTACCACTGAAGCCCAAAAAGAGTCTTATGCACTAGGTTCTTCATTTGCTAACTACCTAAAATCAAACTTAGAACAAAATGAAGTAAAAGCAGACCAAGAATATCTAATCAGCGGATTTAATGAAACCATGAAAGGTGATTCACAACTTAATCAAGAAGAAGTGAACACAATTCTAGAAGCTTTCGGTAAACGTATCCAAGAAGAAAGCCAAGCGCGATTTGAAAAGCAAAAAACTGAAAATACCGCAGCGGGTGAAAAATTCCGTGAAGCATTTGCCAAAGAGCCTGGAGTAATAAAAACTAAATCAGGTTTATTATATAAAGTTATTCAAGAAGGTACTGGAGCTCACCCAACTGCCAAAGATACTGTTATCGTTCACTATGTTGGTACCTTAACTGATGGTCGTAAATTCGATAGTTCTTATGACCGAAACGAGCCAGCAACCTTCCCACTTGACGGTGTAATCAAAGGTTGGACTGAAGGAATTCAACTCATTGGTGTTGGCGGTAGAATTAAATTAGTTGTCCCACCAGAATTAGCTTATGAAGATAAAAGCTTCCCAAGCCAAGGTGACAATGCCAATATTACCCCTGCGTCAACTTTAGTTTTTGAAGTTGAATTGCTTGGTATTGATAAAGATAACAACGAAGAAGCTATTCCAACTGCTCGGCCAGTACAAGCACCAAACTAATTTGATGAAACCATTAAGTTATACGCTGGTTATTATGGGTCCCGCTTATGGGACCCAATCTGCTTATTGTGCTTATCAATTTGCTCAAACATTATCTTCAAATACAAATCATTCAATCAATAGCATCTTTTTTTATGCTGACGGTGTCTATAACGCTAATCATTTTACTGATCCCGCCAATGATGAATTTGAACTCGTCAAAGCATGGCAAGACTTAGCAAAACAAAATGCTTTAAAGCTTAAGGTTTGCGTGGCAGCAGCACAAAGAAGAGGAATTAGTATAGAAAACCTTGCTGAACATTTTGAACTAACCGGTCTTGGTGAGTTGAGTGAGGCAGTAGCAAGTTCTGATCGAGTTCTACAATTTTAAAAAGGTAGATTAGATGAAAAATGTAGCAATTATTATTAGTACTCCACCACACGGCAATGCAAAAGGCCGAGAAGCATTGGATACGGCTTTAGCTTTATCAACATTTAATCACATCTCTGTCTTTTTTATGGGTGACGGTGTTTTTCATCTCTTACCTAATCAACATCCAGAAGAGATATTAATGCGAGATTACATAGCAACCTTTAATATGTTAGAACTTTATGACATTGAAGAGGTTTATGTTTGTAAAACAGCTTTAGATGAGCGGAATTTAAGCCAGATTGCCCTCAACATTCCTAACCAACAAATCGAAATTACCCAGTTTCATCAGTTACTTGCGGATCAAGACACTATTTTACGCTTTTAATTAGCTTCAAAAACCCCGCTCCTCAACTTTTTTTATAATTCTATAAACAAAATCTATGCTTGCCAAAGATAATAAAAATCCTCGTGGCTTTTATCATTACTACCACGAGGAGAATATTGATAAAACTTATTTAATAAAATTGATATTAAACTAATTTTTTCATTTTATCGGCAATCTTCTCAGCTTGTTGACCAACAACAATTTGAACGCCAGTTTTACCTAGTTTTATCACTGCCATTGCACCAAGTGCTTTAGCTGCTTGTTCATCAACCAAATCTGAATCATGAACATTCAAACGTAAACGTGTGATACAAGCATCAATATTAGTTAGATTTTCTTTACCACCAACGATAACTAAATATTGTTCAGCAAGCTTAGAAGTATCGCCCACAGTTGGTACATTCTCTTCAGCTGAAGTATCGGTCACATCGTCTTCACGCCCCGGCGTTTTAAGATTGAATTTAACAATAACAAAACGGAACACAATATAATATACAAAGAAAAATACGACACCTTGAAGAATAAGCATATACCAATGTACAGCTAAAGGATTGCGGCTTGAAAGTAACATATCGAGTAAACCAGCACTAAAGGCAAATCCAGATATCCATTGCAATGTTGCTGCAATAAACAAAGAGATACCCGTTAAAATTGCATGGATAACATAAAGCACTGGAGCCACAAACATGAAGGCAAATTCTAATGGTTCAGTAATACCTGTAAAGAAGGCAGCAAAAGAAGCGGCTAACATAATGGAAGCTGTTTTGTCTTTATTACCTTCTTTCGCTGTATGATACATCGCTAAAGCAGCACCTGGTAAACCAAACATCATAATTGGGAAGAAACCAGCTTGATAACGACCAGTAATACCAACAATCGCTTTACCACTATCAATTGCATTTTGTCCTGCTAAAAAATTAGGGATATCGTTAATTTCAGCAACATTAAACCAAAATACAGAATTAAGTGCATGATGCAAACCAACCGGAATCAACAAACGGTTAAAGAACCCATAAATACCCGCTCCAATTGCACCTTGTCCTTTAATTTCTTTACCAAATGTGACTAAAAATTCATAAATATGTGGCCAAACATAAAGCATTCCAAAAGAAACAAATAACATTACAAATGAAACAATAATTGGTACCAGACGCCTTCCACTAAAGAAAGCAAATGCCTTATGTAACTCAATATTACTAAAGCGGTTATATATTTCAGCAGAAATTATACCAACTAAAATACCGATGAATTGGTTTTGATGGATTTTATCAAAAGCCTTTGAAACTTCAGCTTTTGGTGTAGAAGTTAATAATGCTACTGTATCTGTAGATAATAAAGTTGTTATAACCAAAAAACCAACCAATCCACTCAACGCCGCAGCACCATCTTTATCTTTAGACATACCGTATGCGATACCAATAGCAAACAGTATAGCCATATTATCGATAATGGCCCCACCAGATTTAATTAAAAAAGCGGCGACTCTGCTATTTGCTCCCCAACCAACAGGATCAATCCAATAACCAACACCAAGAAGAATTGCAGCAGCAGGTAATACTGCCACAGGCACCATCAACGAGCGCCCAATGCGTTGTAAATAAGCTAAAATTCCCATAAGTTTTACCTCATATTATTATTTTGGGTTACTTAAAAAATAATGAAATTTCACATCTTTAAGTAAATGTAAGTAAGTCAACTATATTTCACATTATATTATTTTACTTCGCAAATTAAATGTTTGCTTTTTGTGATTTATATCACGATTTATTTTTGATTAATTAGTTTAATATAGTAGAATATGCTCAACATATTTTACGTTAAAAAAAAAGATTTTATTTAATTATATCAGAAGAGGCTGTATCTTATGAGACTTATTCCTTTAGTAAATGCGCAAGAAGTCGGCGCTTGGGTAGCACAGCGCATTGTTAACAAAATTAATCAATTTAAACCGACAGCGGAACGTCCGTTTTTATTAGGTTTACCTACAGGTAGTTCTCCGCTAGTTATGTATCAACAACTCATCAAACAATATCAAGCAGGTAAAGTCAGTTTTAAACACGTTGTTACCTTTAATATGGATGAGTATGTCGGTCTTCCAGAAGATCACCCTCAAAGTTATCACACTTTCATGTATGAAAATTTCTTCAACCATATTGATATTGATAAAAACAATATCCATATATTAAATGGTAATGCACCAGATATCGATCAAGAATGCCGCGAATATGAAGAAAAGATTAAATCTTACGGTAAAATCAATATTTTCGTTGGTGGTGTTGGTCAAGATGGGCATATTGCATTTAACGAACCAGGTTCTTCACTTTGCTCAAGAACTCGAATTAAAACTTTGACTGAAGACACAATTATCGCTAACTCACGCTTCTTTGATAATGATATCAAACAAGTTCCGAAACATGCGTTAACGATCGGTGTTGCAACATTAATGGATGCACAGGAAGTGATCTTATTAGTTTGTGGACACAACAAAAGTTTAGCGTTACAAGCCGGTGTTGAAGGATGCGTTAATCATTTATGGACAGTTACCGCATTACAAATGCATCCAGCATCAATTATTGTTTGTGATGAGCCAAGTACTGATGATCTTAAAGTGAAAACACTAAAATATTTTAAACAAATGGAAGCTGATAACCTTAAAGTGACCGTTTTATAAAGGATAACTCAATGTACGCATTAACAAATTGTCGTATTTACACTGGTTATGAAATTCTTGAAAATCACGCCGTTATTATTGACGGCGATAAGATTGCCAAAGTTTGTAAACAAGAAGAACTACCAGCTAATATCACTACTGAAGATTTACAAAGTGCCATTGTTGCACCGGGTCTTATTGATATTCAAGTCAATGGTTGTGGTGGTGTACAATTTAATGAGACCCTCGATGCGTTAAGTGTCGAGACATTAGAAAAAATGCAAAAAACTAATCTAGTTTATGGTTGTACTAGCTATTTACCTACTTTAATCACATCAACTGATGAATTTATGATTAAAGCAGTAAACGTTATGCGTGAGTATTTGGCTAAACATCCAAACCAGGCATTAGGTTTGCATCTTGAAGGCCCTTACATTAATCCAGAAAAGAAGGGTATTCATAATGTAAATTACATCCGCCAACCTTCACAAAAAATGATCGACTTTCTTTGTGAAAATGCTGATGTCATAAAAATCATTACGTTAGCCCCAGAAAAAGTTGAATCTCACTATATTAAGCAATTAGCTGATGCTGGTATTCATGTTTCTGTCGGTCATTCTAACGGTCATTATGAAGACTGTCGTCGTGGTTTTAATGCTGGTATCCGTTTAGGAACGCATCTATTTAATGCAATGCCTTATATCACTGGACGAGAGCCCGGTGTTGTTGGCGCAATTTATGATGAACCCGAAGTTTATGTCGGTATTATTGCTGATGGTCAACACGTAAGTTGGGCTAATATTCGTAATAGTCATAAAATTAAACAAGATCATTTAATTTTGATTACCGATGCTATGTTATTAGCAGGGTCTAATCTAACCTCTGGCGTATTTGCTGATAAAACTATCTATTATAAAGATGGCCGTTGTGTTGATGAAAATGGCACTTTAGGTGGTTCAGCATTAACTATGATTGAAGCAGTTAAAAATGCAGTTGAATATGTTGGTATTGCTTTAGATGAAGCTCTAAGAATGGCAACGCTTTATCCTGCAAAAGCAATTGGTGTTGATAAACAACTTGGTACAATTAGTGAAAGTAAAATTGCGAACTTAGTTATTTTTAATCGTGATTTTTCAAACGTGAAAACGGTTGTTAATGGAGTAATGACCCGCTAGAATGTTAGATAGTTAATGAAAATATTGAGATAAAATATGACCTTTAATTATCTACACCTAGTTGGCAATGCTGAGCTAATCAAACAATTAAATTACGCTATGATTTACCGTTTGATTGTTCAGCAAGCCCCAGTTTCACGGATACAACTCGCCGAAATTAGTCAATTAGCACCAGCCAGTATAACCAAAATTACTCGCCAACTTATTAAAAAAAATTTAATCAAAGAAGTTGATGCACAGCAATCAACTGGTGGGCGTCCGGCTGTGTCAATACAAGCAAAATTTGGTTACTATCAGACTATTGCCATTCAATTAAGTCGTTCCCATGTTACCATTGAACTATATGATCTTGGTGCTAACTGTTTAGTATCTGAAGTTTATCCATTAACCTCGTTTACCCAAGAATCAGCTGAAGAATATTTAATTGCATTAATTGAACAGTTCATAGAGCAAAATAGCAAAAAAATAAAACATCTTGTTGCTATATCAGTGGTATTACCAGGTTTGATTGACTCTGTTCGCGGGATTATTCGTTATACACCTCATATTCAAGTTAAAGCTTGGCCTCTAGCTGATGCTCTTCGTAATAAATTTAACATTTCGATTTTTATTGGCAATGATATTCAAAGTTTAGCTTTAGCCGAAAGTTATTTTGGCTCAACTCAAGATGTTGATGACTCAATTTTGATTCGTGTACATCGCGGTGTGGGATCCGGTGTAATTGTCAATCAGCAACTATTAACAAACCATAATCAAAGTGCTTGTGAAGTTGGACACATCCAAATCGATGCGTTAGGAGAGCGTTGCCATTGTGGAAATTTTGGCTGTTTGGAAAATCGTGTAGTTAATAAAGCGATCGAGTTTCGAGCTAAACAAATGATTGAGCAAGGTTATCCAACTAAATTAAGTTTAGATAACTGTAATATTTCCACTATTTGTAAATATGCGAATCAAGGCGATGAGCTGGCAATTAAGTTAGTCAAAGATGCTGGTGAAAATCTTGGTCGTGCTGTTGCTATGATGGTGAATATTTTTAATCCACAACGAATTGTGTTAGCGGGTGAATTAACTAAATCATCAGAAGTGTTGTTAAATGCGGTAAACAGCGCGTTAAACGCACAAAGTTTAGAAGAGTTGAGAAAAAATCTTACTATCAATTGTTCATCGCTTAATGACCGTTCAGCAATTGGTGCATTTGCATTGATACAACAAGCGTTATTTAATGGTTCATTATTAATGACATTGTTAGAAAACAATATTACATTATAATGTGCATATATCACAAAAAAAGCCCGGTAACCGGGCTTTTTTTGATTAAGCTAAGATGCGAAGCATTCTTCTTAATGGTTCGGCAGCTCCCCATAATAACTGGTCGCCAACAGTAAAGGCTGATAAATAGTCTTTACCCATATTAAGTTTACGTAAACGTCCAACTGGCGTAGTTAATGTACCAGTAACAGCTGCTGGAGTCAGCTCACGCATTGATAAATCACGATCATTAGGGATAACTTTTACCCAATCGTTATGCGCAGCAAGTAGTTTTTCAACTTCTGGCACACTGATGTCTTTTTTGAGTTTGATGGTAAATGATTGACTATGGCAACGTAATGCACCAATACGCACGCAAAGTCCATCAACAGGAATAATTTGGCTAGTACCTAAAATCTTATTCGTTTCAGCCTGGCCTTTCCATTCTTCTTTACTTTGACCATTATCAAGAGCTTTATCAATCCAAGGGATTAAACTACCCGCTAATGGCACACCAAAATTATCTGTTGGTAAACTACCATCACGCATTTTTTGCGTCACTTTCCGTTCAATATCTAAGATCGAAGAATTAGGGTCTTGTAGCTCTTTAGCTACTTCGGCGTTTAACATGCCCATTTGGGTAAGCAATTCACGCATATGACGCGCACCGCCACCTGAAGCAGCTTGATAAGTTGATACCGATACCCAATCAACTAAGTTTTCAGCAAACAATCCACCAAGCGACATTAACATTAAACTTACGGTACAGTTACCACCAACAAAGGTTTTGATACCTCTATCTAAAGCTGCATGAATATTAGCTTTATTGACTGGATCAAGAACAATGATTGCTTCATCTTCCATTCTCAATGTTGATGCCGCATCAATCCAGTAACCTTGCCAGCCAGTTGCACGCAATTTTTTATAAATTTCAGAAGTATAATCACCACCTTGGCAAGTCACTATAATATCTAATGCTTTCAGAGCATCAATATTATCGGCACTTTGTAATGTTCCTGTTTTACCACCAAAGGTAGGGGCAGCTTGACCAGCTTGAGAAGTAGAAAAGAAAACAGGATTGATATAATCAAAATCATGCTCTTCAACCATACGTTGCATAAGGACGGAACCAACCATTCCACGCCAACCAACAAAACCAACATTTTTCATATTTTATTTCCAACGGTAGATGTTATATAAAGAAATCTTTATTGACTATTAAAACAAAATATCACCATAAAACAAGTGAGATAAGAATTATTTTTTAAGAGTATTAAAAGATAATAGCGAATTATATAAAACTATCGTTATTTAAATTGCTGGCTAGTTTTTATTGATATTCCTTTTCCAGATAATTTTTCACGATGATAAGTACACCCAAATGACTTATTTGATGATGAGGATTGTCATAAATAATATTAACTCTAATATTAACTATTTTTTAATTATGGTGTTGGCGTGGTTTTCCAAATAAAAAACTCGACTGTATTTAGAAAATTATCAAAAAAATGCCCTTCATATTGATCTGCTACAACTAATAACTGCTGTTTTTGGGTATGGTTTATCTCATTAAGACGAGCGATAAATTTAGCACTTTGCCATGGAGCTACACGTTCATCTTTCAAACCTACCGAAATCATAACCGGTGGATACGTAACATAATCTTTTAAATTTAAATAAGCATCTATTTTAGATAAATCCTTTAACTGTTTTAAGTTTAATGGCGAGCCAAACTCAGCAAAGTTTGCTTTACCAATGGCGATTTTATCTAATCGACTCATATTTAACATACCCACATTAATGGATGCCGCAGCAAAAAGTTCAGGATGTTTAGCTAATGCCATTCCAATTATAATACCACCAGCACTCTCACCGCTGATAACTAGCTTAGATGGTTGAGTAATATTATGATTAATTAAATATTGTGCGCATGTTATAAAGTCATCAACTGAGTTTTGTTTATTAGCTAAGCTACCGCCAATATGCCAATCTTCGCCTAATTCTCCACCTCCCCGAACGTGAGCAATTGCAATTATTCCACCTCTTTCAAGCCAAATTAAACGTGTAGCATCAAAAAAAGCGCGCTGACTTACACCATATGCACCATAGGTAGTTAACCATGTAGGAGCAGTACCATCATATTTGATCCCCTTAGGATGAATAATCGTCATAGGAACAAGTGTTCCATCGTTTGATTTTACCCATTGTTGTTCAGCCTCATAGTTTGCAAACGAAAAAGCACTGGGATTAATCATTTTTGAATCTTGAATTGATCCATTATCGGGGTTATAGGTAAATATTTTCGGGGGAACAGTCCAATTTTGAGCAGTAAATAATATTTCTTTGCGATCAGTATCACTAAAAATGGCTGTTATTTCTTCACTATTTATAAGAGAAATCAATTTAACATGATGAGGGT
This sequence comes from Gilliamella sp. B2785, assembly GCF_026537005.1. Taxonomy (NCBI): domain Bacteria; kingdom Pseudomonadati; phylum Pseudomonadota; class Gammaproteobacteria; order Orbales; family Orbaceae; genus Gilliamella; species Gilliamella sp. B2785. The sequence continues at coordinate 136,214 of NZ_JAFNNC010000007.1, read as the reverse complement.
CAGTAAAAGGAATAGCAACAAACTTGGGTGTTTCTGACTCATGATAAGCTAAGTAAATAGCATCTTTGCTTGCTGCAAATTGGAGCAAATCTCCATTTTGCCATTCCATAATTTTTTCTTCTAATTGGCTATTCTTATTCAAATTCACGCGCGAAATAGTATAACCAGACAACACATTGTATTTAGCTAAATATAACCAATCATCTTTTAGAATAAAATTGGTAACTTTTTGTTTTCTATCGATGATTTTTTGCCAGTGAACTTTAGTATTATTAAGATTATCATAATGTGTAAGGTATAAATCGATACTATAACCAGATATAGAAGATGAGATAGACGCAATAGCCCAATTACTAGAAAAAGATAAGGCTATATTTTGATCGGTAACGGGGTCATAACCCGTTATTTGATTTTTACTAAAGATTAAGACATCATCTTTTGTCTTAGTATTTAGATGGTGCAAATATAACTCTTCTGTGCCCGATTTTGGGCTATTTTGTTGATATTTATCATTTCTTTTATAAAAAAAAGATAAATTATCATTTGACCAAATAATGCTTGGATCCGATATGCCTGTTATATGATCATTAAGATGTGATTTAGTTTTTACATTGATAATTTTTATTGATGATATCTCAGCACCATTTTCATAAATACTATAAGCAATATATTGCCCATCACGTGACGGATAAAAATCATATATACCATAGCCAATAGGAGGATCTATCAACAATTTTTCATTATTGTAGCGATCTCTAACAAAAAGGCGATTATACGGATAATCTGCTGTTTGTTTGAAATAAAAACAATTATCGCCTACATATTGAATATCAGAAATTCTAGGTTCAGAACCAAAATCAGTTAATTGATTAAATCGTTTACTGACAGTTTTTGACCATGGTAATGCATCTAGTATGTTGACGGTTCGTTCAGACTCAGATAATAACCAATTACTGATTAACTGTGGCTGATTTTCCATCCAACGGTATTTATCGTTCGCTTCGATTTTTTTTAACGTTAATTCATTATTAGTTGTACAACAGCAACAAATACTACTTAACAAGAGAATCAATATTATGATAAATGTTTTCTCTTTAGATATAGTCAAATTTACCTACCTATTAATTCTATATAATTCAAGGCTTAGATAAAAAGGTATAACTAGTAATGAATAAAAGCAAATATAATTTTATTTGAGTTAAAAATATATTTGCCTTATTAAAGTTAAATTAATTGATTATTTATCTGACCAGCTTAAAACTCTTCATCTTCTATTATTGATGACGTCATTGACACCATATTATAGTGCTCAATACTTTGTTGAGCTGTTTGCATTAGTTCTGATAGTAAATCATCTAGCGCCATTTGTGTTCTTAGCATAAATGTTGCCAATAACATGGGTATATTCACCCCAGTAACAATTTCTAGATTTGGATAATTGGCCATTAATCTGGTTAGTGTGTTAAAAGGCGTTCCGCCTTTTAAATCCACCAAACACAATATTGCCTCACCTTGTTGAGCAAAGCTTGCTAAATGATTTTCAATCTGTTGTTGAAACTCATCTAACGATTGCCCCATTAAAAAGGGCACTGCTTCACATAAGGTTTGTTTACCACAAATCATCTCGGCACTTACGATCAGACTTTGAGCAGTAGGTCCATGAGTACTGATTAATACCGCAACCATTGTTGCTCTCCTTAATAATCCAAGCAACGATAGTAGCGACGAATAGTCATTGGGTGCCGATTTAAGTGTTCAACGTAAGCATCAATTCGGTTATTTATCGTTCTAAACACAAACGGTGATAAATGACCACGATATTTTTCTGATATACCCGGTAATGGATAGTCTTTGGTATCAATAATGGTGTAGTTACCACAAATTTGCGGTAAGAATTTTGCCACTCTTTCACTTAATGGACGTTGACTATCTTCACCAACATAAACAGTTACAGCTGTATCACGGTCAATCACTTCTAATGTGCCATGGAAAAATTCAGCAGACTCGATCGATTTTGAACGTAGCCAGTGTTGCTCTTCCCAGTAGCACATCGCATGAGAATAAGTTGCACCCCATTGGTTGCCAGCGCCGACAAAATAGTGCATAGCATCGTTATGATGTTTCAATGCGACTTCTTGCCCGAATGCATCAGCTTTTTTCGCCACTTCGACGATATTTTTAGCAAAATGTTGATCCATTTGATGATAAAATTCATCATAGTCAGGGTATTCGCCTGCTAAATACATTAAGCGATCAGCAGCCATAAAGAATTTTAATTGCTCATTCATTGGGTAAGAAATCACATGGTGCGCCATTTTACCTAATGGTGAATCGGCTTTATCTAAAAAGGCTAAAACTGTTGCACCCACATCTTGTTGAATTTTATTAATAGCCTCAACGACCTCTTGGGTTGAGCCTGTAACAGATGAGATGATAATTAAGGTGTCTTTGGTTATACGCTTATTGCCGGTAACCAGATATTCCGCTGCATGTTGAATAAAGGTTTCAATGGCTGATTTTTCTTTCATATGGACAACTGCTTGCATCGATGAAGCGTAAGTTCCGCCAATACCTAACCAGCACACATTACTGTAACCACGGAAGTGAATTTTATCTATAAATTCATTGATTTGTGGACGAAGTGCTAATGCGCCATTCATGCTGTCGAGTTCTTTTTTTTCATCGTATTTTCTCATGCTCTAATCCTCTTAATTTTAGATTTAGTAATTTCATCAAATTCCGGATATGTTGATTTTTCCAGATTGTGACCTTTTAACTGTGATACTTGATAGCTAAGTAAGTGAATAGGAATTGTCATAAACAGCGAAGTTAATCGCTCATCACAACTGATACCTAGACATAAGTCATTTTGTGTTCGGTTGCCTTGTTGATATGCATAAATTGTTACAACATTTTTCACATACTGATTTAAGAATTGTTTTAAGGAATCGGCTCTTTGCGCCAGTCTTCCTTGCGGTTCAATAAAAATGATTTGATCATCGCTATGCAAACCCAGATAAGGGCCATGCATATACTCTTCGAGCTCTTTACCCAACGCAGTGTTGCGTACGGTTTCGGTAAATTTAGTTTCTCCTTCCCTTGCAACCCCGTAGGTAGCACCGTAACCGATCAATATTACCCGTTGAGCTAGAGTATATTGATCTTCAAGGCGATTAACCCAAGCTTGTGAACGCTCAATGACTTGTGGTAATAATTGGGTAATCGTTTTAATCTGATTCATATAGTCATCAAATTTGGCTTGATTAATGGTTTCGGTTTTTTGTCCAATAATGAGGCTAATTAAGATCAAATCTAAAATAGTGATACTATAACCGGCACTGACATAAGGCATTTCTTCAATCGGCATCCCCATAGATAAAACGTGATTGCTAACTTGATACAAAGGACTTTGTGGATTGCTGGTCAGGCTATATATCGTCTTGTTATGGTGAATAAATTCCTTAACTAAATGAATGGTTGAATAACTCTCTCCACCTTGTGAAATGGCAAAATAGAGTGTATTTGGATCGTTATAGTGTAGGTAATTAGCCGCCATTGAAGGATCTTCAATATAGACAGGAATCTTCAACAGTTCGCTCATTATCGGTCTTGCACCATAAGCAGCATTAGCACTGGAGCCGGTGGCAAAAATGACAATGGCATTAAGCTGTTTTATTTGACTTAAATCGATATGGTCGGCAAATAACGTCTGATAATTATCTAAAACAGCTTGATAATATTTCGGCTCTAATGCGACATAATCAGCAATACTTTTCATTGTTAATTCCTCAACTTCCTAATAACCCAGTCCAGGCACCGAAAATACCAATGGCGGCAATGAGTAGAAGAATCCAATGTGCTTTAACGCCTTTTCTCACCAATACAAACATAAATAGCGTAAAGAGTAACGGTAGGATCTGTGGCACAATGCCGTCAAAAATATCTTGTAAGGATGCCGAATCATCACCGGTACCTATTTTCAATGGCATATTGAGTGTCACCATGGTGGCAACCATTGCCCCGACCACACAGAGCCCGAGTACTGAAGCGCCATAGGACAATTTATCCATTAAGCCCGTTTTTTGCACTTTTTCAATAAAGGAAGCACCAATGTTATAGCCAATTAATAAGCCAAAATATCGTGCTAAAATCGCCGGCACATTAAAGATAAGCAGGAATAACAATGGACCTAAAATATTGCCTTCCAGCGCTAAAGAGGTGCCAATGCCGGTGGCAATAACACGTAATGTCCCCCAGAAAAAAGAGTCACCTAAACCACTCAACGGCCCCATTAACGCAATTTTGACATCATTAATCGAACTTTTATCAAATTCACTATCGGTGGCATTTTGTTCTTCCATAGCAATACAGATGCCTAAAGGGAAAGTAATTAGCCAAGGGGTAACATTATAAAATTCTAAGTGGCGTTGATAGGCATCGGTAAGGTCAACTTGATTATCACTATAAATTTTATCTAAAGCCGGGCGCATGGCATAGGCATAGCCTAAGTTCATTTGCCGTTCATAATTCCATGACCATTCAGCGGTGAAAGAGCGCCAAAAAGTTCGGGTTAATTCTTTATTGGTTATTAATTTAGAATTCTTCGTTTTCATAATCGATCTCCTGTGCACCTAAAACGTTGCCAGTTGTTAGCTTCTGACTGTCTTGTTCTGTTACGCCTTTTTTTCCATTAAATGAGGAATAACCGGTCAAAATAAGTGCTAGGCAGGCACCAAAAATGGCCACGCCAGTAACAGGCACTTTCATATAAACGGCTAAAGCAAAGCCAAGAACAAAAAAGGTGACATTGGTTTTTTTAATCATAATTTTCATTAACATAGCAAAACCGAACGCCGGTAATAAGCCGGTGGCAATACCTAAACCATCGATAATAAAGCGAGGAATCATTTCTAATAATCCATTGACCGCTGAACTACCGAATAAGTAGGAGAATCCAACCACTAAACCAATTGGCAGATTGATTGAAAAGAAACCACCAAGTATGTTCATTCGATCCATACCTTTGCCGTTGCCTTCGCTGGCGTATTTATCGGCTTTGTGAACAAAGTAAGGAAGAATAAAAAGAAAACATAAATTTTTGACTAATAAAACCAGTGATGCAATTGGAATGCCCAGTGCTAAGGCGATTTCGGTACTTTTCCCAGCGCCAATGGCAAAAGCGGTACCTAAAACACTGCCGGAAATTATTTCCGGTGGAATGGATGCACCGATTGAAAACGATCCGACAAACGCTAATTCCAACGTTGCCCCAATTATAATGCCTTGTGTGATATCACCCATGACTAAACCAGCTAAGGTACAAGTCACTAACGGTCTGGATAACATTGATGAACCTAAAAAGTATTCACCATTTGCTAACATCGCAATCAAGGCTAGCAGTAATGCGGTTAATTCGATACTCATTTTGTACCTCTCAACTATTTCTCAAATTTCTGCTTTGATTCACTTGGAATTTGCTGAATGTAGATATCAATACCGTCTTGTTGCAATTTGGTCAGTAAATCTGCTTCAAGATCGGTTAAATTGATGGTTTTAGAGTAGTTTTTTGTGCCTTCACGTGGTTTAGTACCACCTAAATTAAGGCTGGTTATTTTGCCTTGCGTGCCACGGATTAATTTTTCAGCATCTGCTACTGATTCAACGACTATCAGCATTTGATATTTATCAGTTGCGCCTGAGTTTATCGCCTCAATACTGTCATCAATTGATTTCATCACTAATTTTGCATGCTCTGGCTTAGCCAAACGAATCGCAGATTTACGTAGTTCGTCGTTGGCTACAACATCATTAGCAACTAAAATCGTGTTTGCATCCATACTTTCGAACCATGAAACAACAACTTGACCATGCAATAAGCGATGATCAACGCGTAACAATTTAATCATTGGTGTACCTCCTAAGTGAAATCGACCACATATTTGGTATTACTAGCAAACTTATACTCGAGAGCAATCGGTTCGCTATTAGTATCAAAATAGTGATTAGAAATTTTAAATAATGGGTCGTTAATCTGGATTCGAAGTTGTTTAGCGAGCTCGGAGTTGGCCACAATCAGTTGCAAATCTTGTTCTAATTTATCGACTTTTTTCTTGCCTGAATTGATGATTTCGAGCGCAGATAACACTTTGATAATTGAAATTTGAAAATCGGGAAAGTTATTTAATGGCAGGACAAAAATCTCTTTCGTAATACTGTTTTTTGCCACTTCAAGGAAGCTAATGTAATAGATCAGTTCAGCCGGTTTTATTTTTAGTAATTGACTGTAATATGCACCTGCTTGTCTTAAGTAAGCTTCTTTGATTACTTTTTTGTGATTGGGGTAGATGTATGGTTTTATGATACCTGTCATCTCTAAAATATTTTGGGTCGAGAGCGTTGGCGCAACAAACAGACCAACTCCTTTTTTCCTAACCACCATATTTTGATCAACTAATCGATCTATTGCTTTACGAACAGTTGTTCGACTTACATTATAATCTTTTTGCAATTGCCCTTCGGGTGGTAACTCAGCACCAACGCCATATCGTCCGGTATTTATCTGCTCGAGTAATTGAGCGGCAATTTTTTCAAATAGCTTCATTCATGTTTTTCCTCATAATTGAAGATATTTTTGGCCGATAAGTGATACCGAAATCGGTTACCAATCAAATATTGTTCAGTATATTCAAATGGTTGAAAATTATTATCGTAACTATAACTTGATACTTTATAGATAGGTGTTCCTTCGGCAATAGCTAAATACTCTGCTTTATCTTCGGTCGCCGCTTCGTAGGTGATCTCTTCCCGTCCATGGCTTGGTGTAAAATGATAATGCTCTTTAAGGTATTCATAGAGCGAAATGTTATTTAAGTCCTGTTTTTCTAAATCGGTAAATTTTTCTGAAGGGAGATAATTGATTTCATAAGAAAGCGGTATTTTCCCCAATAGACGTTGTCTGATAATTCTAATTAGTTGCTGGTTAGATCCGAAAAAGGTACGCAATTGTGCAGGCATCTTTATAATTTGATTGGACAATACTTTTATTTCAATTTGAACATTTTCTTCTTTTTGGATCTCTTCACTAAACGATGACATTTTTAGCATATTGATTTCAAAAACATTGTGTTCCGGGCTATAGTTATCTGCTTGAAACATATAACTTTCCATAGCTAAATCATGCAATGCTTTCCTGACGGTTGTTCGGCTTACCTTAAAAAATTCGGCAAGTCCTCGCTCAGTCGATTTTTCCGTAATAATTTTAGGATTTGCTCTTATTTGTTCTTCTACATCGGTTTTAGACGCAATATCACGATATTCCAAAGATCACACTCCAATTACTGGGCTTTTTTAATTCACAGATATATCTTAAATCACATAATATAGTTCAAAAAATAGATAAAAAAATACATGTTGTCAATTTTAAGTACCAAAAGTGTAAGGGAGATCACAAATTTTATGAGAAAGTTAATAAAATCAATTAAATGAATATTAATTAGGGTTGGCAGTGGGGTAAAATAGCAGCAGATAATGCGTTAAATAAACACTATAAAGCAACTGTTTATATGCTATTGCTGAGAATACAAGCGATAAAGCGGATAATAAAAAAGCCTACTCATTGAGCAGGCTTTTTTATATAAATTGGTCGGCGAGAGAGGATTCGAACCTCCGACCCACTGGTCCCAAACCAGTTGCGCTACCAAGCTGCGCTACTCGCCGTTAGATGTTTCATACTTTGCATAAATGGGGTGGCTAATGGGATTCGAACCCACGACAACTGGAATCACAATCCAGGGCTCTACCAACTGAGCTATAGCCACCATATGAAGTAGGACGAAATATTACGCATAAAAAATAATATTGTCCAGTATATTTTTTAAAAATAATGCTAATTGGTTATATTAAAAGCGCTTAAAGTCTATTCTTTTACCATCAGGGATAACATTAGACTTTATGCGACATAATATCAATGATCTGAGTATCCAATGCTTTCATACTATTACTTGCAATCGCCCCTAGATTATTAATGGTCGTTTCAACACTATCACAAACAATGCCTTCATTACCGGTTACTCGAATCCGATTTAAAGCCATCAATACAGCTTTAAATCCAGATGAAACCGATGTTGACACTTTCATTGCACAACTATTTGATGCACCATCACATATTATTCCTGACAAATCACCAACCATATTGCATATTGCCATATCTACTGGCTCATATTGCTCTTTTCCAAGCAACCATGCCATACCAGCAGCAGCGCCCATTGCAGCCGTTGATGCTGCACAAAGTGCTGATAAAGGTGGGAATTTGCTATGTATATAGATCGCAATAGTATGAGATAAAATTAATGCTCTAGCTAATTGCTCTGGCGTCGCATTTAAATAATCGGCGACAACAACTACCGGCATAGTTGCTGTTATCCCCTGATTACCCGATCCGGAGTTACTCATTGCAGGTAAAGTCGCACCACCCATTCGTGCATCAGATGCTGCTGCGGTGCGAATCATCACTTTGGACAGCAAGTCATCTGCTAACAATCCTGTTTTTGTTTGTTCATACAATGTTGCAGCAATACTTAAACCATATTCTCGTCTTAATCCTTCTTGTGATAAAGCATTGTTTAATTCTGCCGAATGTAAAATAAATTCGATATCATCAAAATTAGCTTGCATTGCAAACTCATATATCTGTTTGACTGACATATGGTTTATGATCGACTCTTGTTTAGATTCACCTTGTGCTCTTTTATCTGCTTTGAAAATAGTTTCACCATTTTTTTCGATCAAAATTACGTTAGTATGTGAGTTTTCGATGCATACCCTAACATGATCGGTGTTCGTATAAATATTGGCTTCAGAATAAATAGCAGTATTATTATCAGCAATTTGTACATTAACTTTATGTTCACTAATTAACGCTTTAGCCTGATTAATTTGTTTTGGTTTAATATTTTTTAATACTTCAAGGCCAGCTTGAGCATCGCCACCTATTGCCCCAATTGCTGCGGCAATAGGTAATCCAACCATACCGGTACCTGGAACAGTAACACCCATGCCGTTTTTCATTAAATTTGGCGAAACAAAAGCCTCAATACGATTAATATTATTTTTATCAATATATTTAGCTGCAACTGCAGCAGCCAAAGCAAGCGAGATAGGCTCTGTACAACCAAGAGCAGGTAAAACTTCGTGTTTCACCAATTTAATTAATTGTTGCCAAGTTAGTTTCATTTATTATCTCCATATAGCTAACAATAAATAGTGAAACGTTCAATTTATAAATAATGCGACTATTTTATTCTATTTAACTTGAAAACTGAATGTACTGCTCACATATTACATAACAAGTTAGTTAAAAAATATTAATGAAACATAGCTTTTATTAATAAATTACATCACTACTAACAGTTCCTTATTCAATCGTTTTTTGATTGAAATATATACTATGAAAATAGAGTAAATCTAAATTTCTATACTTAGTTGCATAGTAAATAAATTAATCAGGAATAGTTCAAAATATGTAATATTTTAGTAAATCCACCTGACTTTTTTTTTATTATTGCAATAATGTAACTATCTAAAATTAAATAATAATGGCGACGTATGATAAATATTTTATTAATTGATGATGATGTAGAATTATCACAAATGCTTAGCGAATATTTAACCAATGAAGGTTTTAATATTAAAAGTGTTTATTTGGGTAAAGATGGTATTGATGAAGCGCTTTCAGGTAAATACCGTGTAGCAATTTTAGATGTAATGTTACCTGATATTAATGGAATTGATGTCCTTAAAAGCATTCGTCAACAATGTAATATGCCAGTAATTATGCTAACCGCTAAAGGTGATAATATTGATCGCGTGTTAGGGTTAGAATTAGGTGCAGATGATTACATTCCAAAACCATGTTATCCACGTGAATTATTAGCTAGATTACGAGCGGTTTTACGTCGTTTTGATGAACGTTCGGTTGAATTAGTCGATGATAAAAAATATCACTTTAATGGTTTAACCTTAGATATTCCTCAGCGATTATGCACTTGGAATGGTCAACCTATTGATTTAACGTCTACCGAATTTAACTTATTAGTTTTACTTGTGAAACATAGTGAGCGAGTGGTAACTAAAGAAGAATTATCTGAAATTGGGCTTGGTCGTGCACGAGAGCTTTATGACCGTAGTGTAGATGTCCATATCAGTAATATTCGCCAAAAATTACATCAAGTCGCACAAAATGATGTAACCATTGAAACGATAAGAGCCGTTGGTTACCGTATTCGTTAATGTAGGTTTAACATGAATCGTCGATTATTTTGGAAAATTCTGATTATCTTTTGGATAATCTTTTATCTTACTTTCCAATTAACTTGGATTGCTTTCTCTTATTATATAGAGAATAAAAATCAACGATTCTTAAATCATATGCCAACTAAAGTGGATATGATTGCACAATTACTACATGTTGCTGGTGAAGATGAGACTCTCAATTTTATCGCACATCTCCCCGAACGTGAGCGAGTTTTATTGTCGATAAAATTGGTCTCTCCTCAAAATGATCAAGTCAATATCATCACAGATGAATTAGAATCAACCAGTTATTTATATCAAAGGATGGCGGTTGCACCAGACGGAACACTTTACTCGGTATCATTTAAAGACGATAAAACAGATCATAGCAATAATAGGAAAACTTTATTCAATATGCCAACTCCCATTGTATTAATGGGGATATGTGTTGGGTTAGTATTCAGCCTTTTTTTAGCATGGAACTTAACCAGACCAATGAAGTTATTAAGGCAAGGGTTTTTTAGAGTTTCTCAAGGCGATCTTTCTGTCCGCCTATTCAAAAAATTAAAACCTCGTCGTGATGAGCTTAGCGAATTAGGTAAAGATTTTGACATGATGGTTGAACAGCTCAATATCTTAATTTCTGATCGCCAAGCACTACTTCATGATGTTTCACACGAACTTAGAACACCACTGGCCCGTTTGCAGCTTGCCATCGGCCTTGCACAGCAAAATAAACAAAACATAGATACTTCATTAGCTAGGATTGAGTTAGAGTCAGAACGCCTAGATCAATTAATAGGTGAAATTTTGAATTATTCACGCGCAGAAATGAATAATCGAACCGATGAATATTTTGACTTAAAAGAGTTAATTGGTGTTGTTGTTAATGATGCTAACTATGAAGCAAATCATCAATCTATTGAAGTAGTATTTAGCATATCATCGATTTCACATTCTATTGTTAAAGGTAATTCAGAACAAATACGACGAGCGATTGAAAATATTATTCGTAATGCTATCCGCTTCTCTAAAGCCGGTCAGACTGTTGAAGTATCGTTAAAAGAAGCTGGAAAATATTTACAAATAGAGGTTAAAGATCGCGGTCCTGGTGTAGATTCAAGTAAATTATCAAGCATTTTTGAACCTTTTGTCCGTATTCAATCAGCACAATTAGGTAAAGGCTATGGACTAGGCTTGGCGATTGCAAGAAAGACCGTTATTATGCATAACGGTACTATTCAAGCTAATAATCGAGATGGCGGTGGTTTAGTGGTAACAATAAAACTACCTTATTGGCGAAAGCACTAATAACATTCTGAATTAACAGTTAAAACATACTCTTTCACAAGGCTTTCAAGTGTAATTTTATCATAACCAGTAAAATTCAAATTTTTCATAATTGTTTGTGGATTAGTTTCAAGTATCGCCTTATATTCAGCTATATATTGCTTTGCAATTGGTTTATAAGACCAGTGCCACTCTTCTGGTAAATATCCACCCTTTCTTCCTTCATTAAATGGCTGGCAAAAACCATATTTTGGTAAGTTTTCACGAAGCCATTGATACAAAATAATACCCTTTTTATCATTTTTAAAATATTCAGATGACACGCTGGTAATATCAATATCTGTTCCCCAATGATGTCTTGATGTGCCAGGCATTGAAGATAATTTTAAAATTTCTTCGGCAATTTTTTGTGGCACTTTTAACTTAGGTAATAAGGCGTCCCATTTACGTTGCCAAATGCCATTTTGATACGTGTAATTACGTGTTGCACTCACAACTATAAACGGAATATCTGGATAAGATTTTTTAAAATCGTTATAAGCTTTAATTAGCTGCTGAGTGGGCTCTTTTTGAAGATACATGCCTTTTTTATTTACTGGTAATATTGTTGAATCCAGAGCAATAAAATCGCTGTCTTTTTTCTCATCAAATTGGCCTGTAAGTTTATTTAATGGAATTGATTGTGCCATAGCAAATGTTGAACATAAAAGTAGAGTTAAAGTTTGAGTAAAATTGGCAATTGTTTTTATTATTTTTTTCATCATTCAAATTGTAATTAATATTATATTAGCCAGATAAGGTGAAAAACAGTATAATCCTTTCCCTAAAAATTGAAATAGCCATAATGTGTAAAAACGAGGCAATATGTTAACACCAGCTACACAAAAATCGTCTGGCGATTGTTCAGATGTGACAACCAATCAAAACACCACAAACCCAACCAATGAAAAAATTAACTTGCTTAACTTCACTAGACAACAGTTAAGAGAGTTTTTTATTTCCTTAGGGGAAAAACCATTTAGAGCTGATCAAGTGATGAAATGGATCTATCATTTTGGGATAGATGATTTTGATCTGATGACCGACATCAACAAAAAGCTCCGTGAGCAACTAAAAAAATTAGCTGAAATTAAAGCACCTAAAATTGCTCTTGAACAGCGAGCATCGGATGGTACCATTAAATGGGCGTTAGATGTGGGTAATAATCAGATGATTGAATCGGTTTATATCCCTGAACGTGATCGAGCAACTTTGTGCGTATCATCACAAGTGGGTTGTGCGCTTGAATGTAAATTCTGTTCAACTGCCCAGCAAGGTTTTAATCGCAATTTAACCGTTTCTGAAATTATTGGCCAGGTTTGGCAAGCATCAAATGCGATTGGTGTCACAGGTAAATTAGCCGATCGGCCTATCACGAATGTTGTTATGATGGGTATGGGTGAACCTTTACTTAATTTATCTAACGTTGCACCAGCAATGGAAATCATGTTAGATGATTTTGGTTATGGTTTATCAAAAAGACGTGTCACACTTTCAACCTCTGGCGTAGTACCGGCATTAGATAAATTGGCAGGAATGATTGATGTTGCTTTAGCTATTTCACTTCATGCACCAAATGATGAAATCCGAAGTGAAATAATGCCAATCAACCAAAAATATAATATGGCAATGCTACGTGATTCAATTTTACGTTATCTATCAACATCAAATGCTAATCACGGTAAGGTGACAATTGAATATGTTTTACTCAATCAAATCAATGATAGTGTTGAACATGCGCATGAACTGGCAAAATTCTTAAAAAATGTGCCTAGTAAGATCAATTTAATTCCATGGAATCCATTCCCTGGAGCACCTTATTCTCGTTGTTCAAATACCCGAATTGATCGCTTTATGAAAACATTAATGGGTTATGGATTTACGGTTATTGTTCGTAAAACACGCGGTGATGATATTGATGCGGCTTGCGGGCAACTTGCTGGAGAAGTGGTTGATCGTACTAAACGCACACTATATAAGAAACAAAACCTTATTCAACAATAAAAAGGAGTTGTGGATGAAAGGCGTATTAATTGCATTAATTAGTATGTTAATACTAGCTGGCTGTCAAACAAATGCTCGTGAAGAATTTGATCCTGAAGCAGCGGCACTCGCTAGAATGCGATTGGGGTTAGGCTACTTAGCTAAAGCCAATGAATCCGAGGATAATGTTAAAGCTGCACATTATAATCTAAAATTAGCCGCTCAGTATTCACCCAATAATCCACAAGTGATGCTGGCAATGGCAATGTTTGATCAGCATGTTGGTGAATATAATGAAGCAGAAATGATCTACAAACGTATTACATTAATGCAACCTGGTAATGGCTTATTTCATGTCCATTATGGATCCTTTTTATGTGGCAGGAATCGTTATCAAGAAGCCAAAGAACAATTTAGCAAAAGCCTAGAATTTGATCGACACCGCTGGAAAGCCGATACCTATGAGCAATATGGTTATTGTGCGATTCAAAATGGAGATACAAAAACGGCAGATCTTATGTTCAAACAACTTTTTGAATATGATTCAAACCGCCGAAATAATGTAATAAAAACAGCAGAATTTTATAAAAACAAAGGCGATAAAAAGATAGCTAACTATCTATTTTTAATATCAAAAAAATAAATTATAAAAATTAAAATCATTAGAAGCAAGAGTAAATATCATGAGTTTTTGGGCTATTTTATTATTAGCATTAGCCATGTCGACTGATGCATTTGCGGTAGCGGTTTGTCGTGGCGTTTCGCTTAAATCAACACCCTTTTTCGGTGCATTAAAAGTAGGCGTTTTATTTGGCTTTATCGAAGCTATTACCCCTATACTAGGCTGGTTTATTGGCTATATTGCACTTCAATATATTGAAAACTGGGATCATTGGATCATTTTTGCCGTCATGCTTTTGTTAGGTCTTAATATGATTTATCATAGTTTTAAAGAAGAAAACGATGAAAATGACGACCAAAAACCCCTCTCCTCAAAATCATTTCTAATATTAGTCCTTACGGCTATTTCAACTAGTATTGATGCTTTTGCAATTGGTGTTGGATTAGCCCTCGCTAGTGTCAATATCTACTTCGCATCAACAATGATCGGGTTAGCGACTTGTATTATGGTTACCCTTGGGTTATTGCTAGGTAAAAAAATTGGTTGTTTAATTGGGAAAAAAGCATCATTTATTGGCGGTATAGTTCTTATCATCATTGGTTCAATAACACTTTACCAGCACTTAACAAGTTAATTTTGAATATTTTATATAATCAACCGCTAGGTATAAAAAAACCACTCACATAACGGAGTGGTTTTTATTAGGAGAAACAGCAGAATTACATCATTCCGCCCATTCCACCCATGCCGCCCATACCTGCAGCAGCACCTAAATCAGCTTTATCATCTTTAGGTAGATCAGTAACCATACATTCAGTTGTGATCATAAGACCAGCAACAGATGCAGCATATTGTAATGCGCTACGAGTTACTTTAGTTGGATCTAAGATACCCATTGCGATCATATCGCCGTACTCTTCAGTTGAAGCATTGTAACCATAGTTACCTTTACCACCTTTAACTGCGTTAACAACAACAGATGCTTCTTCACCACAGTTAGTCACGATTTGACGTAATGGCGCTTCCATTGCACGAAGGGCAACTTTAATACCAACGTTTTGATCTTCGTTTGCACCTTTAAGGTCTAAAATTGCAGATGCAGCACGAACTAACGCAACACCACCACCGGCAACCACACCTTCTTCAACTGCTGCACGAGTTGCATGTAATGCATCTTCAACACGTGCTTTTTTCTCTTTCATTTCAACTTCAGTTGCTGCACCAACTTTAATCACAGCAACACCACCAGCTAATTTAGCTACACGTTCTTGAAGTTTTTCTTTATCGTAATCAGAAGTTGATTCTTCGATTTGTTTACGAATTTGTTCAACACGTGCACTGATTAAAGACTCTTCACCAACACCATCAATGATAGTGGTATTGTCTTTATTGATAACAACACGTTTAGCTTGACCTAGATCTTCTAAAGTTGCTTTTTCAAGCTCTAAACCAATTTCTTCTGAAATTACAGTACCGGCTGTTAAAATAGCGATATCTTGTAACATTGCTTTACGACGGTCACCAAAGCCAGGTGCTTTAACTGCGGCAACTTTAACAATACCCCGCATAGTGTTCACAACTAAAGTTGCTAATGCTTCGCCTTCAACATCTTCAGCAATGATTAATAGTGATTTACCTGCTTTAGCAACTGCTTCTAATACTGGTAATAATTCACGGATGTTAGAGATTTTTTTATCCGCTAATAAAATATATGGGCTATCTAATTCAACAGTAGCTGTTTCTGGTTTATTGATGAAATATGGTGATAAATAACCACGATCAAATTGCATACCTTCAACAACATCAAGCTCGTCTTGTAAACCAGTACCATCTTCAACAGTGATAACACCTTCTTTACCCACTTTTTCCATTGCTTGAGCAATTAAAGTACCAACAGTTTCATCTGAGTTAGCAGAGATTGTACCTACTTGAGCAATCGCTTTAGAATCAGCACATGGTGAAGATAATTTTTTAAGCTCTTCAACTGCTGCAACAACTGCTTTATCGATACCACGTTTTAAATCCATTGGATTCATGCCTGCAGCAACCGCTTTTAAACCTTCATTAACAATAGCTTGAGCAAGTACAGTTGCGGTAGTTGTACCGTCACCAGCGGCATCGTTTGCTTTTGAAGCCACTTCTTTAACCATTTGTGCACCCATGTTTTCGAATTTGTCTTCTAATTCGATTTCACGAGCAACTGACACACCATCTTTAGTAATAGTTGGTGCACCGAATGATTTATCTAATACTACGTTACGTCCTTTTGGACCTAAAGTTACTTTAACTGCATCAGCTAATACATTGACGCCTTTAAGCATTTTAACGCGAGCGTCATTACCAAATTTTACATCTTTAGCTGCCATTTTGTATTTCTCCTAAATTCTGTCTATAAATTAAATTATTTGCCAATTACGCTTGAACAATGGCTAAAATATCGCTTTCAGATAAGATAAGCACTTCTTCGTTATCAATTTTTTCTGTTTTAACGCCATATCCTTCATTGAAAATAACGATATCACCAACTTTTACATCTAGTGGTTGAACTTGACCATTTTCTAAAATGCGACCATTACCAACAGCTAAAACTTCACCACGTGTTGATTTACCCGCAGCTGAGCCTGTTAAAACAATACCGCCAGCTGATTTTGACTCTACTTCTTTGCGTTTAATGATCACACGATCATGCAATGGACGAATTTTCATTAGTTATCTCCTAGCACTAATATAAATTAAATAATTATTAACAATAAATCATAAAATTATGATCTATATAATATAGTGAACATTAAATGGGGGTTGTTTTAAATTCTTCAAGAGAATAACATTAAAAAATTTTTTAATTGATTAATTATTAGTCATCTTTACGCTCAAATTCACCCTCAATTACATCATTAAGTTGCGCATTGTTGCTAGAAGAAAATGATCGAACTTTGAAAGGAAATTTTTTAACAATAAAGCGAACAATATAATCTTGAACGCGTGGAATTAACAAAATCCCGCCAAGCATATCGGTTAAAAAACCAGGAATTAGCAATAAAAAACCCGCAAAGAGTAAGGACACACTCTTAATAATTTCATCTTTAGGACTTTGATTATTAGCGATTTTTTGTTGCATAATACTTAGGTTATTTAAACCCTGCTTTTTAATTAAAGAAAACCCAATAATCGAAGTGGCAATAATGCCAATTAAAGCAAGAAAAACACCTATTGAATCAGCAACTTTTATAAAGAAGCTGAGTTCCAAATAAGCATAAATAAAAAAAACAATAAATCCAAAGACTCGCATATAAAATTCCTCTAAGTATAGAGTGATATTATGTCATAATAAGTTACTAATATAGTAATAACTAGTTAAATTTCAACCAAACGACATATATTTTTCAAAATATCTTACAAAAGGGATTGACTGATAATCGCGAATCGTGTTTAATACACCTCCATTGTTGCCCGGATAGCTCAGTCGGTAGAGCAGGGGATTGAAAATCCCCGTGTCCGTGGTTCGATTCCGCGTCCGGGCACCAATTACGAAAAAGGAACACCAGCGAAAGCTGGTTTTTTTGTGTCTGAAATCTCGCTAAATGAATATATTCTCCACCTTTTTTAAGCATTTCCGTTGTATTACCAATGATATTTATGATGCTAGGAAATTCACTTTCAAAATAAACTAAAATAAGATTAATCCACTAGTTCAATTAATTTAGATAAAATAAACAGTTTCAAAAAGCTTAAGCAGCAATTTAAAGAAAAAACGATAATAGCAACATATAGAATAACTTAAGTTAATAATGGCGTTTATGGATTTTTGAGATATTCACCTGTATTATTATACTCAAAATAAGTCAATTAGGCTGTTCGTCAAAAGCATGGACTAGTTCAGCTAGCAAGTTAAAACATTGCGGATTGGCATTATGGCGCCTAAACGATTCAATTTAAAAAATTAGTTCATTTTGATAAAAATTATCAAAATTTATATTGTAAGGATAATTGTTAGATTTTATCTGATTTCGATAACATCACCAAACAGGATAAAAATGAATAAACAACAATTGGCCGCTAAGATTTGGGAATCTGCCAACCAGATGCGTTCTAAAATTGAGGCGAATGAATATAAAGATTACATTCTTGGTTTTATTTTCTATAAATATTTAAGTGATCAGTTAGTACAATTTGTTTCCAAAGAAGGCATGACACCAGACGATATCAAATTGCTTACTGAAACAGATACAGACACGGTAAAGTTCGTGCAAGATAACTTAGGTTACTTTATTGCCTATGATAATTTATTTTCCACTTGGATAGATCCCAAATATCCATTCGATGAATCTAATGTACGTGATGCACTATCAGCATTTAGCCGTTTAATTTCACCAACCTATAAAAAGCTCTTTGAGGGAATTTTTACCACTTTAGAAACCGGTTTAAGTAAGCTCGGTGAAAGTGCAGGTAAACGTACCAAAGCTATCAGTGATTTACTTCAATTAATCAAAAGTATTCCAATGAATGCTAATCAAGGATACGATGTATTGGGTTACATTTACGAATATTTGATTGAAAAATTTGCGGCGAATGCGGGTAAAAAAGCTGGTGAATTTTATACACCGCATGAAGTTTCAGTACTGATGTCAAACATCATCGCTCATGAATTAAAACATAAAAATACTATTAAAATTTACGACCCAACATCGGGGTCAGGTTCTCTGTTAATTAATATCGGTGAGGCGTTCCAGAAATACGGCAAAAATAAAGACAGTATTACCTATTATGCTCAAGAATTAAAAGCGAACACTTATAATCTTACTCGTATGAACTTAATTATGCGGGGTATTAAAGCCAGCAACATTAAAACCCGTAATGCCGACACATTGGAAGAAGATTGGCCTTATGTTGACGACAGTGATCCACAAGGTTCATATGACCCTTTGCATGTTGATGCAGTAGTATCAAATCCACCTTACTCCCAAAGCTGGGATCCAAGTTTTAAAGAGAGCGATCCTCGTTATTCTCGTTTTGGGCTCGCCCCCAAAACCAAAGCCGATTTTGCGTTTTTGTTGCATGATCTATACCATTTAAAACCCGATGGCATTATGACAATTGTTCTTCCTCATGGTGTTTTATTTAGAGGGGGTGAAGAGGGCGAGATTCGTAAGCAACTTATTGAACAGAATCATATTGATACGATCATCGGTTTGCCGGCAAATATCTTTTTTGGTACCGGTATTCCGACGGTAATTTTAGTACTTAAACAAAAACGTCAAAATACTGACGTATTGGTAATTGATGCCTCGAAACATTTTATTAAAGAAGGAAAAAATAACAAACTGCAAATTAGTGATATCAAACGTATTACAGATGCGGTGATTAATCGTGAAAGTATCGATAAGTTCTCACAACTTGTTAGCAAGGATACTATACGTGCTAACGACTTTAACCTTAATATTCCTCGCTATGTGGACTCTTCAGAAGCGACACCAAACTGGGATTTACATGCCACTATGCTGGGCGGTATACCTAACAGCGAAATTGCTGAATTACAGCACTATTGGCAAACTTTTCCAGCGCTGCGTAACAAACTGTTTGCTGCTAAATCAGCGGCTTATAGTGAGCTAGCTATCGATAAAAAAGACGTCAATGTCACTATTGTGCAGCATCCACAAGTGTTGGCATTTATTGACGCCTATAATCAAGCCTTTAACGGTTTTGATACATACTTACAAACGCAATTAATTGAAAATTGGCAGAGTGTTAAACGTAATCAGTGTGAATCGGCGTTAAGTGCTGAATTATTTAACCGTTTAGCGTCAAATAATCTAATCGACAAATATCAAGCTTATCAGTTTTTAAGTGATCAATGGCAAATCATCAGCGCTGATTTAGAAATGATGCAAACAGAGGGGTTTTCCGCCACTAAACAAGTTGATCCCAATATGGTGATCAAGAAAAAAAACGGTCAAGACACTGACGTACAAGACGGTTGGAAAGGCCATATTTTACCGTTTGATTTAGTACAAAAGACTTGTTTGAATGATGCTTTACAGGCATTAGCTGAAAAGGAAACTCGCTTAGCTGAAATTGCGAGTTTGCTGGAAGCGATTCTAGAATCGCTCACCGAAGAAGAAAAAGAACAAGATACCATTAAAGAGAGCCAAGATGGTTTTGCCAACACCGAAGTTAGTAAAGCAGCCAAAAACTTCTTAAAAGAGCAAAAAGAGAGCAAAATCAAGTTTGCTGAAGAAAGTTATGAGCACAAAATAATTCAAGCTAGTCGGCTGATTGATGAAGAAAAAACATTAAAGAAAACGGTTAAAGACGCCGCTATTGAGTTGCATCTAAAAACCAAAACGACTATTGAAAGTTTAACTGATGAACAGGTGAACAATCTACTATGCCTTAAATGGATTACCCCATTATGCAATGAACTTGCCACAATGCCAAACGTAGTAATTAACCAACTCACTAATCAAGTACAAGCGCTTGCCGATAAATATGCTGTGACCTATTCGCAAATAGCCAATGAAATTAAAACCACTGAGCAAGAGTTGGCACAGATGATAGGTGAACTCACTGGTAATGAGTTTGATATGCAGGGTCTTAATGAACTCGCGAAATTACTAAAAGGTGAATAGGATGAGTGCGGATAGAAAAGTGCCAGAGATTCGGTTTAAAGGGTTTCATAAAGAGTGGTTTGAAAATAAGCTAGGTGAATTAATAGATATTAGATCTGCTGCAAGAGTTCATAAAAAACAATGGACTGAAGCAGGAGTACCATTTTTTAGAACAAGCGATGTTATATCTATTTACAAGGGACAGAATAATAGTAAAGCCTATATACCTTATGAGGTTTATCAACAGCTATCTGAAAAAATCGGCAGAGTAACAAAAAATGATCTACTTATAACTGGTGGAGGTTCAATTGGTATCCCTTATCTAATTCGGAGCGATAATCCTTTATATTTCAAGGATGCAGACCTACTATGGCTAAAGAACGATAAAAATTTCAATGGATACTTTCTATATACATTTTTCTTTAGCAAATGTTTCAAAAAACATATTAAAAGCATTTCTCATACAGGAACGATTGCGCACTACACAATTGAACAAGCTAAAGCAACACCAATAAATATATGTAACGAAGAAGAACAAGTCTCTATAAGCAACTACTTCCAAAAACTCGACACCCTTATCAACCAACACCAAAAAAAGCATGATAAGCTTTGCAATATTAAAAAAGCCATGCTGGAAAAAATGTTCCCCAAGCAAGGTAAAACGATTCCAGAAATCCGTTTTAAAGATTTTAGTGGACAATGGGAAGAAAAAGCTATTTACGAACTGTTTACTATCACTCGTGGAAATGTGTTGTCGGCAAATAAAACCAGTCCGATTCCAACTACTTCTATGTGCTACCCCGTATATTCATCACAAACAAAAAACAATGGATTGATGGGATTCTATGATAAATATTTATTTGAAACAGCAATTACATGGACAACAGATGGAGCAAATGCAGGAACAGTTAATTTTAGAGATAGTAAATTTTATAGTACGAATGTAAACGGTGTTCTTTTATCTAATAAAGGTTATGCTAATAAAGCTATTGCAGAAATATTAAACAAAGAAGCTTGGAGACATGTTTCACATGTTGGAAATCCTAAATTGATGAATAATGTTATGAGCACAATTAAAATAACAATTCCTAACTCGATTGCAGAACAAAACGCCATTAGCAATTATTTCCAAAAACTCGACAATTTGATCAACCAACACCAACAACAAATCACCAAACTCAATAATATCAAGCAAGCCTGCTTGAGCAAAATGTTTGTTTAAGGAGAAACAATGATAACCTTTAGAACTGAAGCCGAATTTGAGCAGGCCTTTATTGATGTCCTTACCCAAAAAGGGTGGGAATCGGAAATACTTAAAAACAAAACTGAGGCGCAATTGTTGCAAAACTGGGCAACTATCTTGTTTGAAAATAATCGCCAACAGGATCGGTTAAATGATGTGCCCTTAACCAATACCGAAATGCAGCAAATCATTGAGCAAATCAAAGAGCTTAAAACACCGATCAAACTAAATGGCTTAATTAACGGTAAAACTATTGCCATCAAGCGAGATAACCCATTAGATACCTTGCATTTCGGTAAAGAAGTCAGCTTAAAAATTTACGATCGCCAAGAAATTGCCGCCGGTCAAAGCCGTTACCAAATTGTGCAACAACCCAAATTTGAACGTGGTAGCCCTTTGCGTAATGACCGTCGTGGTGATGTTATGTTACTCATTAATGGAATGCCGGTGATTCATGTAGAGCTAAAGCGCAGTGGTATTCCGGTTAGCCAAGCTATTAACCAAATTGAAAAGTACAGCAAAGAGGGAATATTTAGCGGGCTGTTTTCGCTTATCCAAGTATTTGTGGCGATGGAACCAGAGGAAACGAAATACTTTGCCAATCCGGGGATAGAGGGCAATTTTAACCCTGATTATCAATTTCACTGGGCTGATTTTAATAATGAGCCGATGAATCATTGGAAAGATATTGCTTCGACCTTGTTGTCTATTCCTATGGCACACCAATTGATTGGCTTTTACACTGTTGCTGACGATACTGATGGCATCCTTAAAGTGATGCGTAGTTATCAGTATTATGCTGCCAATGCAATATCGGACAAAGTTGCCAAAACCAATTGGCAACAACTTAGTAATACTGCAAATAATTCAGATCGCCTCGGTGGTTATGTATGGCATACTACTGGCTCAGGTAAAACCATGACCAGTTTTAAATCGGCGCAGTTAATTGCTCAATCCAAAGATGCCGATAAAGTAATTTTTTTAATGGATCGTGTTGAACTCGGTACACAATCCCTTGCAGAGTACCGCAATTTTGCCAATGATGGTGAAGACGTTCAAGCTACGGAAGATACCCATACGCTCATTACCAAATTAAAAAGTAGTAATCCAGCCGATACTTTAATTGTTACTTCTATTCAAAAAATGAGTAATATTTTTGAAGCGGTTAACGATGAAGGGACAGCTACTAACTCTGCCGATATTGAAAAAATTCGTACCAATCGCTTAGTGTTCATTATCGATGAGGCACATCGATCAACGATGAGTGGCGGTAATGAAGATAAAGAAGGCATGTTGGTGCGAATAAAAAGAACTTTCCCTAAGGCACTCTTTTTTGGTTTTACTGGCACACCGATTCATGAGGAAAATCAGATTAATCTCAATACGACCGCTGATGTGTTTGGTAACGAACTACATCGTTACAGTATCGCCGATGGTATACGCGATGGCAACGTACTGGGTTTTGATCCCTATAAAGTTTCTACGTTTAGAGATATTGATTTGAGGGAAAAGGTAGCGCTTGAGCAAGCTAAAGCTAACACCATTATAGAGGCCATGAACGATCCCGTAAAGAAAGAAAAATTTAATTATTTTATGAATGATGTGCCTATGGCTGGCTATAAAGATGCTATGGGTAAATATCACAAAGGCATTGAAGACTATATACCGAAAAGCCAATATTTATCCGATGCGCATCAAGAAAAGGTTATCAGTGATATCTTAGATAAATGGGAAATACTCAGTCAAGGCAATAAGTTTCATGCTATTTTAGCTACAAGCAGTATCGCCGAAGCCATTGATTATTATCGACGATTAAAAGCAGCCAAACCGGAACTGAAAGTGTCCGCCTTATTTGATCCACATATTGATAACAGTGGTGATGAAAATCGAGGCCCAACCTTTAAAGGTGATGGTTTAGAAGAAATAATGGCCGATTATAACGCACGTTACAGTCAGAATTTTGATTTTGCCCGCCATGCTGCTTTCAAAAAAGATTTAGCGGATCGTCTTGCTCATAAAAAACAATACAAACATATACATACTGAGCCTGCAAAACAGTTAGATTTATTGATTGTAGTAGACCAGATGCTTACCGGTTTCGATTCTAAATGGCTCAATACGTTATATTTAGATAAGGTGATTAAATATCAACATATCATTCAAGCGTTCTCACGTACTAATCGCCTGTTTGGTCCTGATAAACCTCATGGCATTATTCGTTATTACCGCTACCCACACACCATGGAGCGGCACATCAACGATGCGGTAAAACTCTACTCTGGTGATAAGCCGATTGGTCTATTTGTTGATAAGTTGGCAAGCAACCTTGAAGCTATGAATGAATTTGTCGCAGATATGCGTGAGCTGTTTATTAACGCAGGTATTGATAATTTTGAAAAACTGCCAGAAGATATTGATGCTTGTGCTAAATTTGCAAAACTATTTAATACGTTTAATCAACACTTAGAAGCAGCAAAAATACAAGGATTTAATTGGAAACAGTCGATCTACTCCTTTACTGAAAAGGATAAACCGTATGAGGTAACATTAGCTATAGACGAACAAACTTACTTGAGTCTCATTTTACGTTACAGAGAGTTGGTTGCAAAAGGCGAAAGCATTGGTGCGAGAGGGGGGGATGTCCCTTTTGATGTTAGTGGTTATTTAACGGAAATCGATACCGGTAAAATCGATGCCAACTATATGAATAGTCGATTTGATAAATATTTGAAAGAGCTGAATCAAAATTCAATCAATATTGAAAACACCTTAAATGAGCTGCATAAGTCATTTGCTTCACTTTCTCAAAGTGAGCAAAAGTACGCTAAACTTTTTTTACATGATTTACAACGTGGTGATGCGCGGTTAATTGATGGTCACACTTTTAGGGATTATATCAATATTTACAAAGATAACGCTGAAAATGCGCAAGTGAATATGGTGGTTGATGCGCTTGGTTTAGATAAAAGACTACTTTTAACGTTAATGAGCGATAGAGTGAATGTGAATAATCTCAATGATTTTGGTCGATTCGATGCCTTAAAAGAAACGGTCGATAAAGCAAAGGCGAAAGCCTATTTTGAAAAACAAGACGGCATCACAATATCATTATTTAAGCTCAATATTCGCATTGAACAGTTTTTGAAACAATTTATTTTTTCACGAACAGATGATCTTTAAGATAACGTTGTTTGTAGGGATTTTTTCAAATTAAATTTTTTAAATAAGTTTTAATCTAACCATTACAACAAAATTTGGTTTTTTTCGATTCAACTCATAACGTTTTGTAACGTTATACAATAGATTATAGAAGTTTTTTCTGTATTGATGTGAATAACTTGAATTTAATGGGACCAATATAAATGGTTGTGATAAGCTTAAAAATATAATCCATTATATTAAGGAGAAATAAATGGCTATTCCCGATTATCAAACGCTTATGCTACCACTTTTAGAATGGTTATCCGATGGAAAAGCGCATACAACAAGGAAAACGTATGATCATTTGATTCAGCTATTCAACTTAACACCTGATGAAGCAAATCAATTACTCCCTAATAGCAATCAAGCGATTATTGAAAATAGAATCGGTTGGGCTAAAACCTATCTGAAAAAAGCAGGATTAATTGATAACGCTAAACGAGGTATTTGGCAAATAAGTGAATTGGGATTAAAGTTTTTACAAAGCAAGCCTACGCGATTAACAAATGAAGAGTTAATGCACATACCAGAATTTGTATCATTTAAACAATCATCGTCTGCCACTCCAACGCAAACAAAGCCAATTAACGTTGAATCAGAAAACACACCGACAGAACTTATGGATTCATCCTATCAAGAAATTCGAGGCTCACTTGTCACTGATCTACTGAGTTCAATTAAAACGTGTTCACCTGCATTTTTTGAACGGTTAGTCTTGGACGTTATGCTTGCTTTAGGTTATGGTGGCTCTCGCCGTGATGCAGGGGAGGCAACTCGCATAGCAAAAGATGGTGGCATTGATGGGATCATCCGAGAAGATAAGCTTGGACTTGACATGATTTATTTACAGGCTAAAAAGTGGGAAGGTACTGTCGGCCGACCTGAAATACAAAAATTTGCTGGCGCCCTACAGGGTGTAAAAGCTAGAAAAGGCGTATTTATTACAACTTCCAATTTTAGCAATGAAGCAATTGATTACGTAACACATTTAGAGTCAAAAATTATTTTAATTAATGGTAGTCAGTTAGCAGAGTTAATGATTGATCACAATGTTGGGGTTTCAACAAAGCAGACTTATGAAGTAAAGCAAATTGATAGTGATTACTTTGAGGAGGTTTAGTAAAAGGTATTTCCTATATGAGTTTGATGTCATCATAAATCGATACTTTATTTACACAAAATGAAAAATAATGCGGAATTAGTAACGGTTGCTCCGATAAATTTTTCTAGAATTTATCCAATACAACGATTATTAAATATAGAAAAGGGAAATAATATGGAATCTGCTCGTGATAAATTGACAAGACAAATTGTTGAAGCTAAGGATTTATGCAAGTTAGATTTTGTTAACCGTAAAGGTTATGAATGTTGGGGTTGCGGTATTGATATGGTTCCCCGTTCATGGGGCGAAAAAAATAAATTGCGTCCAAATTTCTCTAAATATCCAAATCAATCTCATGTTGGAAATTGTGATGCAGACGCAGAAGAGAAAATTATTAATCAGGGGATAGGAAAAAAACAGAGTATCAAAGATAAATTAGAAAACACGCCTGGATTATCGCCTTCAGGATTGGTTCTGATTGATGAAAGAGAGCATGTGGGGGATTTAGTCAATCCAAATAGCAAAAAGGCATCCTCATCAGTTAACGCAAATAGTAAAAACCAAGATCTAAATGATGTTCTTAATAAAAAATCCAGACGGGCAGCTAATACTATTCGTCCAATATGTCGAGCTTTTGTCAACTTTCCTTACGATCGTAATATGTCTTTAAATGTTCCCGGAGTTTCTGGTTATAATTATATGACAATTTTCAAAAAAATTGAAAATAATGCGATTAAAAAATATAACGAAAAGAAAATTTTTTATTCTCCATTGCAATGGAATAAAATCATACATGATGATGAGTTATTGATTATACCGTTGACTGCTGGAATTTGGACTGACAATAAACCAGAACGTACTTATAAAATTCACGTCGATTGGTCTACATGGTCTCAAGCAAAAAAAACAATGTTATTGCATGAACTCGAAGCCGCTCAAGACGAGGCAAAGCAGGCTAAAAAAGAAAATAAGAAAGATAAAGCTTGGGTCTTTTTTATCGGCGAACAAGATGAAGAAAACGATGATATTTTTTATCTAAAAGATCAAAGGCTGATTTGTTCTATTGTTGGTCATATCCTTTACCCTCGACTAACATAGTTAGATGAGTTCTATCTTAATCGTAAAAAAATTCATTTTTAAAGGAATAAGGCATTACAAGGATCGATTGAACAAAATTTTGATAACCAAAATGCTATTCATCATTTTTTAAAACAACATCATTTATCTGAGAATGTTTCTCTTGATTTTGAAGATTTCAAAGAATTTATTTTAGAACGTGAAAAATATATTAAGCAGGATTTACTTGATATATTGAATATTAAGCCGAGCCTTTAAATATTATAAATATATTAATTTTTATATTCACCTCTCCTCATCTCCCTCCACACCTATATATCTATTTTTGTTATAACTAAATGCAAAATAATCGTTTTCGCATCTCACCATAATTTGGTCTAATTATTTCATATTTTTATCATTACTAATCCAATACATTAGTAGCGTAGCGTGAGGTGTCGAGTGAAAAATTTACCTCTTTTTCAAAAATTATATAGGCATGGGATCAGCTTAATCTTATTGGCAATTTGCACTTTTATGCATCAAGCGCAAGCAATTGAATTACTCAATGTTTCTTATGATCCCACGCGAGAGCTTTATAAAGCATATAATCAGGCTTTTATCGAGCATTGGCAGCAGCAAACCGGTGAACGGTTGACGATAAATAATTCGCATGGTGGGTCTGGTAAACAGGCGCGTTCGGTCATTGATGGTTTGCAGGCCGATGTGGTTACGCTTGCTTTAGCGTGTGATATTGATGCGTTAAACCGTTATCAAACTAACATATCACCTGATTGGCAAGCTAGGTTGCCAAATAATAGTGCGCCTTACCATTCAACTATTGTCTTTTTAGTGCGTAAAGGTAATCCAAAACAGATTTATGATTGGGGTGATCTCATAAAAGATGATGTTGAGGTAATAACACCCAATCCCAAAACCTCGGGTGGGGCTCGTTGGAATTTTTTGGCGGCTTGGGCTTATGCTAAAAGTACCTATGGTAACGATGAACAAGCTCAAGACTTTGTCACCAAATTATATCAACATGTTCCGGTTTTAGACACAGGTGCCAGAGGCGCAACCATTAGCTTTGTACAGCGAGGCTTAGGTGATGTTTTAATTTCTTGGGAAAATGAGGCTTATTTGGCGTTAAGAGAGCAAGGTGGCGATCAATTAGAAATTATTATGCCCTCATTATCCATTTTAGCTGAGCCGACTGTGGCTTTAGTCGATAAAGTTGTTGATAGCAAAGGTACACGTAAGCAAGCGCAAGCTTATTTGGAATACTTATATAGCGATCCGGCACAACATATTATAGCCAAGCATTTTTACCGTCCTGTTAATCCTGATGTCCTTAAACAATATGCTGATCAGTTTCCTACTATTAAGTTAGTTACGGTTGATAACGATTTTGGTGGATGGCAAACAGTGCAAAAAAAATTTTTTAGTGATGGGGCCATCTTTGATGCAATTTATGCTGAGATAAACTAATTACTACTTATTCTGGCAATGTTATGTGTGTGCTCACTTAGCTTTGCGGTATAAAGGTGAATGTTATGAAAGTTGCAAGCATTAAACAACAACGGATCATCCCAGGTTTTAACTTAACGTTAGGTTACACTTTAACCTTTCTTAGTTTGATTGTGCTTATTCCGTTATTAGGTTTGTTTCTTTATTCAACAAAGCTGTCTTTTGAGGAGTGGCATCGGTTATTAGTCAGCAAACAGTTTTTATTGGCATTAACTCTTTCATTAAGTACCGCATTTATCAATGCCGGTTTAAACAGCTTTATTGGTTTATTATTGGCTTGGGTACTGGTGCGTTATCGATTTCCAGGACGTAAGATAATGGATATCTGTATTGATATCCCGTTTGCTTTACCAACAGCCGTTGCTGGCATTGCGTTAACCGCAATTTATGCCCAAAACGGGCCAATTGGGCAATGGTTCAGTTTTAAAATTGCTTATACCCCCATTGGCATTACCTTAGCGCTGTTATTTGTTACATTGCCGTTTGTTGTGCGTACTTTGCAACCGGTGATGGCTGATTTACCACGTGAACAAGAAGAAGCGGCGAGTTTGCTTGGTGCATCGCCTAGGCAAATTTTTATGCATATTATTTTACCTGCCATTTTACCAGCTTGGCTAACGGGGTTTACCCTCGCTTTTGCTCGTGCTATTGGCGAATATGGTTCAGTAGTCTTTATTGCCGGTAATATTCCATTTAAGACCGAAATATTACCGTTATTAATTGTCTCAAAACTTGATCAATATGCTTATGATGCCGCTGCCGCGATTGGCGTAACGATGTTACTGATTGCTTTTGTATTGTTATTAATTATGAACAGTTTACAGCGAAAACTTAACCGTAAGATTAATAAAAACCATTAATATAAGATTATGCAGATATTACAATCAATAACAGAAAAAAAGAGAGTAACCCGTTTCCAGCTATTGCTAATCTTGTTGGCGGTATTACTGTTTTTCGGACTTTTATTGTTGCCGCTAGTTGTGGTGCTCGCGCAGGGGCTAGCTAATGGTGTAAATGCATTTTGGCAAGTGATTATTGAGCCAGATACCTTATCCGCTTTTAAATTAACACTGATTGCCGTTGGTGTAGCGGTGCCATTAAATGTGATATTTGGTGTATGTGCAGCTTGGGTCATAACTAAATATCAATTCAAAGGCAAACAAATATTAGTCACATTAATTGATTTACCGTTCTCGATTTCCCCCATTGTTGCGGGTTTAATCTATGTATTGCTATTTGGCGCACAAAGTGCGTTGTATCCGTTTTTGCAGGCGTGGAATATTCAAATTGTCTATGCGATTCCAGGAATTATCTTAGCAACGATTTTTGTATCCGTTCCTTTTGTGGCAAGAGAACTCATTCCGATAATGGCGTTACAAGGTACTCATGAAGAAGAGGCCGCCAGCGTCCTTGGTGCAAATGGCTGGCAAATTTTTTTCCACATTACTTTACCCAATATTAAATGGGCCTTAATGCATGGTGTTGTTCTTTGCACCGCTCGCTCACTCGGTGAATTTGGCGCGGTATCGGTTGTTTCTGGGCATATTCGTGGTTACACCAATACCTTACCGCTTCATGTTGAGATTTTATACAATGAATACAATATTGTTGCCGCATTTAGTGTCGCTATTTTGCTATTAATTATGTCGCTTGCGTTACTCTTGATTCGTCAATGGATTGAAAGGCGCTTAGCCAATGAATGTCATTACGGGAACTAAGAGGTAGATATGAGTATTACACTACACAATATCAATAAAAGTTTTGAACACGTTAATGTCTTAGAAAATATCAATTTCAGCATAAAACAAGGTGAATTAGTTGCACTATTAGGCCCATCTGGTTGTGGAAAAACAACTTTACTGCGCATTATAGCGGGTTTAGAAACAGCCAGTTCAGGGCAAATCTATTTTGCTGATAGGGAAGTAACTAAGCTGAGCGCCAAGCAACGAGATATTGGTTTTGTCTTTCAAAATTATGCGTTATTTCGGCATATGAATGTAGCTGAAAATGTGGCATTTGGACTAAAAATGAAACCAAGATCTGTACGATTAAATAAAACAGCAATTGATGAACGCGTTAATCAATTACTCGAATTAGTGCAACTTGACCATTTTGCCAAACGTTATCCAGACCAACTGTCAGGTGGTCAGCGTCAGCGAGTTGCGTTAGCGCGTGCGTTGGCTTCGAAACCTAATGTGTTGTTGCTTGATGAACCATTTAGTGCTTTAGATGCTAAAGTCCGTAAAGATTTAAGACGTTGGTTACGTGATTTTCATCATGAACTTAATGTTACCAGCATCTTTGTTACCCATGATCAAGAAGAAGCACTGGAAGTTGCTGATAGAATAATTTTAATGAATCAAGGTCACATAGAGCAAATAGGTACCCCTGCTGAAGTCTATAAGCAACCAAAAACCGCCTTTGTTGCGCATTTTCTAGGGGATGTTAACCTTTTATATGGTTATATTGAAAATAATACATTAATCATTGGTGATTTTCACAAAGATATGAAGGAACAAGGTACCTGGCCTGATCAGTCTGCTATCGCTTATGTTCGACCTCACGAAATCAGTATTGCTAAAATTGCCCGAAAAAATGATATCCAAGGAGAAGTTGTACGTATACATACTGCTGGTCCAACCGTCTTTCTGGAAATTGCTGTAGCCGGACAACCAAAGCATATTGATGTATCTATTAGCTATCGACAATATGAACAACAGCAAGTTGAAATTGGTGATACTGTCTACTGGCAACCTGCACTCGTTAATATTTTTATGCAAGATGAGCTATTAGAGTTTATGATTTAAGGAGAATGATTCCTATAAATTAAATCTGATAATCAAGTATTTTGGAATGAGTTTGCTCAATTAATGCATGACTTTTGATATCTTCGAGTGACAACTCTTGATTGCATAATTGAATAAAGCGCCAAATATAATTACGTTGTAATTTATGTCGTTTTAATCCTAGCCATGTAACATGTGATTCAAACAGATGTTTCGCATCCAATTCAACTAAATTGATATCATGATCAGGGTTGTACATTTTATTACCTAAAATACCAATCCCTAAACCTAACTCAACATAGGTTTTAATAACATCAGGCTCCTGAACATTGAGCGAGATATTGGGTGTCAATCCAATAGCCGAAAAAGCTTTATCAATACTTTTACGAGGAAATATTCCTTGACGATAAGTGATGATAGGTAATGTTTGTAACATATCTAACGTCACTTTATCGACTTTAGTCAAAGGATGATCTTTAGGAGTAACTATCGAGTAATGCCAACGATAAAAAGGGTAAATAGCAAGTGAATTGTTATCCACTCTTTCATTATCAATACCAATATCCGCTTCGCCAGAAAGAAGCTGAGAGATAATTTCACTAGATGATCCCTGATTGATAATGATATGAACTTTAGGAAAAAGCATTCTAAAAGATTTTATAATATTTGGGAGAATATAACGGGCCTGAGAGTGGGTGGTCGCTATCACTAATGAACCTTCATCAGTATTAGAAAAAATGGTTGATAACCGCTTAATATTATTAATTTCATTTAAAATTCGCTCGGCAATAACCACCAATTCTAAACCGGGTTCAGTCATGTTAATCAAGCGCTTACCTTGACGAATAAAAAGATCAATATTCAGCTCTTCTTCTAGCTCTTTGATATGTCGGCTTACACCAGACTGAGATGTGTATAAAGAATTTGCGACTTCGGTTAAATTATAATTACAACGCGCAGCTTCGTGAATAATCCTTAATTGTTGTATATTCATGACGATCTTCCTAGTAAAAATTACTTTATTCCCGTTATATAGTTGTATTATTTATGTGTAAGTTGCTGTATATAATTAATAACTAAAAAGTGAATTATTTAAAAAATTTCAGACCGCAAGCAAGCATAAGCAATATGATGAAACTGGTTATAAGCATTTTGTCTAATTTATAAATTATGCTTATTCGTAATTTTATTAGTAAAATTATGTACTTTGATAAGTAATTTCAGTATAAAAGAACGTATAAAAAAGACAAATATGATAAAGTAATAACCATATGAATTATGGCTATATATGCCTACAGTCAATAAACATAGTTTAAAATTATCAATCAACAACTTTTATACTCATCTCAATTCGCCTCCTGATAAAAATCGATCGCTGAATTGAGTACCGGTTTCACAATCTCATGACGAATAACAAAATCACCAAATCCTTCTTCTTTATTGCGATGAATGGACCATGCGGCAATAAGTGGTTCAAGTGCTAATAAAATCTCCTCTACATTCACGTTTTCTTTATATAAGCGAGGAATTCGTGTGCCTTCTCGATTACCGCCGAGATATAAATTGTAGCGACCAGGTGCTTTACCCACCATGCCCACTTCCGCCAACATGGCTCTGGCGCAACCGTTAGGACAACCGGTTACACGCAAAATAATATAATCATCGGATAAGTGATGCTGAGTTAACATCTGTTCTATTTTAGTTACAAACGTCGGTAAAAACCGTTCTGCTTCAGCCATAGCTAGTGGGCAAGTTGGGAAAGACACACAGGCCATGGAATATTTACGTTGTAATGTGACAGTATCGTCAAGCAAACCATATTGACGTGCAATTTGTTCAATGGCTGCTTTTTGTTCCTCTGGCACGTTAGCTATAATTAAGTTTTGATTGGCGGTTATACGCAGATCACCTTGATGAATTTTGGCAATTTCTGCAACGCCGGTTTTTAATGGTTTATTGGGATAATCAAGTAACCGACCATTTTCAATAAATAGCGTTAAATGCCAGTTATCATCAATACCTTTATACCAACCAAATTGATCACCTCGTCGACTAAATTTATAAGGTTTACTACTTAGAAATTTACTTCCGGCACGTAGTTCAACCTCTTTTTTGAAGTTTTCCACGCCAACACGTTCAAGCGTATATTTAGTTTTGGCATTTTTTCGATTATTGCGGTTACCCCAATCACGTTGGGTGGTCACAACGGCCTCAGCAAAAGTCAGTACTTTTTCGACAGGAATAAAACCAAAATCGTCGGCTTTGCGTGGGTAAGTTGTTTTATCACCATGCGTCATTGCCAAACCACCACCAACTAATACATTAAAACCAATTAGTTCGCCTTTTTCTGCTATTGCCACAAAGCTAAGATCATTAGCATGAACATCCACATCATTAATCGGGGGGATGACAACGGCAGTTTTAAATTTACGCGGTAAATAAGTCGAACTTAAAATTGGCTCACTATCGGGTGTAGAAAGCTTTTCACCATCCAGCCATATTTCAACGTAAGCACGGGTTTTCGGTAAAAGATGTTCTGAGATTTTGCTTGCCCAATGATAAGCTTGTTGATGAACTTTTGATTCCACAGGATTTGAAGTACATAAAACGTTACGATTCACATCACCGGCAGTGGCGATCGAATCTAGCCCTATCTTATGCAACAGCTGATGAGCAGACTTAAGGCTGCGTTTAAACAGTCCGTGAAATTGGAAAGTTTGTCGAGTCGTGAGTCGAATACTGCCATATTTTGTTGCTTCAGTAGCAAATTTATCGATAGTCAGCCACTGTTTTGGGGTGATGATACCACCAGGCAGGCGGCAACGTAACATCATGGAGATCAGTGGCTCGAGTTTTTGTTCTGTGCGTTCTTTACGAATATCGCGATCATCTTGCTGATACATACCATGTAAGCGAATTAGCTGAGAATTATCGCTGTTAAAGCCACCCGTTAAACCGTTATCAAGATCATCAACGATAGTGCCTCGCAAATAATTACTTTCTCGCTTAAATCGTTCAGAATCCGATAAAGGCAGATCAGAGACATCATTTTGTGGCGGTGTTAAATTGACTGTTTGAGTCAGGGTAACTGTTTTAGATTTGCTCATATTACATCACTCGATAAATTAATATTAGTTGTTGTATCTGTTTATCATTAGTAAACATCTCGTTGATAGCGCTTTTGACTTCTTAATTCATCCAAATAACTTATAGCTTGTTCTTGACTATATTGTGCTTGAGTCATCAAAATTTGTTGAAGCGCTAAATCAACCGCTTTTGCCATACGTTTAGCATCTCCACAAACATAGATAAAGGCACCTTCTTGTAGCCATTGCCAAATATCACTGGCTTGAGCAATTAATTTATCTTGTACATAGATTTTCTCAGCTTGATCTCGTGACCAAGCAAGATCGATGCGAGTTAACAGACCTTCTTTAACATAGCTCTGCCATTCCACTTGATAGAGAAAATCGGATATAAAATGTGGATTGCCAAAGAATAACCAATTCTTACCGGTAGCACCTTGACTCGCACGCTGTTGTAAGAACGCCCTAAAGGGGGCAATGCCCGTACCGGCAGCAATCATAATGATTGGTGCATGAGTATCATCAGGTAATCGAAAATTATCATTATGCTCAATAAAAATTTTGACTTGATCTTGATCAGCAATTTGATTTGCTAAGAATCCAGATGCGCCGCCCATACGGATCTTATCGTCGACCTGATAACGTACTACATTTACGGTAAGATGAACTTCTGAGCCAACTTCATCTTGCGCAGAAGCAATGGAATAGAAACGCGGAGTAAGAGGCCGAAGCAATCCAACGAAGACCTGTGCCGCTATCTTGCCGCGATAGCGGTTAAGCATATCAACCAGTGGTAATGTTTGACTCATTTCCAATAAGGCTTCTCGATCGCCAATTAAGGTAAGAAGTTCGGGATGTTGAACGGCTTGAGCGTATTTTTCAATAATGATCGGCGTATTTTGAGTCAATTCAACATATTCAGTCAGAACTGTTTTTAAAGCGATCTGTTGTCCATGATGTTCAACTGGCGTCTCACCTGCAAGTTGGGTGATACTTAGTATCTCCTCCACAAGTTCATTACTATTTTGATACCAAACACCTACCGCATCACCAGGCTGATAATGAAGATCCGAATCGGACAGGTCAAGCTCAATATGACGAATATCACGATCTGAATCGCGTGAGGTGATTTTTTGATTAACGTTAACGGTTGCAATAAATGGATTATCGCGGTGATAAAGGCTACTGTTAACGGCTATACTGGTTGAATTTTCTGTTGGCGATTGTGTGTTTGATAGTTGAAATTGACTAAGTTTATCAATCACTGCCTGTCGCCAAGAGGTACTTACGGTTTGAAAATCTGTATCAGCATCTACACGTACTAGCAGGCGCTGAGCATCTAATTCAGCTAATCGTTGATCAAAGTCTTTAGCGGCTTGACAAAATTTTGGATAAGAAGCGTCGCCTAAGCCAAAAACCGCAAACTGTAAATGAGTTAATTTAGGCGCTTTAGCGGCAAACAGATATTTATAGAGTGACAGCGCTTCTTCCGGTGGCTCGCCCTCACCTTGGGTTGAGGTCACCAATATTAATATCTCTTCCTGACTGAGTTTTTTAGCTTTATATTCTCCTGCCGGCAGATGAGTCACCGCAATACCCAAACGTTCAATATCCTGACTTAACTCGTTAGCGACTCGGCGGGCATTACCGGTTTGTGATGCCGATATGATTGTGACTTTTTGCTCCGCTT
Organism: Gilliamella sp. B2785; assembly: GCF_026537005.1. NCBI lineage: Bacteria > Pseudomonadati > Pseudomonadota > Gammaproteobacteria > Orbales > Orbaceae > Gilliamella > Gilliamella sp. B2785. The sequence continues at coordinate 99,694 of NZ_JAFNNC010000007.1, read as the reverse complement.
GTGTCATATTGGAGGGGAGAGTGGTACTCGGTAAAACTTGTTCGACGGAACTTTTTTCCGCCCGTCCCCATAAATAACCCGATAACCAAGCTAGCTGCTTATCGTTGTAATTTTCAATAATTTTTTTTAATTCATCACAATTAAAAGGAAATTGTTGTGTACTCATACGATGACCTTATCTGATAGCGTTTAGCTATCGTTAAATTGCTATTGGCTCGTAACCTTAACGTGCTATGGTAAATCCAACCAACTTAGATTCACTTACCTTTTGCCAGTAAAGTCTAATGTTGTTTATTTATAAAAAATCAAAAAGTTATTTTATGTAAACCGCACTCTCTACCTTGTGGTCCTTTAGTTGGATCGACGTAGTCCATTTCGTTAGGTAAATTATGTTTTTCGATATAATTCTGCATATCTTGACTCGTCCAATCGAGTATTGGGGCGATCTTAAATAAATTGTCCCCTGCTTTTGTTACAATATTGAGTTCTTGCCTTAGCGCAGATTGTTCACGGCGTAGTGCAGTAAACCACAATGTGGGTTTAAGCGTAGACAAAGCACGGTTAAACGGCTCAATTTTAACAATTTGTGTAAACTCGGTGTGTTCCGGAGTATCAAGTTCAGGTAGCCCGCCATATCGCACATTTAAATAAGCGGTCGTCCTTTGTGGAACAAAAATATGTAAATTAAGATTAAGTTGCTTAGTAATTTCATTGGCTACACGATAGGTTGCATTGGTTGCATAACCGTTATCGACCCAAACAACCTTAATATTCGGATCGATTTGGGTAACAAGGTGCAAAAGTACTGCCTCATAAGGGCCAAAATGGGTACTGATAATACTTTTCACTGGAATATCTTGTTGTTTTTTCAGTGCCCATTCAATAATGGTTAACGGTGACTGATTTTGCAATTTTTGGTTAACTTTAGTTAAATCTAGCATGGCTTTTCCCTTTATTGATTTATGGATGATTAACTATTTAGCTGATTACTGATTTACCCATTGATATAACTCAGCAACGACTTCTGGCCGACTAAAAGTTTCTGGTATCGGCTCTTTGGCTTGTAAACGCCGTCTGACCTCCGTGCCTGAAATAAGAACGTGATCAGCACTACCGTGTGGACAGGTTTTCGTTGATGCCATACCGTCACATTTATGGCAATAAAATGTCCAGTCAATCTTAATTGGCTTAATGAGTAAATCGTTGTCCTGCAAATGGCTAAAGATCTCTTGTGCAGCAAACGGTGAGTAAAAATCCCCAACCCCAGCATGATCGCGGCCAACGATAAGATGACTACAACCATAATTTTGTCTAAAAAGGGCATGTAGTAACGCCTCTTTCGGCCCAGCATAGCGCATATCTAAAGGGTAACCGGAATGAATAACGGAATCTGGCACAAAGTAATTATGAATTAAACGATTAATTGCTTTAAGACGAATGTTGGCCGGTACATCGCCGGGTTTTAAGTTACCAAATAATGAATGGATAAGCACACCATCAAAAAGTTCTAACACGGTTTTAACTAAATATTCGTGTGAGCGATGCATTGGATTACGAGTTTGAAAGGCCGCTATTTTTTTCCAACCTAATTGATTAAAGCGTTCCCGTGTCTGTTGTGGCGTTAAAGCATATTGACCAAATTGTGCTTTAAAGCCATTATCGTGCAGAACCCGGACTTTACCACCTAAATTAACCGGTGGTTGAGCCATCAGCATTGCAACACCAGGATGGCTTGGATCTGTCGTTGTAAATACCTGATTAGCTTCATATTGTTTATCTGGACGATAAATGCTATCCACATTCAAAATACCGATTATCTGCCCATCTGGTGTTTTTAAAGCGATTTCATCACCTAATTTTAGGGTATCAGCTTGAGCATCGGTCACAGATACGGTTATGGGAATTGGCCAAAAAACCCCGTTCGCTAAATGCATATTATCGCAAACGCTACGCCAGTCCTCTTCTCGCATAAAGCCATACAGAGGTGTAAAACCCCCGATGCCTAACATGACTAAATCTCCAGTTTCACGACTGGATAAGGTAATTGCTGGTAAATTTTTTGCATATTGTTGCAGAGCTAGCCGTTCATCGTCATCAACCTGTAAAGGTTGTAAACTGCCACTAGCATGAGGCGCGATCAATCCCATAATGATTCCTTACCGATATTTTTATTAAATCTAATTAAAAGCGATTATCGATAAATAAGGAAATATCAATTTTATATACCATTATGCGATTTGTGCATATTCAAAGTTGATTGAAGATGTTATTACTACAATAAGATAAAAGTTATCGGAAGCCCAAAGCTAAAGTGTTATAATTAATTCGCACACATCAAGTTGAACGTATTTAGTAAAATAGAAATATTATTAAATTTCTATATATAATTTTTAATCTCTTTTCAGATAACGAATTGTGATGTTGATAGCTTTGTGCTAGTTTTATTATTCATTATTGGTCATACATTCCTCTACCCAAGGTTTACTTATGTCAAATTCATCTGCAAAAAAAGTGGCGTTTGCTGCTTTTATTGGTACTACTATTGAATGGTATGATTTTTATATCTATGCGTTAGCATCGGTATTGATTTTTGGTCAGCTATTTTTTCCGTCTGATAACGAGTTTGTACAAATTTTAGGGGCATTTGCTACCTTTGCAGTAGGTTTTTTATCCCGTCCTTTAGGTGCGATGTTATTTGGGCATATTGGTGACCGTTTAGGGCGTAAAAAATCACTTATTATCACTTTGCTTTTAATGGGGACGGCGACCACTTTTGTTGGGTTATTACCGTCTTATCAACAAGCCGGTATTTTGGCACCAACGTTATTGGTTGCATTGCGAATTTTACAAGGTGTTGCCGTTGGTGGTGAGTGGGGTGGTGCCGTGTTGATGACGAATGAACATGCGCCGAAAGGGTTGAAAAACTTCTTTTCATCCTTTGCTCAGTGGGGAAGCCCAGCAGGCAATATTTTAGCATTACTGGTTTTTTCTTATATTATTCGTTTACCGGTTAATGAACTGATTGATAGCGGTTATTGGCGTATTCCTTTTTTAGCCAGTGCGATTTTGTTAATTATTGGCATTATTGCTAGGGTGACGTTAACCGAATCGCCGGTTTTTGTTGAAGCATCTAAAAAACAAGCAGACTTAAAGCAAGAGTCAGCACCGATTATTGAAGTATTTAAAAAAGCATTGCCATTATTAATATTAGCGATTGGTGCTAATGTGCTGTCATTTAGCGGTATCTTTTCCAATACCTTAATGATTGGTTATACTACTTTGGTACTTGGTGTCGAAAAATCAGTGATAGTTGATGCACTGTTTTGGATCGCTATTGTCCATTTTGTTGCTCAACCGTTTATCTCTTATTGGTCAGAAAAATTCTCGGCAACACGCTTTTTGATTTGTACAGCAATGTTGGCAATGGCATCGGTATTCTTGTTATTCCCGATTATAAATTCAGGCACAAAAACCAGTTTTATTATTGGTATTTCGTTAAATGTGATTTGTTATAGCGGCTTTTATGGTGTGATAGCTGGGTATTTAAGTCGTATTTTCCCTGCCAGAATGCGCTATACCGGGTTATCAATGAGTTATCAAGGATGTGCGGCTATTTTTGGTAGCTTAATTCCGATGATAGGGGGTTATGTTATTTATACCTTCAAAAGTTTTTGGTTACCCTTAGCCTTGTTTTATTGCGGTTTAGCACTGATATCCATTATCTGCATCTACTTGTTAAGCAAATATCGTTATTATGATGAATAATAAGGTCAATATATGAAAACCGTTTTATCAATTCAGTCCAATGTTGTTTATGGTTATGCCGGTAATAAAGTGGCGACGCTAGCGATGCAATTGCAAGGTGTCGAAGTGATGCCAATTCACACCGTTCAGTTATCGAGTAATACGGTTTATCCACATTATGACGGCATTGTGCTGGGCGCTCAGCAAATCACTCGAATCGTCAATAGTTTAGAAAAAATTGGCGTATTGTCATCCATTGACGCCATTATTTCGGGCTATATTGGACTTGCCGAACAAGGTGAAGAAATCCTTGAAGCCGTAAAAAAGATTAAATTTTATAATCCTAATGCGATTTATGTTTGCGATCCGGTTATGGGGGGCGATATCAATAAAGGCAGTTCCTTGCCACAAAATATTATTGATTTCTTCACTAAGCAAGCAATCAAATACGCTGACTATATCACGCCAAATTTATTGGAGTTACAGATATTATCGAATCTGGAAATCAAAACGTTTAACGATGTGCTTAAAGCGATAAAAACACTGCAAAATAAGCCGATTCAAGCCATATTAGTTAAAAATCTGCTGCATGCCGGTAAAACGACTGAATTATTTGAAATGATTTTAGCCACACCATCGCAAAGCTATCATCTGGCTCGACCATTATACGATTTTCCACACCGTCCATTAGGCGTTGGCGATTTAATTTGTAGTCTGTTTACAGCCCATTTAGTCAATGGACAATCACAATTAACCGCCTTTGAACTCGCTGCCAATGCTGCAAATCACGTGCTCGATATCACCAAACAACAAAATGCCCGAGAGCTGGCGATTATTGATGCTCAGCAGTGGATTAAACAGCCGGATTTGAAGTATCGCGGAACACCGCTTGCATTATAAGGCAATTCAGATTGGTATTATCATCATTGGTCATAATCATTTTTGCTGCAAAATTTAAATAGTTTATTATTGGCATAGAAAATGCATTCCTCAAAATGTTACAGTTAACAATTGAGGAACTTCTAAAATGAGGAAAAGATACCCAATATTAATAAGTTTATTGCTTATTAGTCATTTATCTGGCGCTGCTGATATACCGCTATCCAATACAGGGAAGTACTGTGATACCCCTTCCCATTGTCTTAACCCGATAACGACCAATGTCATGGTAACGTCCCCCAATTATTTAGCGACTCAAGCTGGAATTGATGTATTACGTAAAGGAGGCAATGCGGTTGATGCAGCGATTGCCGTAGCTTCAACGCTTGCTGTTGTTTATCCTCAAATGAATACCATTGGTGGCGATAACTTTTGGTTAATCTACAACGCTAAAACCAAAGAACTAAAAGGGCTAAATGCCAGCGGTCGTTCTGGTAGTTTAGCCACGATAGACTATTATAAAAATCAAGGTTTCCATAAAATTCCCTCACGAGGTTATCTGGCAGCCAATACCGTTCCAGGGGTGGTTTCCGGTTGGGATGAGGCGTACCAATATGCATCTAAAAATATGAAAAATGCACTACCGTGGCGCACGTTATTCGCATCAGCAATTGATTATGCCGAACATGGATTTTCGGTTTCACCTAGCTTAAATTATTGGACAACAATCAATATTGATCCAAAAGACAAAGAGTTTCGGGAGTTACAGCGTTTTTCGGAGTTTAAAAAAGTATTCTTAAAAGACGATGGGCAAGCTTACCAAATTGGCGAAATCCTTAAACAACCCGATTTAGCTAACACATTAAAAACCATAGCAAATAAAGGCGCTAAGGAATTTTATAAGGGTGATATTGCCAAAAATATTGTCAACGATCTGCAAAGCCATGGTGGTGTGTTAACTTTAGATGATTTTGCTAAGCATCGTGCTACATGGGTAGCCCCGATCCATGTTAATTATCGAGAATATACCGCCTATAATCTACCACCCAATACACAAGGTATGGCATCGTTAGAGATTCTAAATATACTCAATAATTTTGATATAAAATCCTTGGGGGAAGGCAGTGCGGATTATTACCATTTAATAATTGAAGCAACAAAACAAGCATTTGCTGATCGAGATAAATACCTTACTGATCCCGATTTTAATCAGATTCCGCTTGATCTCTTATTATCTACCCAACATGGTCAGCAACAAGCAAAACAAATTGATATGCAAAAGGCTCGTGTAGAAATAAAGCCATTAGATCCTAAAGGTGATACCGTTTGGTTTGGTGTTGTTGATGCAGAAGGAAATGCGGTATCTATTATTCAAAGTATTTACCATGATTTTGGTTCCGGCATTGTTGCTAAAGATACAGGAATTTTATTGCAAAATCGTGGTAGTTTTTTCTCGTTAGATCCTAACCATATTAATCGTTTAGAGCCAAATAAACGCACCTTTCATACGTTAAATCCAGCCATGCTTTTAAAAGACAATAAACCTTATCTGGTTTACGGTACCATGGGCGGAGAAGGACAACCCCAAACGCAAGCGGCAATTGTGACACGAATTGTTGATTTTGATATGACACCTCAAGATGCCATTAATGCACCAAGGTGGTTACATGGCCGCACATGGGGTGCATCTTCCAATAATCTTAAAGTGGAAGGGCGCATACCTAACGATGTAATTCATTCCCTCAAATTACGTGGGCATGATGTGCAATTTATTGATGATTACTCGGATACCATGGGACATGCCGGTGCCATTCTTATCGATACCAATCATCATCTACTAATGGGCGCAACCGACCCGAGAGGGGATGGTTTAGCGGCTGGGTATTGATACTATTTGTGTAATGAATTGATAGCGGTTAAATAAAGTTGCTCAATGCAGAAAAATCCCTTTTAAACTATATATAATCTTGTTAAGGTTTCCACCGTTAAATGTTGGAAACCTTAAACCAGATAACGGTATAGACTCCCCAATATTTTTTACAAATTTTAATAAGCAATAACTATTGGCTTGGTATTGTTTGCTATAAACAAGTTGTTGTGAGTTTTTTTGCTGATTTAGCCGATACTTGCGCAAACAAAGTAATTTTTAAAACCGCATCAAACCAAGTCAATGCGGTTGTTGTATAAAAATTACACCTTAAACGTAACCCACGGTTTAAGTTTAACCACTGTTTGAATCAAACCGGCGTTTTGTTGTGCTTCAATCACTGGTGTGATCGGTTTGTAGGCTGTGGGCGCCTCTTCACGTAGCCGTTCTTCTTTTAAGGTAATACATTGCCATGGCAAATTAACCTTATCATATTCAACTTTTTTGCTACGCATAGCTTGTCGTCTTTCTGCTCGACCTGCACCGTGTGAGCAAGACCATAACCAATCAGCATTACCTTTTCCTACTGCCACATAAGAGTGATCACCCATTGAGCTAGGGATTAAAGCTATCTGACCAGCATAAGCAGGCGTCGCCCCTTTACGATGAATATTCATCTCATGTTCAGGCAAAATGATATTGTGCGAAATGTCGACCACGAGTTGACTATTATCTTGATGAAAAATAGTTGCAAGTGATTTACGTATCAATTCGGTAATCACAATTCGATTAATCCAAGCATAACGCGCAGCAACGCCCATAGCTTGTAAATAGGCTTGTGCGTGACTATCTGTTAAACCAAACAATCCTGATTTTGGTTGTTTTTCATTAATCGGCCATAAAGCTTTTGCTTTATCTTGCCAACGCTGACCAATGTAAAAACCGACATCACGCGATCCAGTGTGAATCATGACGACAACACTATTTTTTTCAAGACCTAATTGATAAGCTAAATGTCGATCGATAATATCATCAACAATTTGTAACTCGACAAAATGGTTGCCAGATCCGACTGTACCTAAACTCGCAGGGCGAATAATATCGCGCTTTTCAAAAAAGGCTTCAGGCGCATACTGACTATCTGCCTTAATTAAATGATTACCCGATATTTTATCAAGCTCTGCGTGTAACCGTTCATAATTAACTGAATTCCACAAACCTTGCTGCGGTAACGCCGATAACCATGCTGCAAGGCCTTGTTCGAATAATGCTTGAAAAGATTGTGGAGTAACAGGTACATCACGCTCATCTTGCAATAACACACGTTTTAACTGTGCAATAATTGTCGATTTTTGTTCACACACCTGATCAAAGCTTAAACCCGTGGTAAAAAGCCGCATACCGCAATTAATATCGGTACCAATTGCTGCCGGAATAACTAAATCCTGTGTAGTTGCAACAATACTACCAACAGGCGCAACCGCACCCGGATGAAAATCAGGTGTAGCACGAGCCATGCAAACTTTCCCTACACTATTAGGAACGCTCACAGATGCAAAGTTCAGTAGCTGTTCTACCGCTTTTTGCTCTAATGGCAATGGACTCGGTAACAAAATCTGAGCAGAAGTATTTTCTTTATTTAAAGTATAAATATCATTATTAAAATGACTTTCAATCCCAAGACGGGACAAACGTTTTTGTAAACGGGAAAATGTAGACATAATAGCCACCTAGAAAACAATAAAAAAGCGTCTCCTCAAATTGAGAAGATAATTACTGTTTTCCTGCAGCAGCACTATTCAGGAAAGCGGGTGAATTTTATACCAAGTTTATAGGGTTGTGAAGTACTATATATATTAAACAACCCTATATCAATATTTTAGTATGTGGTTCAAAAAGTCGATAGTCATAGGGCCATAATTCATCTTTTTTATGGATATAAAGCAATTGCCGATAACGAACAAGATCAATGGCTTCATTTAGCGAAATATTATCTTCTTGTAATTTGGTTAATAATTCTTGATCAGGATGGTTTAGACTATCCTTGCCTGTGAAATTATAAAAAAGTCCTTTTTCAGTTTTAAAATCAAATCGAAAGCTGGTACGCCATTGAGAGTTATGTCCCCATCCGTGTGACAAATCATGGGCTTCACGATTGTTTCTGGTATAGGCCCAATAGATCGGTGCTGTTTTTATCTCTTGAATCGGATACTGCTCATCGGGCAAGGTGATTGTTGCACCCCCTCGATTGATTAATAAGTTACCCAAAAATAAAGCTGGGTAATGCACAGCGTGTAACAAAAAAGGATCCTTTCCTACTTTGACATCCGTAATTTCATAAAAAAATGGATGAAACTCTTTAGGTTGCTCACAGCTTAAGCCAATACTTTGGGCAAAGGCTATATACTCATCCAATGAAATATGCGGGTAATGAGAAGAGTGTTGTAAGGAGCATGTTAATATATCTAATACACGGGATAGAGCATAAAGCTCCCAATTAGCAGCATCAGTAATATAAAGTGCATCCTCAGGTTCGATGATGTTTTCCCCAATATGTTGTAAATAACGATGATAATTTTGCTTATTTGACCAGAATGAAATGACATCAGAATAAAATGTATTTCCTTGGTATTCGGTCATAACAAAAAAAAGTTCTCTAATGCTATTCATTTAGTTATACCTGTTTAATCTCATCCCAACTCAGCCCAAATTTTGCCAAATATTTTTTTAGCCTGTCGGCATCATTACTCTTCTGTTTTTTGGTTCTCTAAATCGCAAAAAACTGTATTTTACAAGGACTGGTCAATGAATACAATTTCTGCTCCTGTTCACATTGTGTTGTGAATGATAAGCCCAACAGCGACGAGAAACAGATTTACCATTAAAGATCAAATCAAAGCAACGGCACATGTCGAATGTCGAAAAGATGCCAGCGTGATTGATGAAATCCCAACGGCATACAAAGATATTGATACCGTTATGACTGCGCAAAATGAATTAGTCGAAATAGTGCATCAATTAAGGCAAGTGGTGTGTGTAAAGGGGTAAAAATTATTGAGGAGCGATCCTCGATTTCAATTAATATTTACTGCTATCAACTTTAAATTGCCAAACTTACTAAGCGCCGTAATTGCATTGAATAACACCATCTGCGTCGCCATGTCCTGATGGTGCCACATTTAATGCAAATCTGATTAGCAATCGTGTTATTACTGTTTTTAGCATCCAACAAACCAATATAGGTTAACCACAAATCTGCATGAGGTAAGTTGGTTTATATATTAATTGGATTGTGGAAAATGAAGATTAATGTATTTGTTTTAGGTTATAAACAAATTAATTCAGAATAATTTTGAATTGAATTAAGTGTTAAATATATGTGTTTGGGCATTGGTGATCCATTTTTTGTTATTATTACGTGTCGATATTCATGTTGATATAAATATTTAATATGCTTATGAAACTCAATTATTGGTTTTGAATTCCTTAATCTATTCTGTATTGGGTCAATATACTCGACCATTTTATAAGCAAAATCTTCAATTTCGATATGGTTTCTTAACTCAGCAATTAGTTCATCGGCAAACTTTTGAGAATTGTAGATAAATAGGCAACTATCCGTATCAAAGTCACTGAATAACCGTATATCAAATTCACCACTAGTACAAAATACATAATAATCTCTTTGAGTTTCGTAAGAAAAATCCACATTTCCAATTGGTTTAATTATATTTCCGTATTTATCTTTAATAGTTATATTATCGGGGTTTACATGAAATGTTGCTTTCATTTCATCATCCCTTTGTGCAACATTTAATGAGGGATCTAAAAATGAACTTGCTAAAGAAACTTTAAAGCTATTATTTTTTAAATATTCTTTATTGCTAAATTTAATAAGATGTGGTTTTTTGATTTTAGCTAGATGGTTAATTTCTTTTAAACGATCAGATGCTTCTAACATTGGTTTAGGTACGGCACTCTTGAATAACAATTGTTCTTTTGGAAGTTCATTACGTATCTTCATTTCTTCCATAGTATGAGTGAACTTAATCATCAGTTCTGTCCAAGGACTAACTCGAATATCTCTTATACCTATCTTTCCATTAGTTTCCAATGTAGTTAAATTTTCTACAAGATAACGAAGCCTATCGTTTATTTGTTCAGTTGAAAGATATTTCATATACCGATTTTGATGATATTGTAAAATCCAGTTTTCGTATAGTTTCATTATAATATCTTCTTTATTTCTGAAATAAATTGAGGTATTTTTTGTATCCAATTTATTTCCGTATTTTCTCTCATATCTTTATCAAACTCATTAATGTTGATGAGTTCCAATCGGCATGATTTTTTTGCTTCATCATATGCTGTTTTCGTAAAATCTGATGTTGTAACAATAACGCCTTTTGTCGCATTTTCTACATTTAATGTACCTAAGATTCCCCTGATTATTTGTACTCCAACTTTCTCCGTATATCTTTTACATTCAATGTGCAATTTTTCATATTCTCTTTGGTTGTCTTTTATAGCTAAAACATCATAGCCACCATCTCTAGTCCTTGGTGTTATTCTAATTTTGTAACCTTTTTTGTTATATAGATAAGCCGTTAATAATTCAAAATCTCTAGAAGGAATATCTAATAATATTTGTCTTATAGGTAATTTATGACTTATATATTTAGCTTCAATAAGACTTATAGCATCAGATATTCCGTGTATTCTATGATCTGTTAAAAATAAACAATGAGCAGAATAGTATGAATTTATGGCATTTATTGCATCATAAGGGCTCGAGGGTAATAAATCGACAATCCAAGTAATCGATGGCCATAATATATTCCAATCTTTCAATGAAATAAGACGTTGATAGTAGGTAAAGGAATTTAAAAGTTGTTCCTGCTTTTCTATTGGTTGCATGAAAAAAAAGTCTTCAATGATATTGTCAGAATTAAATCGACCGCCTGAAATCAAGAATTTTGATAGTAAAAATTTAACTTCTTTATCTGTTTTTTGATCTATATCTTTTATATATTGTTCTTTCATTTCATCAGTAGGAAAACAACAATCAAGAATCAAAAAACTATCTGTTTTTTCATTTGCATAAACATAATTAAGCCATTCATCTAAAGATATTTTTGTTGCATGAATCAAAACTTTATCTTTTGTTTTTTTCATTAAAAATGCCAATTATTTTGCATAGTATTCAATACATTATTTGATAAATGAATAGTTAATTTAGTTTAAAACTATCCCTCTTTTCCCAATATTTTATCAATCTTTTTAACCGTTATCCCCAAAATTTTAGCAATATCTTCAACCGAAACACCTTTATCCAACAAAGCATTAATCAATATTTTCTTTTCAGTCTCAGCTTTTCCTTTTATTTCTTTTGCTTTTTGTTGAGCTGTTTTTGTCTTATCCTTCTCAACCGCCAACTTCTCTTTAGCAATTAACTTTTCTTCCTTACGGATGCGTTCAACCACTTGATAAGTTGGGACGTATTTTAGGCTTTGTTCTAAATCGTCCATCAGTTTGGTACTGCGGAAGCTAATATAGGATTTAGGGGTGATGATTAGGTGGTCAATTTGGTTATCACGCAATAACACACGTTGCATAATGCTGTACACATCGTCCGTGCCTTCATCATGCTTGGTGAGTTTTATATCCATCTTATCGCCTTGTAAAATCAGTTAAAAAATAATATAGCATATTCTGTTTAGGCTGGGCAGTTGTTAATTAAACAATTCCAAGAGTTTACTTTTTAGGCTATAGTGTTTGTGAAAATTATTGAGGAGTCTATACCGTTATAAGGAGCGTAATAATGTATCATGCAATTTTACCGAGTAAGCAACAGCCTGCTGCAGAGCGATTTTTGCAACAGTTGCCCAAGTTCGTTGCAGCAAGTCCATTATGCCAGCGCCTTAAACCGACATCATTGCTGATTGATATTGCTCCGTACACCTTAACGGCTCAACCCCACAGTTTTATTGCAGCTCAGTTCAACCTGTCACCACGAGCAGCTCGTAGACGGGATAATGTTATTCGGCAATTGCTGGAACAGCATGAGCCTGACCTTTATCAAGCGGTATTAGACCTTGAGAAAACCACCCCTAACCAGGTCAGTCAGCAAGCGAAAGCATTTAAATCATGGCTTAAAGATTTGCTCAGTACATCTGTCATGCCTTGCGATTATTGCGAATCACCTCTGACTGTTCGTATTGGTCACCGCCTTAATTTTCGTTGCCGAAGCTGTCGACGCACGTTTAATCCACTCAAAAAATATCAATTAGATCATTTATCTCATTGCGAACTGTGGTTACCTTTTGTTGACTTATTGCTACAAGGTGAAACCCTTAAAACCGCTAATCAGCAATTAGGGATTAACTCCAATACCGCCGCTAAATGGAAGTCCTGTTTCCTGTGGATAATGGAAAAGCAAGGGTTTTCCATATTGGCGAATTATTGCCGAGTAAAGCGACGCCAACGTTATCGGCAAATTTGGTTAGATGTTAAAGCCGGAGCAACATTTTTACCCACCGTTGGCTCTCGTTTTAGGCATAAATCACATTTTTGATTTATATCTCTGTAAAAAATATTGAGGAGTCTATACCGTTTCAATCAGCACGTTAAATGATTTCTCTTTAAAATCGCGATTATAGAATTTTGACTGCTGTTTTTGCTTTCTACATTCTATAGTCGATATATTAAGTATTAATTACCCAAGATTCATTCAAATAAATCAGCTATATCAATTTAAAATCAAGTTAGCTACTTTATTCAAGACAAAGCCAATTATCTATCTAATACTACTGTTTTCTACCCTTAATTATGTTGTAGTAAGACGGACAAAAGTATGGATAAAGAGATAGATTCGCCACCGCACCCAATTAAACGTAAAAAGAAGCTGATTATATTAACGCTATTATTTCTTTTTTTTGCTTTGGCTTATGGCGTTTATTGGTTTATGTTTAGTCGATTTAATCAATCAACTGATAATGCTTATGTTATGGGTAATCAGGTCCCGGTTGATGCGCAAGTAAATGGTGGAATATTGACGATTAATGTCGATAATAACGATTTTATTCAACAAAATGATGTGATCGCAACGATTGATGCAGTTGATGCAGAAAATGAATTTGGTTATGCCAAAAATGCGTTAATCAAAGCGATTAGAGAGTTGCATCAAATTCAGATCACAAATGAAAAACTTTCAGCCAGCATTCAGTTAAAACAAGTCACCTTAGACAAACTTAAGCAAGATCTTGAACGCCGGGAGAATCTTTGGTCACGAAAGGTCATTTCAAAAGAAGAGATTATTCATGCAAGGCAAGATGTCGATTTTGCTATTAATGATTTAAATATATCTAAGCATGAATTAGCCATTAATAATGCTCTACTAATGAAAACGCCATTATTAGAACAACCAAGTATTCAGCAAGCAATTTTTAAATTAAAACAAGCTTGGCTTAACTTAAAGCGAACCAAAATCACCGCACCTGTAACTGGGTATGTCGCGAGGCGAAGTGTCCAAGTTGGTACACAAGTGACTAAAGGTGAGCGTTTAATGGTTATTGTTCCATTAGATCAAGTATGGGTAGAAGCAAATTTTAAAGAGGTACAGTTAAACGATATTCGTATCGGTCAGTCAGTTACCTTAGAAAGTGATTACTATGGTGAAAAAGTTGAGTATAAAGGAAAGATAAGTGGTATTGCGATGGGCACCGGTGGCGCTTTTTCTTTGCTACCTGCACAAAATGCAACAGGAAATTGGATCAAAGTGATTCAACGTTTACCGGTACGGATTGAATTAGACAAAGCGCAACTTAAACAATTTCCATTACGTATAGGCTTATCAATGAATGTTAATGTGGATACGCATGATACGTCAGGTAAGCTTTTAACCGATATTCCAGCGAAGACGATAAAATATCAAACGGATTCACTTTCTTTTGATGAAACTGAATTTGAGCAGCTCGTTGAGGATATTGTAAAAACCAATTTCTACGCTACGCAGATTATTCAATGAATCAAAGTAAAGCGTCCTCATTGCCTTTAACTGGCATCAGATTTATCTTACTAATTATTTTATTAGCGGTAATCGCGTTTTTACAGATTTTGGATTTAACAATTACTAATGTGGCGTTATCAACCATTACGGGTAATCTTGGTGCTTCAAATTCGCAAGGAACGTGGGTTATCACCTCTTTTGCCGTTGCTAATGCTATTTCGATCCCCTTAACGGGATGGTTAGCTCAGCGTTTTGGTGAAGTGAAATTATTTACTTATTCTATCTTATTTTTCGTAGTCACTTCTTGGCTTTGTGGCATTTCAAATAGCTTAGCCATGCTGATTTTTTCAAGATTATTGCAAGGTATGGTTTCTGGACCAATCATCCCTCTATCGCAAAGCTTGCTATTAGCGTATTGCCCACCGGCCAAAAAAAATATGTCATTAGCCATATGGTCAATGACAATTATTATTGCGCCAATCTGTGGTCCAATTCTAGGTGGTTGGATTAGTGATAATTATTTTTGGGGATGGATCTTTTTAATCAATATTCCTTTCGGGATCATCATTTGGTTTGGTGTTCACCTTTTATTAAAAGATCGTGAAACGGCTACCAGCAAATTACCCATTGATAGGATTGGATTAGTTTTATTTATAGCTGGCGTGGGATGTTTACAACTGGTATTAGATAGAGGAAAAGAGCTTGATTGGTTTAATTCTAATCAGATTATTATTCTTTCTGTATTAGCTGTTGTTTTTATTAGTTATTTTATTATTTGGGAACAAACAACAGATTATCCAATTATTGATTTATCCGTTTTTAAATCCCGAAATTTTACCATTGGCACAATTTGTATCAGTTTGGCATTTTTACTCCATATTGGCACGCTGGTTATTCAACCACAATTATTACAACGTGTGTTTGGTTATACTGCAACTTACGCCGGTTTAGTGTTGGCGCCAATTGGTTTGGTTCCTATTTTTCTTGCGCCAATAATTGGCCGATTTGCTTCAAATGTTGATATGCGTAAAGTGGTGACGTTTAGCTTTATTGTGTTTGCACTCTGTTTTTTTTGGCGAGCATATACATTTGAATCAAACATGACTTTTGCTGATGCAGCATGGCCGCAGTTTTATCAAGGTTTTGCGATAGCGTGTTTTATTATGCCCTTAAATATTATTATTTTATCTGATATTCCCATTCATAAATTAGCAATTGCCGGCAGTATTTTTAACTTTTTTAGAACGTTGTCGACATCAGTTGGTACCTCGTTAACCGCTACTTTATGGGAGCGTCGTGAAGTGATTCATCATAGTCAATTGACTGATATAATTTATCAAAATTCCCAAACATTAAATTACACTTATCAACAATTCAATCAACTAGATTTATCTAACATGCAAGTATCAGCTATGCTGGCACAACAGATTACCAATCAAGGTTTATTAATTGGCATTAATGAAATATTTTGGCTATATGGTATGATATTTTTAGGTTTAATTGGTATAGTATGGTTAGCAAAATCTTCGGTGAAGGTTAATTGATACTTGGCTAATTAAATCAACGTGATTTTTATTTTGTGGCAGGAGTAAAGTATTAATCAGTGGTATAGTATTCAGATATAAAATAAGCAGGAGAGCGGATTTTGCATATTGATTCAGTGATTCAATTAGATGAACAAGACTCAGCAACTTTGTACTTTCTCCATAACGTTAATACCGATTTTCATCGCCATCCTTGTTTACAATTAACGATATCACTAAACGATATTTTTTTAAGTACAGAAGATAAAAAGTATCGTGAATTTGGTTTTATTATTCGTTCAAATCTGTCACATAAATTAAATACAACTTGCGCTATCAATTTTTTACTCGAACCCGACGCGCCTTATTTTCATTTGTTGTCACATTTTACCGAAAACGATCCTATTTATCGTTTATCGCGTGAAGAAGCCTCAATACTGGCACAATATTTTATACATACTATTGAAAATAAACAGGTATTCGATATCGAGCATATTGTTAATCTATTATATCGCCCTAATACCAGTTGTCTTTGTCGGCAAGATAGTCGCATAGTTAAAGCGACCTCAATAATTTCGTTATTGCCGGTAAAACAGATATCCTCAAAAGAAATTGCTGATAAAATTTATTTATCCGAAAGTCGTTTTTTACATCTATTTCGAGAAAATCTAGGTATCAATTTCCGAGGCTACCTGTTATGGAAAAGATTGCGTGATGTTATTAACACGCTTGACGCATCGGCAACATTAACAACTTTAGCTAATAATATGGGCTTTGCCGATTCAGCTCACTTTAGCCGAACTTGTGTTGCAAGTTTCGGATTAAGGCCCTCAGAGCTGAAACGAGCGTTAATTTATAATCAAAAATTGCCAAACAATAAACATGGTAAACATATTTATTGTTTGCATAAGCCAGCAGAAAAATAACTCACCAGACCCAGCTGAGCCATTCAATTCTGCGTTAATTTTAGTATGTTAAAAATTGCTAATTATTTTCGTGCAACAAATACATAGCCTCATAAGGTTGTAATACCATTTCACCTTCAAACTCTGTTTGATTTGAGTAATTACTTAACAAGTTTTGCCAAGAACTATTTTCCAATGCTTTAGGCAATTGCCATTTAACCGTATTTTCGGTCAGATTGGCTATCACAAGTAACGTTTGATTATTCCAATGTCTGACATAGCACCAGCAATTAGCATTATTAGGCGTTAGATCTTGATAGTCACCGAAAATAAAAATCGGGTATGTTTTGCGTAATTTGATTAAAGTTTTATAGCAATAGAAGATTGAATTGGGATCGTTAAGTGCTGCTTTAACATTGATTTTTGGATAATTATTTGCCACCTCAATCCAAGGTTTACCTTGGCTAAATCCGGCATTGGCAGTATTATCCCATTGCATTGGCGTTCGGCTATTATCCCGTGATTTACTAGCAAGAATCGCTAACATGTCAGACTCTGACATACCTTCGGCAATTTTTTCTTGGTAGATGTTAAGACTTTCCACATCTTTATATTGCGAAATATGAGTAAAATGGGGATTGGTCATCCCGATCTCTTCACCTTGATAAAGATATGGCGTGCCTTGTAGTCCATAAAGAATCATCGCCAGCATTTTTGCTGATTCGTTGTGGTATTGGTCTTCATTACCTAAACGTGACACAATGCGAGGTTGATCGTGATTACACCAGAAAATCGCATTCCATGCTTTACCGTGCATACCCACTTGCCAATAGCCAAGTATCTTTTTGAGTTCAAGTAAATCGGGTTTAGCCAGCGTCCATTTTTCTCCATTTGGATAATCAATTTTTAAATGATGAAAATTAAACGTCATGGTCAACTCTTTGCCATCCAATGCGGCATATTTTTGACAGTTTTCAAGCGTAGTGGACGACATTTCGCCCACGGTTTTTAAGTCATTAGGTTGAAAAACATCTCGGCTTAGCTCTTGTAAAAATTCGTGTATTTTCGGGCCGTCCGTATAATATTTTCGCCCGTCACCATTCACGTCATCCAGAAAGTCTTGCTGTTTAGAGACCAAATTAATCACATCCAGCCTTAATGCATCGACGCCTTTATCTGCCCAGAATTGACAGACATTTTTAATCTCTTGGCGAACGGTTGGATTTTCCCAGTTAAGATCGGCTTGCTGTTTTGCAAATAGATGTAAATAGTATTGTCCTGATTGCTCATGCCACTGCCAAGCTTTGCCGCCAAATTTTGACCGCCAATTATTAGGTTCTGAGCCGTCAGCTTTGGCGTCTTTCCAAATATAAAACGATCGAAAAGGGCTGGTTTTATCTAAGGCCGATTTAAACCATGGATGCTCTGTTGAAGTGTGGTTAAATACCATATCCATCATAATCCGGATATCACGTTCATGCGCCTGCTTCACCAATAATTCAAAGTCGTCCATCGTGCCATAAGCCGGATCAATATCATAATAATCCGATACATCATAACCATTATCAACTTGCGGAGAGGGATAAATTGGCGTTAACCAAATCGCACTAATGCCCAAATTTTTCAGATAATCTAATCGACTAATAATGCCTAATAAATCCCCCGTTGAACCCGCGCCACTGGCTTGAAAGCTTTTGGGATAGATTTGATAGATAGTACCATTTTGCCACCACGGGATATCTATTTTATTCATTGCTTACTCTTTATTTTTAATCAGTAAAATTAAATTCACATAAAACGGGTGAATTACTATTTATTATCATTATTGAATATTTAGTGTGCCTTTTTTCTGTTTTATTTTATAAACAATGATGGTTAATGCGATTGGAACAATAATCGCTACTAGCATTGCTAAGGCATAAATTGACCAATAAACAGGTTTTATTGATAAGATACCAGGCAATCCTCCCACACCGATACCATTAGATAATACACCATATAAACCACAGATTAACCCAGCACTAGCTGCACCAACCATGGCACAGAACATTGGGAATTTATAGCGTAAGTTAATACCGTACATAGCTGGCTCAGTAACACCTAGATAGCCGGATATAGCAGCAGGAATGGAAACTTCGCGCTCATTATGTTTTCGACTGATCAAAATGATGCCAACAACGGCTGAAGCTTGAGCAATATTGGATAAAGCAATGATTGGCCAAATTGGTGTACCGCCCATACTTTCTGTCATCTGCATATCGATAGCTAATGTAGTATGGTGAATTCCAGTAATAACCAACGGTGCATAAAAGAATCCAAAAATTGCCGAACCAATGAAGGCATAATCACCAGTCATTAAGTATTTAACCACATAAGCAATACCATTGCCTAACATTCGTCCGATTGGCCCTAAAAGAAAATGTGCAAGGACGACGGCTAATAGGAGTGATACGATTGGTACAATCACTAAAGTTAGGTAATTAGGGACAATTCTACGTAATCGAGTTTCGATCCATCCCAATGCCAAACCGGCAAAAATAGATGGAATCACTTGTGCTTGATAGCCGACTTTTTGAATCGTAAACCAACCAAAATCCCACACGTCAGGAACGATTTTCCCTAGATTATAAGCATTCATCAGTTGTGGAGAAACCAGTGTTATGCCTAAAACAATCCCTAACACAGGAGAACCGCCCATTTTTTTGACTGTAGACCAGCAAATAGCCACCGGTAAAAAGTGGAAAATCGCTTCACACGGTAACCAAAGGAAACTATGTATAGGTACCAACCAAGTATACGTGTCAGTAAGCGGTTTATCGTTAATAGTTGGCATTTCACCAATTACATTACGCAAGCCGAGTAATAGACCACCCGCAATCAGTGCAGGTAATAATGGAACAAAAATTTCAGCTAAATTTGAGATTAACCGTTCAAACCATGACATATTTTGTTTAGCTGCGGCTTTTGTTTGCTCTTTGGTCGCTTCGTCAATATTTAATTGTTCAATCAATAACTTGTAATAACTATCAACATCCGTTCCAATAATAACCTGAAACTGCCCGGCATTATTAAAGCATCCTTTGACAAAAGACAATCCTTCAATCGCTTCAACATTGGCTAATTTGGGATTAGCAAGCGCAAACCTTAATCTTGTCAAACAATGGGTAACACTAGCAATGTTTTCTTTTCCTCCAACAAGTTCAATCAATTGCATAATTGATTTTGTTGAAACTTTAGGTGCTTTTGCCATTGTTAAGTCTCCTTATTTTCAATTTAAGCCAAAATTTTTTTAATTATTTCGACCCTAATTTGGTAACAATTAAGCATAAATTGAATTATTATTTAAATAAATGGGAACGTTCCCTTTTTGTGATAAACCTCACAATTTTAGGCAATATATCACTCAAAAATAATTAAATGAGTATTTGGGAAGGAACCGTAATAATTTTAGGTTTTGCTCCACTTTGTAGTATTTGCAATAACTCGTTTGCAGCATAAGTACCCGCTTTATCAAAACCAAGATCGACAGTAATCGTTTTGGTAAACAAAAATTTAAGCAGCTCACTACTACCAATGCTAATAACAACAATATTATTGATATTTTTTTCAGATAAGAACTTATTTAGACCTAAAGCAATTGAATCGGTAGCACAAATGATTGCTGTTGGTGAATCAACCAATACTGACTCGGCAAGCTCATAACCAGAATAATAGCTTAATTTGCCAAGCACCGCATTTGGCTTAAGTTTATGAGTATGACAAAAATTAGTATACGCTTGGTAGCGTAATTCACCAGTAGTCTGATCTTGTTTAGTAATACCAATATAGCCAATTTTTTTATGCTTTTGATATAAATAGGTTAATGCTTTGTTTACCGCCCCTACATCATCATAACAAATGCAAGTATAATCAGAAAAAGGCCTAGCAATAACCACACATTTATCTTGCCAAAATGTCAGTCGAGAGCTATTCAATCCTGTAAAAGCAAAAATCACTACACCGTCAGCTTGCTTTTCTTTTAACATTGTCAGGTGTTCTTCGACTTTTTGCGGGCTAAATTGGCTCTCAATGATAATCGGATCATACCCATTTGCATAAAAAACAGGCAACATGTTTCGAACTGCATGATTTTCGGATATGGAATCAAGGCGAGTAACAATTATACCAATCACTTTATTACCATAACCACGCATTGCTCTAGCTGATTTGGATGGGGTAAATTGATATTGTTCAACAATTGCCATCACTTTGTTACGTGTCGATTCCTTCACCATTGGGTCGTGATTAATAACTCGCGAAACAGTGGATTTACTCACCCCGCTCAATTTGGCAATATCTTTAATGGTTAAATTCGGTGATGGCTTATTCATAATCAATTTTTAGAATGAAAATCAATTAAATCATAGTAATATAGTTTTAACAAAATGGCGATAGGTTGGCTAATAAGTTAATATCAAAATTATTAACTATTGCTTATTCTTCATTTATAATTGGATTGAGATTTTATAGAGAAACAAAACTTAACTGAATCAACAAAGCATTAATAACCTCATATAGACAATGAATTATGAAAAAATCATATTTACTTTTAGGTTACACGCTATTTTTTTTGAGTTTATCTGGATATGCGTCTAGTGATGACACAAAGACTATAACAGAACAATTTAGATCCGCATTATTATGTCAGTCAAAACCTTTTGCCATAGAAGATAAAAAGATCATTGCTGAACTTGCAAAACAAAAAATTACTTTAAAAAAACAAGATAGTATAAATGAAATCGAATACTATTTTGAGCAACCTATCAAAGTTAAGAATGTATGGGTTAATATGATTCGTTATGAAAGCGATAATTTTGTCACATCTTTTTATGCCAAAGCCAAAGGTGATATGCACAAGTTCGCTAAATTGATTGAGGTTAACCCTATATTACGCAGCTGTGAAGAACCTATTCCTTTGAATGATACAGACATATTCCGAAAGGAAATTACCCCTATTACTGACAATAATCTTTACCCAAATACAATCGTTATTGGTCAGGATAAAGATTCAAAGCCGGATGAATTTTATTTCATATGTTCTAAATTTGAGGCTAATTAGCCATAATTTTTTTGCTTAATGAAGATCATGCTATTAGTTTACTAACATTACTTATGTATAAACCTATTTATTAGCACTTTGTTTTGATTTATAAGCACTTCCCCACGCTAACATAGCATCATGCACTTGTTTTAAACTTTGCCCGACATCGGTCAATGTGTATTCCACTTTAGGTGGTACTTGGGCATAGACTTTGCGGCTGATTAAGCCGTTTTTTTCCATTGTTCTTAGATGTTGGGTTAAGACTTTTTGAGATATACCGTTTAGTGATTTTTTTAATTCTCCAAAGCGTTTTGTACCTGTTAATAAATCACGAACGATTAAGACTTTCCATTTATCACCCATTAACATAAGGGTAATTTCGACAGGGCAAGGAGGTAAAATTACGTTGAGTGACATTAGTTAAAAATCCTTTAAATTCAATAATAGTATCATTTCAGTAACTATATTACTGCTTGGTACCTACTTTACAATAGATACTTAGAATATTAACCTAAAAATATCAAATTGTTAAAAGATTTTTCCAATTTAAAACCTGAATCAAACAATACTTATAAATTAATAAAGGAGTAAAAAATGAAAATTGCGGTTATTGGTGCTAGTGGTAAGTCAGGTAGTCTGATAGTTAAAGAAGCAATTGCGCGTGGACATGATGTAACGGCGATTGTTCGTAATCCCAACGCTCATGTTGACCCTAAGACAAAAATTCTAGTTAAAGATCTGTTTGATCTAACTTATGAAGATTTGAAACCTTTTGATGTCATTATTGATGCTTTTGCAGCATGGACACCAGAAACCCTTCCACAACATCAAACTAGCTTAAAACACTTAACTGATATTTTAAGCGGTAAACCTAATCGTTTATTAGTTGTTGGCGGTGCAGGTAGTTTATATGTCAATCCTGAGCATACTATTCGTTTAGTTGACTCTCCGGATTTCCCGGATGAATTTAAACCATTAGCCAATAACATGGCAAAAGCTTTAGATCAATTAAGAACTTGTAATGATGTAAATTGGACCTATCTAAGCCCAGCAATTGAGTTTATTGCTGATGGTCCAAGAACTGGTCATTATATTGTTGGTGGCGAGCAAATTTTGGTTAATAGCCAAGGGAAAAGTCAAATCAGCTATGCTGACTATGCAATCGCGATGATTGATGAAGCGGAGAATGCAAAACACATTAAACAACGTTTTACTGTGGCTACTAAATAATATTTACAAGGCCTTACATTAGTAGCGATAACCAAAAGGTTGACTTTAATGTAAGGCACATAATCTAATTTTTCTAATGTTTTATTCGATTTTCCTATCTAATCCCCCAAAATAGTGCAAAACATTGAGTCAAACAGATATAAATGGATCATTTTAGTGCAATTCCACTTAAAGAAAACCAAATCATGTCAGTTATTACTTACTTTTTGATTTAGTGGCACGTTTATTGCATAAATATAAAGATTATTATGAAAATTTGATAAAACAAATAATACTGATAATATGAATGATTATGTGTCTAATTTGTAATCAATTTAGTTGGGAAAATTATTATGCAGTACGATCTCATTATTAAAAATGGTCTTGTCATTCTCGAATCTGGCGAAATTTATACCGATATTGCAATAAAAAATGGCAAAATTGCAGCAATTGGCCCTAATTTAGTGCAAGCCGATGAAATTATTGATGCTAATGGCTTGATTGTTAGTCCCGGAATGGTTGATATTCATGTTCATATTAGTGAACCTGGTGGTGTTCGTCATGAGTGGGAAGGCTATATCACAGGAACAAAGGCATGTGCAAAAGGGGGCGTAACAACCTTTGTTGAAATGCCTCTGAACCAACTCCCGGCGACTACTAGTGGCGAAACTCTTCGCACCAAATATGCTGCTGGTGAAGGAAAACTTTATGTCGATGTTGCTTCTTATGGTGGATTGGTTCCTTATAATCTGACCAATAATGGTATTGCAGAACAAGTCGAAGAAGGTGTCGCGGCATTTAAATGTTTTATGGCAACCTGTGGTGATCCAAACCTTGACGGTGATTTTGCCAATGTAAATGATTACGCATTATGGGAAGGAATGCGCCAAATTGCTAAAACCGGTAAAGTGCTAGCTATCCATGCAGAAAATGCCGCAATTACTGATATTTTAGGGCAACAAGCTAAAGCACGAGGCGAAAGTAAATTATCACAATATGTAGCAACCCGTCCGGCATTTACTGAAGTTGAAGCAATTCGTCGAGCAATCTTTTTCGCTAAACAAACTGGGTGCCCGATTCATATATGCCATGTCGCTTGTCCTGAAGGAGTTGAAGAGGTTATCAAAGCACGCCAAGAAGGCATTAATGTGACGTGCGAAACCTGTATCCATTACCTCTATTTTACTACAGACCAATTGGATGCTATTGGACCAATTGCAAAATGTTCACCACCAATCCGTGATCAGCAAGCTCAAGAAGGATTATGGAAATATCTATTTGCTGGCCACATCATCACTGCGGTGTCTGACCATTCACCATGTACTTACGATTTAAAAGACAAAGCCAATGCCTTTGATGCTTGGGGCGGAATTTCTGGTGTTCAAAATAATGTAGATATTATGTTTGATGAAGCCGTACAAAAACGGGGTATGTCATTAAAACAATTTGCCGATATCATCGCTAAAAACCCTGCTGAAAGATACAACTTACCAACTAAAGGCTCAATTCAAGTAGGTAAAGATGCTGACATCATCTTTATTAAACCTCATTCTAACTATGTATTAAAAGAGCAAGATCTCGAATATCGTAATAAATTTAGTCCTTATGTAGGACGACAAATTGGTGCACAAGTTGTTCAAACATTATTACGAGGCAAAACTATTTATCAAATTAATGCCGGTATTAATTCAACACCAAGAGGTGAATTTATTCGGCGTTAATAATGGAATTGAAACGACAGAAATAAGTAGGGAAGGAAAGTCATGAAGAATAATACAGCACAATCACCAAATACATCGATGCAGATTGATAGTTCTTTATTACCCAAATCTAGCAAAGATCGAACTATGAATCCTTTAGCCTATTCTTTTATGTGGATTGGCGATGGCATGAATTTGGGTAATATGACCTTAGGTGCAAGCTTAGTTGTAGCTGGTGTTGCCACCATGAATATTTTCCAAACTTTTGCCGCAACATTAATTGCAATATTGATTATCACGACAATTTTTGTTTTTAATGATCGCTTAGGATATCGCACAGGTATTCCTTATGTGGTACAACTTCGCATGTCATTTGGTATAAAAGGCGCTATTATTTCTTCATTACTTCGCGGTATTCCTGCTATTGTTTGGTATGGATTTCAAAGTTGGATAGGTGCAACTGCGCTCAATGAAATTATTAGAATATTATCTAATGGTGATTTTAATAATATATTTATCTGTTTTCTTATTTTACAATTTTTCCAAATCGCTTTATCGCTATATGGATTCCATGCAATAAAATGGGTAGAAACGTTAATTTCAATTGTTATTCTTTGTGCGTTAATTTATGTCTTTATTATATTACTCAATAATCATCAAGAAATTATTATAGACAAATGGGTAAATGCCGAAGGAACTTGGGGATTACCATTCTGCGGCTTCATTATGATGTTCTTAGGTAATTACGCTGCAATTTTTCTTAGTGCAGCTGATTACTCACGAGAACTAAAAGCTGGTTTTAGTGATAGAAAAAGGGGGCTCCTCTATTTTCTACCAATTTTTGTTGCTTACGGTTTTATTATTACCATTGGTGTGATGTTGGCCTCAGTCACAGGTAACTCTAATCCAGTTAAAGCATTTGCGATTGTAGTAAATAATCCATATATCACCATCGTGGTATCATCCTTTATTGTATTAGGCACCATTGCTGTAAATATCGTTGCTAATATCATCCCACCAGCTTACGTAATTACGTTATTAACAAAAGCTAAATATAAAGTAGCAGTAACCATTACAGGATTATTAGCTATCGCTTCTTTTCCTTGGGTTCTTGTTCAGGATACCTCAGCAAAAGGATTAGGTTTATTTATTCTAATTTACTCCGCATTTTTGGGACCAATTGTGGCAATTTTGTTGGTGGAATACTATCTGTTACGTCGCCAAAAAATTGATGTAAATACACTATATGATAACAACGGTCAATTTGCTGGATTTAACCCCGCTGCTATTCTAGCGATGCTTATTGGATCAGCAGCTGCATTTTATGAAGTGAGCTTAACATGGATTGTCGGCTTTGTTGTTGGTGGTATAAGTTATATATTGCTCACCAAATTCTCATTTAAAAACTCACCTTTCAAAAAAGGGACAATATTTGAAAAAAAATAGATTAAATGACGATCAATATTGTGCAGTAAATTTATCATAATTCACTGCCAATTTGATATGTCACTTGGATCTTTCGGTTATCAGGTATTTCTAAATTAGATAACACAGCTAATTGAGGAAAATTAGGTCTTAAAAACTGGGAGAGCATCGCTCTTAATGTGTGATTAACCAATAAAACAGGCGGCGCTCCCATTGCATCTTGCTGATTTAATGCTTGTTTGAGTTGTTGAAGAATATGTTCTGCTAGTCCCGGTTCAACATTACTAGTATTTTGCAAAGCTTGCAGTAATATTCTTTCTAAATCAATATTTAATCC
Source organism: Gilliamella sp. B2785 (assembly GCF_026537005.1). Lineage (NCBI taxonomy): Bacteria > Pseudomonadati > Pseudomonadota > Gammaproteobacteria > Orbales > Orbaceae > Gilliamella > Gilliamella sp. B2785. Next base: position 73,017 of record NZ_JAFNNC010000007.1, on the reverse strand, counting down.
AATTACTCTTATCGGTTCCGTCCCAGGAAACCATTGTTGGGTAATCACACGCCCTAGCGCTATTCTAACAATACTGAGTAAATGATAGGCATCATTTTGATTTGGTGCCTGTTCACAAATCGTCTCAATAATTGTGCGCATATCACGAATCGACACTTTTTCAGAAAGTAAGTTTTGTAGAATTTTATGAAAAGTAGTTAAAGGCACTACGTCAGGAATAAAATCTTCGACTAATTTAGGAATATCCTGCTTTATTCGATCCAATAATTCTTGTGTCTCTAATCGTCCCAATAAATCACTGGCAAATTGATGTAACAAATGATTGAAATGGGTGGCAATCATGGTACTAGTATCAACAACAGTGTAACCCAATATTTGTGCATTTTCTTTGTCATTTTCATCTATCCAAACAGCAGGTAAACCAAAAGCCGGCTCAATAGTTTCAATGCCTTCGATAGTTTCGGTTACTGTGCCGGGGTTGATCGCTAACCATTTATTATTCATAATTTCGCCTTGACCAATTTCACCACCTTTTATAAAAATTTTATATTGATAAGGTGATAACGAGAGATTATCGCGAATATGAACTTGAGGCGGTAGAAAGCCTAATGTTTGCGCAAACTTTTTACGCAAGCTACGAATTCGACCAAGTAATTCACCATTTTGGTTTTGATCAACCATAGGAATAAGCCCGTATCCAACTTCCATCGCTAAGATATCTTCAATATTGACATCAGACCATGAAGCGTCAACATTTGTTGGCGCTACAACACTTTTTGGTGGAGTAGCAACTGTTTTCTCAACTCTCTTTTGTTTGGTTAACCACCAAGAAATTACTGATAATACCGCAGTAAACATTAAAAATACTAAATTTGGCATCCCTGGAATAAGTCCAAGCAAACCAATAACAACCGCAGTTAAGATTAATACTTGAGGGTTATTAAATAACTGTTTAAGCATTTGGTCACTAATGTTTTCTTGTGAGGTAACCCGAGTCACAATTACACCCGCAGCGGTAGAAATAATCAGTGAGGGAATTTGTGCAACTAGACCATCACCAATAGTCAATAATACATAGGTTTTACTCGCATCTGAAAATGTCATACCATGCTGCATTACCCCAACTAATAATCCACCAACAATGGTTATGGCCATAATTAGTAATCCAGCGATGGCGTCACCACGTACAAACTTACTCGCACCATCCATTGAGCCATAAAAATCGGCTTCCTGTGTAACTTCTGCGCGCCGTGCTTTGGCTTCATCTTCACCAATTAATCCAGCATTGAGATCAGCATCAATTGCCATTTGCTTACCTGGCATACCATCCAACGCAAAGCGAGCACCAACTTCAGCAATCCTACCAGCACCTTTAGTGATTACCATAAAGTTGATGATAACTAAAATAATAAAGACAACAATACCAATAGCAAAATTACCGCCCACTAAAAAATGCCCAAAAGCTTCAATAACTCTACCAGCTGCATCACTACCAGTATGACCTTTTAACAGTACAACCCGAGTTGAAGCAACATTTAGCGATAGTCGTAATAACGTTGCAAAAAGCAGAACGGTAGGAAACGCTGCAAAATCTAAAACCCGCTTAGTAAACAACGCAACAATCAAAATAATAATTGATAATGCAATATTAAAAGTAAAAAACAGATCCAATATAAATGCAGGTAAAGGTAATACCATCATTGAAAGAATCAATAAAATAAGCATTGGCCCTGTTAAAATTCGATAATGACCACTTTTTGATAGATTTACTGATAATAAATTGGCTAATTTTGATTTCATCATAGAGATTTACTTTTACTCATTTACGGATAAAGATTCAGGGATCGGTATATTCGTTGGTTTTTGAGGCTTATCACCACCATGTTTATGCCAACGTTTTAATTGATAAACCCAGGCTAAAATTTGCGCAACGGCAGCATAGAGTTCGGCTGGAATGGTTTGTCCTATTTCACCATAGCGATATAAAGCCCGAGCGAGAGGAGGAGCCTCTAATTGTGGAATGCGATGCTCTTGGGCAATTTCTTTAATTTTGATAGCGATATTGTCGGTACCTTTAGCTATCAGTTTAGGGGCAGACATAGTTTTATCATCATATTGTAGTGCAACCGCATAATGAGTTGGGTTAGTGATAATAACATTGGCTTTTGGTACATCTTTCATCATTCGACGTCTTGCTATTGCTTGTTGCATCTGGCGAATGCGGCCTTTAATTTGTGGATTACCTTCTTGCTCCTTGAACTCGTCTTTAATCTCTTGTTTAGACATTTTTAATTTTTTTAAATTACTCCAGATTTGATAAAAAATATCAAATCCAACCATAGGAATTAAAGCTAATATAGTTAATATTCCTGAATAAATAAGCAGTTGCATAACGTTAGATAATGCACTATTTAAATACATATTTGGCAGCGAAAGCATATTTGGAAATTGATTGATTAGAAACAATGTCACGGCAAAACCGATTAAAACAACTTTAAGCAGGCTTTTAAATAACTCTGAAAAAATTCGAATACTAAAAATTCTTTTAAATCCGCTAATCGGATTCAATTTACCAAAATTGGGTTTAATTGATTGCAAACTAAAAAGTAAACCACCAACCCCCATAGGTGCAATGATGGCAATAATGACTAATCCGAAAAAAATAGGTAAAATCGACCAAAATCCAGCGGTTAATAAATTAATTAAATTGAAAATAATTTGTTTATCATCATCTGTTCGGTATGCAACCAACATAGCGTGTTGAATAATTGTTTTTAAATTAGCAACAAAATGACTACCCATCATCCAAAATAATAGGATACTAACCAACAAAATAATTAACGATGTTAACTCGCGAGATCGTGGGATTTGTCCCTTTTCCTTGGCTTTTTTTAATTTGCTATCGGTGGGTTGTTCGCTTTTATCTAGATCACTATCATCAGCCATATCTTAATTAAATCAATTTTATTGCCTAATTACCGTTTACAGCACAGTATGAACGCAACTTGAGAAAGTTATTTGCTTAATAAGACCCTAATTTAATAGTTATTTATCTCGTTTACCGTGAAACAACTTCAAAATGATTAAACTTTAGCGCGTTTAGATGAAATAGTTTCTGGTTGTTGATAACCATTATGGGTATAAACAGCAGGATTATTCATGCTTTTCAAATAATCTATTGAATGTTGAGTTACGTTCATTCGGTTTTGAATAAGCACTCCGTTTTCCCGATTGATTTGAGCTAATCGCTGAGTCATTTTTGTGATAGCTTGCCATTTTAATGCTAACTCTTGTTTTTCACTATAAGGTGATTGAATATTGCATTGCTGACTAACTTTTAGTCTTTTTTCATCAAGTAATTTTAACTCAATAAGTAATTGGCTTTTTTGGTTTATAATTTCACTCAATTGATTTACTGAATTATTTTTAAATAATATTTGTTGTTCAGCTTCTAAAATATCTGACAGGGCTTGTAACATAACTGTTACATTATTAAAAATGTTATCTAATTCTAACATGACGACATTCCTTCAAAATCAATTAGATTTCAATATTTTCGAAAGTTTGCTTAATAATTTCATCGGCAATTTTATTTGGATTGATCACTAATTTACCTTCAGTAATGGCCTGTTTTATCTTTTCAATTTTACTAATATCGATATCATTTTCAGTTGAATGCAACAATGCTATAGTATTTTGGCTTAACTTAACATTCAACGTTAAGTTATTTGAGTTTTGCACAGATGCATTAGTTTTTTTATTTTGCTCATTTATACGATTAAGTACCCCTGATACGGCGGTAACCATTTTTGTTGCATCTATACTCATAAAATTCCTTCAATTAACGTTGAGGTTTATAGGGGAGGTTTAATCTAATTATCGGCAAAAATCAGAAAATCATTAATTTTATTTGTTTAAAATTATGATACCTTTTTCTGTAACAACACCCTGAACAATATTACCTGTATTAAGTTTGATATTTATTAATTCACCCAAGGCACCATTGCTTAGTGTTTTGCCATTAGCAGCAATTGAATAACCCTCACCATTAACAATTACTTTTACAGTTTGACCTGCTTTAACATGCCAATTTTTCTGTAACATTGAATTTTTAATTGGCTCACCATTATTAATATTTCTTAAAGCAATATGATTGATAACCTCTGATTTATTCAAAATTACAGCAGGTGGTAATTTATCTAACCGCCCAGATTGCATTTTCACTTGCTGCTCTGTCATTAATGTTCCTGCACTTATCGGCTGATTCGCCATAACATAACTCCCAGTAACAGCAACATAAACTTGAATATATTTAGTGATATTTTCACATTTAGCAGTGATGGTTAAATTACCCCAATGCTTATTTTTATTTAAAATCGCAAATGTTGGTGAATCACAATTTAACTGAGGTTTCAAAGTGAGGTAATCAATAGCAATATTATCAATATTAGCTTCGCTAATTTGTTGATAGATTAGATCGCTAATCTGTTTTTCCATTGAGTTAGCCAAAGCTATTTTTGAGCTACACAACACACCTAAAAGGCTTATATATTTTATAAACTGAGACATATTTGTTCACAACATTATTGGTAACTAAATTTTACTTTATCAGCTAATTTATTGAATGTTGAAATAAGGGCAATTTTTATCGTTATTTATACGATGATTTTTTTTTGATTTGCTTAAAATTCTCTACATAAAAAAAGATGAGATGATTTTATGCTAAATAAATTAGATACTTTTGTTAACTTTCATCAACAAGCATTAAATGTTCGTGAAAAACGACAAAATATACTTGCGACCAATATTGCCAATAGTGATACGCCTAATTATCAAGCTAGAGATATTGATTTTAATATTGAATTAAAAAAAGCTATCAATAATCAACATACGCTTAATAATATAAAACTTAATATAACATCAGCAAAGCATATCCAAACCATCGGCTCAGCAGATTATCAACTTCTGTATCGCATTCCTTATCAATCATCTGCTGATGGTAATACTGTTGAAATGGATCAAGAAAGAACAGCTTTTATGGATAACAGTATCCATTATCAAAGTAATTTAACATTTTTAGGTGAACAATTTAAAAATGTAATATCCGTATTACAGCAAGGATAACCATTATGAGCTTCTCTATTTTTTCTATCTCTGGTTCTGCCTTAATGGCACAAACTCAACGAATGAATGTTAGTGCGAGTAATTTAGCAAATGCTGATAGTGTTACAAGTACTTCAGGTCAAGCTTATCGAGCTAAACAAGTTATTTTCCAAGTCGATGATAACAATTATCCCAATAGCATAGCTGGAGTAAAAGTATCTGAGGTCATCGAAGACCCATCACCAATGAATTTAGTCTATGATCCTAAGCACCCTTTAGCTGATGAGAAAGGTTACATTCAAAAACCTAATGTAGATGTAGTGGCAGAGATGGTCAATACCATTTCAGCATCTCGTAGCTACCAAGCAAATGTGGAAGTCATTAATACCGTAAAAAGCTTAATGCTTAAAACACTTACCTTAGGGCAATAAAGGGGCTTAATTCATGGGTATTTCGAATGTACCAGTTTCAGAATCGTCAAATATGGCTAGTCCACAAGCAGTGAGGAAAGGTTCATCTGATGGTAATTCTAGTCAGGAATTACAAGATAACTTTTTAACATTACTTATTGCCCAAATGAAGAATCAAGATCCAACTAATCCAATGGATAATAGTCAGTTAACCTCGCAATTGGCGCAAATTAATACATTAGCAGGCATTGAACGACTTAATACAACGTTAGGTATGGTTTCAGGCCAGATTGACGATAGTTTATCAGTCAACGCGAGCAATATGATTGGTAAAGGCGTTATGGTTCCTGGTAATAAAATATTAGTCGCAACTTCAGAAATAGATGGTTCAAAAAGTGATAAAGAGACCATTACTACGCCGTTTGGTTTTGAACTTATGCGTGATGCTGATTCGGTTGTTATCACCATAAAAGATGAAAATGGTAATGTTGTACGAGAAGTCGATCTTGGATCCATCCCTGCTGGTGTCAGCTCTTTTACTTGGGATGGAGAACTTAACGATGGAACTTTAGCTCCAGATGGTAGCTACACGTTTTCAGTTAATGCTACTTACGAGGGGCAAAAAGTCACATCAACACCATTAGCTTACTCTGTTGTTTACGGAGTAATTAATAGCAAAGTTAATAATAAAGTATTACTTGATTTAGGGATACTTGGTTCAATTAGTATTGACGAAGTGCGTCAAATTCTTTAAAGGGGAATAAGTTTATATGGGATTTTCTCAAGCAATCAGTGGTATGAATGCCGCTTCTAAACAATTAGATGTTATTGGTAATAATATTGCCAATTCTGCAACAGTTGGCTTTAAAAGTGCTAGCATTTCATTTGCTGATATCTATGCCGGTTCAAAAGTAGGGATGGGTGTTAAAGTTGCTGCTGTTATGCAAAATTTTAATGACGGCACAACAACCTCAACCAACAACAGTTTAGATGTAGCGATTTCAGGTAATGGATTTTTCCGATTAGTTGATAGTAGTGGACAAATCTACTATACCCGTAATGGTCAGTTTCAATTAGATGCTGAACGTAATATCGTATCTGCTGACGGTTTCAATTTGACTGGTTATCTTGCGACAGGTACTCCACCACAAATTCAACAAGGTTCAGCACCAGGCCCATTAAAAATTTCACAAGAAATGTTAAATGCATCAGCAACCAATAAAGCTGCTTTGCAAACAAATCTAAATTCAAATAGTAAAGTTCCTGAAAAACAACCCATTAATGCAACAGATGCTGACACATTCAATTATTCAACCACTATCACCACTTATGATTCATTAGGTAATCAACGCAATGTTCAGCTTTTTTATGTAAAAACAGCAGATAACCAATGGGATGTTCATTACCTTGATAGTAGCGATCCTAATGCAACCCTACAAGCATTAGGAAAAATGGAATTTGATTCATCAGGCAAATTAATCAGCGATCCCGAAATGACTATCAATATTAATGGCATAAATGGATCAGAAGATAATAGCTTTACATTATCACTTGCAAACAGTACGCAACAAAATATGGGTAAAGAAGTCGGTAGCATAAAAACGCCTATCGTAGATGGTTATGCAGCAGGTGATTTAGTTGGTTATAGTATTAACAATGATGGCACTATTTATGGTGTTTATTCCAACCAACAAACCATGTTATTAGGTCAAATTGCCATGGCTGATTTTGCCAATGTTAATGGATTAGAGTCAGCAGGGAATAATAACTGGCGTTCAACACTAAATTCTGGTGGTGAAGTATTAGGCTCAGCCAATACTGGTACTTTTGGATCATTAGCCAGTGGTGCCGTTGAATCATCCAATGTTGATATGAGCCAAGAATTAGTTAATATGATTGTTGCCCAACGTAATTATCAATCTAATTCTCAAACCATTAAGACGCAAGATCAAATTCTTAATACATTAGTTAATTTAAGATAATTTAAGGAATATGTATGGATCGCGTTATTTATACTGCCATGTCTGGCGCTAGCCAAACATTAAATCAACAATCCATAACCAGTCATAACTTAGCTAATGTATCAACAGCAGGCTTTCGTGCTCAATTAACGGCAATGAAAGCCGTTCCTATTGTGGGTAATAGTATGCCAACAAGGACCATGGTTGCAGCAACCACGCCAACCTATGATTCAACAATGGGTGCATTTAATTACACTGGGCGAGATTTAGACGTTGCTTTATCAGAAGATGATTGGCTAGCTGTACAGTTAGCTGATGGTAGTGAAGCATATACTCGTAATGGTGCCATTCAAATTGATGAAAATGGCACGCTTAATATCCAAGGTCATCCATTACTTGGTGATAATGGCGTATTAACAGTTCCTCAGCGTTCACAGGTTAGTATTAGTGCCGACGGAACTTTATCAGCGTTAGGTGCAGGTGATAAACGCACAACCATTGCTCAAGTTGGAAAAATAAAGAAAGTTCACCTTGAACCTAATGAGTTGGTACGTGGCGATGACGGTTTTTTTCATGCAACAACTGTTAACAATCGTGGTGCAGTATTACAAGATAATCCTAACGCAAAACTAATGTCTGGAGTATTAGAAGGCAGTAATGTTAATCCTGTTACTGCAATGGTGAATTTGATTAGCCATTCTCGTCAATTTGAAATGCAGATGAAGCAAATTACTACAGCTGATGAAAATGCACAAAGAGCCAATCAAATATTATCGTTAACATAATTAAAATAGGAAAAAGCAATGATTAAATCATTATGGATTGCAAAAACTGGGCTAACTGCACAACAAATGAATATGGATATAATTTCCAATAATTTAGCCAACGTTAGTACTGGTGGTTTTAAACGCCAACGTGCTGTTTTTGAAGATCTGTTATATCAAACTATTCGCCAACCTGGCGCTCAATCATCTGAACAAACAACACTACCCTCTGGATTACAAATTGGTACCGGTGTTAGACCTGTAGCTACCGAACGAATTCATAGCCAAGGAAATTTAGAATTAACTGATAATAGCAGTGATATCGCTATTAATGGACAAGGTTTTTTCCAAGTTCTGATGCCTGATGGAACGCTAGCTTATACTCGAAGTGGTGCTTTTCAAGTTAACCAAAATGGTCAATTAGTTACCGCTGCTGGTTACGAAATTCAACCAACCATCAACATTCCATCAAATGCGATAAAAATGACCGTGGCACGGGATGGTATTGTTAGTGTGACGTTAGCCAATCAATCAACTCAAGTGCAAGTTGGTCAATTAACATTACATACTTTTATTAATGACACTGGGTTAGAAAGTGTTGGTGAAAATCTCTATTTAGAAACCGAAAGCTCCGGTGCTCCAACTGAAAATACACCAGGATTAAATGGTGCTGGATTGCTTTATCAAGGTTATATCGAGACCTCTAACGTAAATGTTGCAGAAGAGCTAGTTAACATGATTCAAGTACAACGTGCTTACGAAATTAACAGTAAAGCAATATCAGCGTCTGACCAAATGTTGCAACGTTTAAATCAGTTATAAATCTATGATAATGAGATATCTTTATATTTTAGTAATGATGTTATTAGTTGGTTGTAGCCAATTACCTAAAAAAGCATTAGTTGAAGGGCAAACCAGTATTGTTCCTCAAATGCCAGAAATTGTTAATTCAAGTGGCTCAATATATCAAGCATCACAACCAAGTAGTTTTGGCTATCAACCAATGTTTGAAGATCGTAGACCTCGCAATATTGGTGATGTATTAACTATTGTATTACAAGAAAATGTGAGTGCGAGCAAAAGTTCATCTATTAATGCTGGCCGTAATGGTGGGGTAAATTTAGGTGTAAAAACTGTTCCTCACTTTTTAGATGGGCTAGTTGGTCGAGGCAAAGTAGATACTGATATCTCAGGCAGTAACGATTTTAAAGGTTCTGGTGGCGCTAATGCAAAAAATACATTTAGTGGAACCATCACCGTCACCGTTCAAGATGTCATGATTAATGGCAATTTAAAAGTAATAGGTGAAAAACAAATTGCAATAAATCAGGGAACAGAATTTATTCGATTTTCAGGCGTTGTTAACCCAAGGACAATAAGTGGTAACAATACCGTTATTTCAACTCAAGTTGCCGATGCTCGCATTGAATATGTAGGTAATGGCTACATTGATGAAGCTCAAACTATGGGTTGGTTACAACGCCTGTTTTTTAATCTTTCACCTTTTTAATGAATCTGATTATGCTTAATAAATTACGAACTTTTATTATTTTAATAATGATAGTGGGCACACCCTATAGTTATGCCGAACGAATAAGGGATTTAGTAACTATTCAAGGCGTGCGTGAAAACGCCTTAGTAGGCTATGGAATTGTTGTTGGGCTAGATGGTACAGGAGACCAAACTTCACAAACACCATTTACCATTCAAAGTATAACCAACATGCTTTCGCAATTAGGTATTACCGTACCATCAGGTAGTAACATGCAATTAAAGAATGTTGCTGCGGTAATGGTTACTGCTAAATTACCATCTTATGCACGAGTTGGGCAACAAATTGATGTTGTTGTCTCTTCATTAGGTAATGCCAAAAGCCTTCGCGGTGGCACATTGATTATGACGCCATTGAAAGGTGCCGACAATCAAGTTTATGCCATTGCTCAAGGTAATCTTTTTGTTGGTGGTATGGGCGCAAGCAGCAAAGGCAGTAGTGTAACAGTTAATCAAATGGCTGGTGCAACTATCCCGAGTGGAGCGACAATTGAGAGGGAATTAACAACCCGCTTAGATGAAAAAAGTTCCATTCACTTACACCTTAACCATTTTGACTTTACCATGGCATCAAAAATCGCTGAAGCAATTAACAAGGTACAAAAAAATATCGCAGTTGCTTTAGATGGTATGACGGTTAAATTGAACATGCCACAAGATAGCCAGGCAAGAGTTAAATTATTATCGAAGATTCAAAACCTACAAATTAGTGCTTCACCAATTTCAGCAAAAGTAGTCATTAATACGCGCACTGGCGTGGTAGTGATGAATCAAAAAGTTCAATTAGACAATTGTGCCGTTGCTCATGGTAATTTGTCTGTGGTGGTCAATAACAAATTAAAAGTTAGTCAGCCTAATACTCCGTTAGCCGGAGGACAAACCGTAGTTGTTCCTGATGATGAGGTCAGCATCGAACAAGATGGCGGAGCATTACATAATTTAGCTTCTGGCGCTGATTTAAACCGAGTAATTAGCTCACTTAATTTATTAGGCGCAAATCCAACAGAATTAATGTCGATACTTGAGGCATTAAAAACCGCAGGTTGTTTGCACGCTGCATTAGAAACGATTTAAAGCATAATTATTATGAAAAACCTAGTTAATCAGTCTATTAATCGCTTTGTTTATGATTTTTCGAGCATTGGCCAATTAAGGCGTAACGTTGTTAGTGGATCAAGTGAAAGTGTCAAGCAAGTTGCCGATCAGTTTGAAACACTATTCGTCAATATGATGATGCAATCTATGCGAAAAGCCGTTCCTAATGGTGGATTATTTAATCAATCTGCAATGCAGTTATTTACTTCAATGTTTGATCAGCAAATTGCTCAACAGGCTGTCGGTAAAGGATTAGGTCTTGCCAATATTATTGCCAAACAATTAAATAATCAGCCAAATAGATCTATTACCCCACAATCTCAGGCTAATAATATAGAATTAGCACAATCTTTATTTAGTGATTCAAATTCATCGCCTGCGGCATTAGGTCAAATGCTTTACCAGCAAACGAATAAATTAACGAATACTAACGTCAAACCATTACCGCCAGCAGTTAATGATTCTGATAAAGACCATATCACGCAATTTATAGTTGAGTGGTTTGAACCCGCTAAAAAGGCATCCAAAATGTCAGGTATTCCTTATGAGGTTATCATTGCACAAGCGGCCTTAGAAACAGGTTGGGGTAAAAAGCAGATAAAAACAGCCGACAATCAACCAAGTCATAACTATTTTGGCATAAAAGCGACATCATCATGGAAAGGCAATTCAACTCGGTTAACAACACGAGAATTTTTAAATAACAATATGGTTAAGATTCAAGATGAATTTAGAGTTTATAAAAGTAAACAACATGCATTAACAGATTATCTTGATTTACTTACCAAAAGCCCACGTTATCGTGCCGTTGTTAACGCACCTGATGCAAGAACCGCAGCCAAAGCACTGCAAGATGCACACTATGCAACCGATCCTAACTATAGCGAAAAGTTAATTCAAATTATTAGTCGGATTGAAGAAATTGCTAGAAATACACCGCAAAAATCAATATCAGGTTTTAGACAAATTGCCTTTAGATAATAACTAAATAAATTTTAATGAAGTTAATAAATAGGAGGCATAAGCCTCCTGTTTATTAACGATTTAAATAAGTGATGACAGAAAGTTATTTCATTTGAAATAAGGACATATTTTGCATATTCATAAAAGTATATTGAGCTGCTTGTAAATTCGCCTGTAACATCACATAATCTGCAATGGCTTCATACCAATCAACATCTTCAATTTGGCTAATTTGTGTCTGAAAATCAATGTCCAAGGTTTTACCTAGTGCAGTTAATCGTTCAACTTCCGACAACACATTACCACCTGCAGCCCTAACTGTTGAGATATTTTCAAACGAATTATCAACGCCTTGACTAGCTTTCGATAAACCTTCTCTGAATTGCGTAATCGCATCAGGGTCATTATCATCTAACCCGATTTGCAGTACTTCTAATGCATAGTCAATGCTAGCAAAAACATCACTTTCCACAGAACTATTGGCGCCTGACATAAAAATCTGATCACCAGTAAAACTTAATGACACTTCACGCGTATCATCAATAAAAATATTAATCGTTGTAGAACCACCGACATAATTAACTTTACCTGATTCATCCACAACAAAAGGAGGTGTATCATTTTTATTTCCAGCAAAGATATAATTGCCATTAGTGTCTTTAGCATTAGCTAACGAAATTAATTGATCTTTTAGTCCTTGTAATTTATTGGCTAAGTCACGTCTATTTTCATCGTTTAACGTCTCATTACCCGCATAAACTAGTGTCTCTTGAATTGATTGGATAACAGTATTCGCTTCTTTTAGTACTGTATCTTGGCGACTTAACGAGTTATTAACACTTTCACGAGCTGATTGATACTGAGTATTTCTTGATTGAGCCTGTTTTAAAATTAATGCTTGCGATGACCCCATAGGATCATCAGAAGGTGATAAGATTTTTTTACCGGTTGCTAAATGCAATCCTGATTTTTGCCATTTACTGTTGGTATTTAAAATACTCGTTAAATTTTTTTGATACATTGCATTAGTACTAACACGCATATTTAAACCCTTCTATTATTTAGCTAAACCTAAAATGGTATCGAATATTGTGGTTGCCGCATCAATAATCTTTGCATTAGCTTGGTAATACTGCATATAAACCTGCATAGAGATATATTCTTCTTCAATATTAACGCCTGATATTGATTGATTTTGCTCATAAATTTCTTGAGTAATATTATGACTAGATTGCGCTGAAATTTTAGCTGTCTGTGTTTCACTTCCCACATAACTAACTAAGGCGTTATAAGCACTATTTAACGTTTTAGTGCCATTAATTAATTTTTCATTTTGGATATCAAGCAATTTAGCTACATTACGATTATCGCCATTACCATTTTCATCATCATTAATACCTGTTGCTAGTTTGTTGACATCCTTAACTAGTAGCTGGAGTGATGATGCTACATCTGCAACAGGTTTAAGTAAGATACTATCACCCGCTACTGGATCACCATTTATTTCAATAGATAACCCATCAAACAACAACTTACCATCTTCAACTTGAGGGGTAATTTGCTTGTTATCAGATAATCTGGTTACGACCCAATCGTTACCATCAAACTCAATTTTATAATCAGATGCTTTGACGTCTGTCACTGAGTTATAGTTAATTTTAGCAGTGGCATTACCTTGATTTTGGGCGTTAGCAATACTAGTTGGGCTATGATAATCAAATAATTTCTGACCTGGTTCGCCATTAATATCAACCCCTGACATGTGTACTTCATTAAATCGTTCTGCTAGATTTAACGCAATCAAACCTAATTGGTTGCGAGCTTCTAGGAGTGGTCCATCACGAAAAGCTAATAATCCATTTAATCGGCCTGATGCGATATTTTGACTTGATAGTTCTTGAGTCGCACCAGAATTATGAGTGTAAATAATTGTATTTAAAGCAGGATCATCTTTAGACGGCTGTACAGATAACTGAGTTGCCGATGACCCTTGCACTAAACTTAAACCATTAGGTAGTGAAATATTGTATTGTCCATTTTGCTCAGTAACAGTGATGCCTATCATCTCGCTTAACTCATTAACCAGTTGATCGCGTTCATCAAGCAATGCATTCGGCTCATGACCACCACTTACTGCCTGTAATCTTGCTATTTTTTGGTTAAGATCAGCAATTTGTTGGGTATAAGAGTTAATGGTATCAACATTATTAACAATTTCAGTATTGATATTGGCAATCTGATTTTTTAAATTCAATTCCGTTTTATTAAACTGACTGACTAACGAGCTAAGATCATTTATTACTGTTTGCTTGGAAGCGGCATCACCCGCATTTGAAGAAAGTTTATTTAAACTTGCAAACAGACTATTTAGTTGCGAGGAAATACTATTATCATTCTCCGCTAATAAATTATCGACTTTTGACAATTCATTGTAATAAGCCTTTATAGAGCCATTTTGTGATTGAGATTGACGTAATTGACCAACCACAAAACTATTATATGCCCGATTAACTGATGATACAGATACACCGTTACCAACAAAACCATAATTATATTTAGTGCCATTTGCTTGTTGCAAAATTTGTTGTTGACGATTGTAACCAACGGTATGCGCATTACTGATATTATTGCTTATAACATTAAGCATATTTTGCGCAGCATTTAATCCACTAATACCGGTATTCATCAATGAATTTGACATAAAAGCTCCTAAATATATTTAGTCAATAATCAAATTATTAACTTAAAGGGTTATTCTTATATCGGATAAAAAAGATAAAACTTTAGTTATTTTTAGAAAATAATTGAAATTTAATTTTTTAACAGGCTTAACCTGTGTAATTCCAATGCTATTTTTCAGATTTAGTTGCTTGTTTTAAAAAATCTATTCCCGTCATTGTATTTTCATCTTCAATATATTTTTGAGCTGACTTATTCAAAATTAAAATACTAATACGGCGATTAGCATCTTTACTATAATTAGGATTGTTTAAACCTACCGTATCAGCTAAACCAATAATTCGAATAATTTTGCTTGAATCTAATCCAGCAGCGATAAGTTCTCGTCTTGACGAATTTGCTCTATCAGCAGATAACTCCCAGTTACTATAACCTCTATCACCTGTTATATATTGACGCTCATCAGTATGCCCTGATAAGGTCATTTTATTGGGTAAATCGTTTATTATTGGTGCTAGAGCGTGAAGAATTTCTTGCATATTAGGATGAATAACTGCACTACCAACATCAAACATTGGTTTATCATCAGTTGCTAAAATCTGAATTCTTAACCCCATTTCAGTTAGTTCAACAATAAGATTAGCCGCTAATTTTTGCAGTCGAGGATCAAGTTCAAACGCCTCATAAATTTTACGAGCAGTTTCGATCAATTGATTTCTTTCAACTATATTGGGATCTATTGGTTGTTCATTTATTATGCTCTGTTGCTCTTCGCCCAAACTTTTACTGACATCATCGCCACCACCAGGAATAGGGCTTTCGCTATCGCTAATATTTTTACCACCATTTTGACCTAGTATTAATGGCGTTCTGAAATATTCGGCAATTCCTTGTAATTCTTGCGGGCTGGATTTGGCTATCAACCACATGACTAAAAAAAGTGCCATCATAGCAGTCATGAAATCTGCATAAGCAATCTTCCACGAACCACCATGATGGCCACCGCCATGCCCTGACTTTTTTTTAGAAATAATTATTCTTACTGGCTTATCTTTCATTATTCATTATTTTCTGTTGGGTTAGCATTTTTATCTTTCACTTCTTGAATATATTTTTCTAATTCAAAGAAAGATGGTCGCTCATGCGAAAAAATAGTTTTTCGACCAAACTCAATACAAATCTGTGGAGCATAATCATGCATACTGGCAATAAGAATAACTTTAGTACATTCTAAAATTTTTACTGTATCAGCATTCTTCTGTCTTAATAAAGCAGCTAGTGGCGAAACAAACCCATAAGCCAGTAAAATTCCTAAAAAGGTTCCAACCATAGCATGTGCAATAAGTTCACCCAACTCGCTAGCAGGCCTATCTGCTTGTGCTAATGTGTTAATCACTCCCATAACCGCAGCCACAATCCCAAAAGCAGGTAACCCATCGCCCACACTAGAAATCGCATCTGCAGGTTTTTCTAACTCATGGGTATACGTCTCAATTTCTTCATTCATTAATGCTTCAATTTCATAAACTTCCATATTTCCGCTAATCATTAAACGTAAATAATCAGTGATAAAATCGCATATTTGTGGATTGGCAAGAATAAGTGGATACTTTTTAAATAACTCACTCTCTTTTGGATTATCAATATCTTCTTCAATAGATAACCCCCCATTTTGACGTATCTTAGTTAAAATGGTGTACATTAAATTAATTAATGTTAAATAAAGAGTTTTATTATATTTTGATGTTTTAAATAAACTACCTAACGATTTAAGTGTAGCAATTATTGCTTTCTTTTCATTACTTACAATGAAAGCACCAATAGCTGTACCACCAATTATCAGAAACTCTAATGGTTGAAAAAGTACTGCCAAATACCCTCCACTTAGCACATAACCAACTAAAGCAGAAGCGATAACAACAATATATCCTATAATTATTAGCATTGGCTTTCCTTTATCTCTATAAAATGTAACTAAACTTTTTTAATTAATTGCTTATCTAAACCGTTACCTGATTTGCGGTGACTAAGTTGAATGCACTAGGTATTGATAAAACTTGTAAGCATTTTGCTTGGCTTTCTTTATGCGTTTTATTATTTTTTTCGGCCCTTGATGGCGGTTGGCATAAACTGCAAACAAAACTATTATGTGGCTGGTAAGCGTGTGTAATAAATCGCCCTTTACACTCTTTGCAACACGATTGCTGCATAACATTACTTTCAACAAATTTAACTAAAATCCATGCACGAGTTAAGCCTAAAACCGGCTCTTCATCGTGATGAAGGGAACATTGCTCTAAATAAAGTTGATAAGCTTTAACAATTGCATGAACTCCAGATTTAGTACCATGCTTGACTAAAAATCGGTAAGCATTATAAAACATGCTTGAATGAATATTAGGCTCCCAAGTCATAAACCACGTGGTAGAAAAAGGAAGTAAACCTTTAGGTGGTGGGCATCCTTGGATTTCTTTATATAATTTAATCAGCTTTCCACGGCTTAAATTGGTTTCACTTTCCAACATTTGAATTCTAGCGCCGAGTGTAATTAATCGAATAGCTAATTGGACTTCTTTATATTTTTGGATAATGCTTTTGCTACTCATTTTTATCATTTACCTACTTATTAATAGAATCTAAAAGTAAGCTTGATAGAAGGATCCCTGTATGCATCTGCTTTATATCACTAACGCGAGACTCTTCAGTTAATTTTTCCATCATTGCTGAATTTTTAAATCGAAATTGAAACGTTAATTGATTGGTTTCAGATAAAACCAACATTTGAGAAGCACTTAAATTACTCAAAATATCAGCGGTTTTTTCATCAATTCCTAATCGATACATTGCCATCACTTTATCTTTCTCTATCATTCTTTGGCTTAATAAAAGCGTTGAAAGATTTAAATGATGTATACATTTCAAAATATCGTCTTCTTGTATATTTCCCAATTTACTCACCAAAATTTATATTTTTCTCGCATAAAAAAATGCGAAATCAGTAAAAAATATCTTAATTCGTTTTTTTTCACTTAAAGTTACATTTTTAAAAGCAAAAGGTCAATAAAAAAATCATTTCGATTTATTTTCAATTTATTTTTTCATGTTTTACTGTTTTATTCTGTTTTTTATATATTAATTTTACTTTGTATTCGTTTTATTGCTTGGCTATGTAATTGACTTACGCGAGATTCACTAATATCTAACACTTTTCCAATCTCTTTTAAATTCAACTCTTCTTGATAATAGAGCGCTAAAACCATTTTTTCTTTTTCAGGTAAGTTATCAATTTGTTGAACAATAATATTGCGAATTTCATCATTAATAATAAAAGCAAAAGGATTGTTATCGGAATCAGGCTTAATCAGCGCATCCAAATTATCGCCGAGTTTTTTTTGTATCTCATCGTAAGAACAAATTTGGCTATAATTTGAATCTAATAACACTTTGCGATATTCAGTAAGAGACAATTGCAGATGTGCAGCTATCTGGTGATCATTAGGTGGGACACCTAAAATTTGTTCCAATTCATTAATGGCGTTAGTGACATCTTTAATTTTTTTTCGGGTTTGCCTTGGTAGCCAGTCACGACTACGCAACTCATCTAACATTGCTCCCTTTATTCTAGGAATAGCAAATGTAGTAAAAGTATAACCTTGTGCTGCATCATAACGTTTTATGCATTCTAATAAACCGATATAACCAACTTGTAACAAGTCATCAAGCTCAATCGTCGTTGGTAAACGAACAGCTAATTTCAACGCTTCATTACGAACTAAATAGATATATTGTTGCCAATCGATTTGATTCACTACACCCTGAGAGTTATACAGGTTATCACTCATTTCCTAAACCATTGTAAAAAATGCTAAGGAATATTATGACGATAATTGACTGAGTTAATGGCAAGAATAAAGTATTAAAAAATAGGTAATTAACATTATTAGCAATAATGGTATTAAAAAATACCATTATTACTATAGTATAAAAATTAAAGTAAAATTTTAGAGGTATACTTTATTGTAATAAAGACAGTACAGATTGAGGTACTTGGTTAGCTTGTGCTAATACTGAAGTACCTGCTTGTTGTAAAATTTGACCACGAGTCATATTAGATACTTCTTCAGCATAATCTGCATCTTCAATACGGCTACGCGCTGAGCTTAAGTTATTTACTGTATTGTTGATGTTAGTTACAGTTGACTCAAAACGATTTTGTACCGCACCAAGCTCACCACGTAATTCATCAATTTTTGATAATGCAGCATCAAGTGTTTTTAAAGGATCTGCTGTTGGGCTTGAAGAAACATTAAATGAAGCTAAACCGAGTTCAGTACTGTCAATTTTTTTCAAATTGATTTCAATAGTTTCACCATCATTTGCACCCACTTGTATTTTAAGTGTTTTATCAGCAGATAATACTTTAGTACCATTGAAATCAGTTTGTTTAGATACACGGTCTATCTCTTCTAAACGTTGATCAATTTCGTTTTGAATTGATTCTAAATCGCTTTGAGAGTTTGTACCATTTGCCGCTTGAACAGTCAATTCACGAATACGTTGAACGTTGTTATTAATTTCGTTTAATGCACCTTCAGTTGTTTGAGCTAAAGAGATACCGTCATTTGCATTACGTGCAGCTTGAGTTAAACCACGAATATTTGAAGAAAAACGATTAGCGATTGCTTGACCTGCTGCATCATCTTTAGCGCTGTTGATACGCATACCTGATGATAGACGCTCAATTGCAGTTCCAAGAACACTTTGAGAATTATTCAGATTGTTTCTTGCCATTAAAGACATAGTATTGGTATTAATTACCTGTGCCATTTTTATCTCCTTTAATATGATTAGTTAGATCAACGAGATATTGAAAATATTATTCAATACTTTTGCTGATGATTTAGTTATCGGTATTAAAAAAAGAAACTTTAATATTTTTTTAATTTTTATTTTATGTCGTCGAATAAAACCGAATAACTAATTAAGTTTGATAAAACGCTCAGAGGTCCTAATACATTTTTATATGTAAATTAATCGGTAAAAAACAGTTGATAGCCTTATTTAATAAAGGCCGCGGCAAAAGTGCCTAACCTCCTATCTATTTAAATAATTGCAATATATTTACTAATAATAGAAATTATATTAGAAAGATCACTACTTAATTTTATTTTTAAATAACGCCCACCATCCTTAAAAACATTTAGCTTTTAACACTTTAAAATATCAAAGTTCATTGATTAAAAAGATAATTTATAACTCCAGTAGCGATATGTCACC
The DNA here is from genome assembly GCF_026537005.1 of Gilliamella sp. B2785. NCBI lineage: Bacteria > Pseudomonadati > Pseudomonadota > Gammaproteobacteria > Orbales > Orbaceae > Gilliamella > Gilliamella sp. B2785. The sequence continues at coordinate 53,214 of NZ_JAFNNC010000007.1, read as the reverse complement.
TACATCTTTTTACAGTGCAAAATAGATATGGATATAACATTGATAACTGAATAAATAACTGGTTTTTGAATAGATAAAATCGTCTAGCAATATATGCATTGCCAAAACCTAATTATTTATTAGTAAAAATATCTAAACTTTTTATTACATCAGTCGATAAAACAAGAGATGAAAGAATTTATAATAGGATAATAAAACATGGCAATGAGTATATTGGGGATTGGTTCTGGTATTGATTTAAATGAAGTATTAGATCAATTAGAAGCGGTAGAAAAAAACCGTCTTACGCCAATAAAAGCACAGCAAAAAACAATTAATAATAAAATAAGCGGTTTTGGCAAATTAAAAAGTGCATTATCAACATTTAATAGCGCAACAGCAAAACTACAAAAAAAAGAGCTGTTCCAAGCTAGAACGGTATCGGGCAATGACAACTACTTTACTACTAACGTAAGTAGCAATGCTCAATTAGGTAATTATGCAGTGAGTGTGCAACAACTTGCAAGCGCACACAGCGTTGCTACTAATACAATAAACGATAAACAAACAGCGTTAGGTAACAATAATGAAACGCGAACAATCACCATCGAACAAGCTAATGGTCAAAAATTAAATGTCACTTTAGGCAAAGATGAAACATCCTTAGAATCAATCGCAAATGCAATTAACCAAGCTAAAGTGGTTAATGAAGATGGCTCAATCAGTGAATCTCCCGTTAATGCAACAATTGTTCGTTCAGGAACCGATAGCTATCAACTGGTTATCACATCTAAAGAAACAGGTGAACAACAAACTATAACTTCAATATCATCCGATGATGAAAAACTCAATTCATTAGTTGGTTTTGATATTAATCAAGCTGATTCATCAGCAATGAGCGAAATCGCTAAAGCGCAAGATGCTAAATTTAGTTTTAATGGTATTACCGTCAATAGTGCATCAAATACCGTTAAAGATGTCATCCCTGGCGTTGATATCACTTTAAAAGCAGTAACCACCACATCGCAAAATTTAACTATTACCGCGGATAACGAAAAAACCCAAGAGGCACTTAAAGAGTGGGTGGAGGCATTTAATCAATTACAATCAACGATATCAGCCTTAACTCAATTTACTGCTAGTGATGCCAATTCAGATGAATTAAATAGTAATAATGGACCACTGGTTGGTGATTCAACACTACGTAATATAGATCAAAGTATCCGATCTATCTTTTCGAAAGGTCAAGCTGGTGAAATCTCTGTATTGGCTCAAATCGGTATCAATATGGATAGTAATGGCAAGCTAATTATTAAAGAAAACGAATTAGAAAAAGCCCTCAAAGAAAACAGTGAAGCAGTCGCCATGCTATTTATTGGTGATGGTGAAACGACAGGCATAGCTAACGAAGTATGTGCCAAAGTGAGTAGCTTCATTGATAGTGATGGTATGATTGATACCGCAACTAACGGCTTAAACTCAACCTTAAAATCATTAGATAAACGCTATGATCAAGTTAACAACTCTATTGACCAAACTATTGAACGTTATCGCGTGCAGTTTACTAAATTAGATATCTTGATCAATGAATTAAATGGTATGAGCAATTACTTAACCACGCAATTCGAAATGATGGCGAACATGAAAAAATAAGGAATATAAAAATGGGAGTTCAAGCTTATAAGCAAGTTAATTTAGAAACGAGTGTTAATCAGGCTTCGCCACATCAGCTTATTGTTTTATTATTCGAGGGCGCACTTAATGCTATTCGTTTAGCTGAGTTATATATAGAAAAAGGGAATATTGCAGGCAAAGGGCAAGCCATTTCGAAAGCAATTAATATTATAGATAATGGACTTAAGAGTTCACTTGATCTAGAGCAAGGTGGTGAAATTGCCGAAAATTTAGATCAATTATATCAATACATCAGTCAGCAGTTGGTTTTAGCCAATTTACATAATGATAAAGACAAACTGCAAGTCTGTTTTAATTTGCTTGATAACATTGCTCAAGCTTGGCGGGAGATAGCATAGTTATGGGAATATCAGTTTTAAATAATAATTTATTATTAGAACAATATGAAAAGCTTAATTATGTTGTTGAGCAAATGCTAATTAATGCACAAAAAGAAAACTGGGAATCATTAATCAGCTGGCAAGCTCAATACCACCAATTATCTAAAGATATCCAACTAAATGTTACAGATACTATAGCATTACCTCAGCAAGATATTATTCGAATGTATATCAATAATATTTTGGGTTATCAAGAGCAGTTAGAACAATTAATACATCTACGGCATGGTGAACTTACCAAACTCATTGGCGAGCAGGTTAATTATCAAACTAAAATAGATAGTTACCAAAAAATTGCCAACCTAACATAATTCACTAAGTAATCAAAAAAATAGACTAAAAATAATTGAGGAGCGGGGTTTTTAGCGATTTTAAAGTGCCAAAAACCCCACTCCTCAAACTTTTTTTATTATTAAATTAAACTTGTTAAGGTTATAAAAGGTGAATAGTAGGCTGACTTTTTAACAATATAGATGAAAACCAATTTTTGATAAAAATTGGCAGCTAATGAATGACGATTTTTAAACAAATAGAATCATTAATAAATTAAACATTCATATTCATGATTTCTTGATACGCTGCTACTAACTTATTTCTAACTTGCACGCCAAATTGCAATGAAACCGAAGACTTTTGCATATTAACCATTACTTCATTTAATGAAACATTAGGTTCACCCATCTCAAACGCTTTAGCTTGCTTACTTGCCTCAATTTGAGTTTGGCTAATTTTATCTAATGCCATTTTTAATTCAGCAACAAAATTTTGCTCTTTACTTACCTGTTGATTCGAAAAAAAATCCAATTTAGTTGCCGGATTAAAAGCCTCGATACTGTTCATCATATTAATTATATTCACCTTAATAAAATTACCGCTTAAATTATCACAAAGATAACAATCTAAAAGCGATAACTAAAGGGTAAAGCATGTGCTTTTTTAGCTATTGATTTTTATAAATACACAGATAATAGACCCTAGAATTAATCTAACCTGTTTAGAATTAGGATACATATGGATAGCCAGTCAGTAGGTAACAAAGGCGAATCAATATTGAATAAGTTACCATTTATCAATCAATTAAAACAAAATCGAAAAATGCTGCTCCTTATTGTAGGAGTGATCGTAATAGCTATAAGTAGTATCACCTATTTATGGCTTAAGAGTGATGCTTACGGTGTGCTATTTAGTAATTTGAATGATAAAGATGGCGGTGAAATCATTAGCCAACTTGATAAGATGAATATTCCTTATAAGTTTTCATCATCCGGTACAACGATCTTAATTCCCGAAAATAAAATTTATGATACTCGCCTACGAATTGCTCAACAAGGTTTACCTAAAGGCGGTGCTATCGGTTTTGAACTACTCGATAAAGAAAGCTTTGGAATGAGCCAGTTCAATGAACAAATCAATTATCAACGAGCATTAGAAGGCGAATTATCCAGAACGATTTCAATCATTAGTAGTGTTGATGATGCCAGAGTGCATTTAGCTATGCCAAAACCCTCTTTATTTGTTAGAGAAAGAAAATTCCCTTCTGCATCAGTCGCACTAACTTTATTACCTGGTCGCTCGCTATCTCAAGGTCAAATTGACGCTATTATCCATCTAATTTCAAGTAGTGTGCCGGAATTACAAGCTGATAAAGTCACTATCATCGATCAAAACGGTAATTTATTGACTGGAGAAAAATACCGCGATACTAACGTTAATGTTGCCCAATTAGAATATAGTGAACGAATCGAAAATTTGGTGCGTGAACGCGTAGAAAAAATCATTATACCGATTTTAGGTAAACAAAATGTTAAAGTTCAAGTTAATGCTGACATTGACTTTAGCCGTCAGGAATCAACATCCGAAATCTATGATCCTAATAGCGATGTTAACAATCAAACCATTCGCAGTAAGCAGCAAGTTGAAAACCGTCAATTAGCATCAAGCAATGCTATTGGTGGTGTACCAGGGGCTTTATCTAACCAACCAGTACCAACACCAAGTGCACCAATTGATGGAGAGAATGAAGTAAAAGATAAAGACGACAAGCAAAAAATGTATCATTTACAATCTAATAATACGTTGAACTTTGAAGTTAATCGTCAAATTATTCATAGCAAAATTCCTGAAGGTCGTATCAAGCGCTTATCTGTTGCGGTTCTAGTTAATTATAAATTTGCGATAATCAATGAAGTAGCATCGTCAAATGAAGAAAATCAAAAAAATGAAGCGGTCGAAAAATGGGTAAAACTCGATAAAGAAGAGCTTACTCATATTGAAGCATTAGCACGTCAAGCTATGGGATTTTCTGACTTGCGTGGTGATTCATTAACGGTGGCAAATTTGAAATTTACAGATCAAATAGATGATGAAAATGACGCCATCACCTTTTTACAAAAACATGAAGTTTACGACATGCTGAAAACGGCAATTAAATATCTAATTTATATCTTAATAATATGGTATGCATGGCGAAAAGTACTGCGTTCGGTATGGGTTAAGATTCAAAGACAATACCTCAATACGGATAAATCTGACGGCACGATGGGCGCTGAAGATAAGCTTGATTATAAAGCACACAGTAAACTGCAACAGAAAATTTTTGAAGATAATATGCAACAACAGCAATACATCCGAAAAATTGTCGAAAAAGATCCTCGTGTAATGGCTCTCATTATTCGTGGTTGGATGAACAAGAAGGACACCGAGTAATGAATTTAAGTGAATCTCAAAAAGCAGCGACAATTTTAATGATTTTAGGTGAAGAATTAGCTGCAAAAGTAATGCAATTTTTAGACCATAAAGAGGTACAACAAATTAGTAGTGCCATGATGGGATTGCCACAATTAACACAAGAACAACTCAAAAATATTCTTAATGAGTGTCAAACCACACTTGATGATTGTGCCGTATTAAATACCGATACTAATGGCTATCTACGAAAAGTTCTCGAAAAATCAATTGGTAGTGATAAAGCCAGCCGTCTACTTGATGAACTATTAGATACCGATATTGAAGATACTACCGATGGCTTAAAAATGCTTAACTTTGTTGATGCGGCCAGAGCTGTTGATTTGGTTAAGAAAGAGCATCCACAAATTATCGCCACAATTTTAGTTCACTTAAATCGTGACTTAGCTGCTGAAATATTAAATCTATTTGATGATGATCTGCGTAATGATGTAATGCTACGTATTGCAACCTTCGGTGGAGTAGAGCCTTCAGCGTTAGAAGTTTTATCAACATCGTTATCAACTTTACTACATGGACAAAATATTAAACTTAATAATATGGGTGGTATCCGCACCGCAGCAGAAATCATCAACCTGATGAAATCACAACAAGAAGAATTGGTTATCAATGCATTACGTGATTATGACAATGAGTTAGCTCAAAAAATCATTGATGAAATGTTCTTATTCGAAAATCTGGTTGATGTGGATGATAGAAGTATCCAACGTCTACTCAAAGATGTGGATAATGAAACCTTAATTATTGCCCTGAAAGGTGCGACAGAACCATTACGGGAAAAATTATTATCGAATATGTCGCAACGTGCTGCATCTATATTACGTGAAGATTTAGAAAACAGACCACCAGTGCGCTTGTCACAAGTTGAAACCGAACAGAAGAAAATTTTGGTTATTGCTCGTCGTTTAGCTGAAACTGGTGAGATGATCTTAAGTAGCGGTGATGATGAATATGTATAATCAAGCTAGTACCTTAACTTGGAAACCATTACACTTTCAAGATTTAGCAGAATCATCACCACTTATACCAGAAACCGATGAGCTAGAAGAGAGTGAACCAGAACTTGAAATAGTCGATGAGGCCGATACCAATTTTATTGATATTAATAGCCCTGAAATAACGCTAGAACTTGAAAATATCAAACAACAAGCAAGAGAAGAAGCCTATCAAGAAGGCTTTAATCTAGGTAAAGAAGAAGGTTTCAATATTGGTAAACAAACAGGGTATGAGGAAGGGTTAACAATAGGCCAACAAGAAGGCCTGGAGAAAATAGAACAACAGATAAACGAAGAAAAATTAAATACTGTTGAATCCATCAAAAATCTAGCAATTCAATTTCAGCAGTCAATTAATCAAATTGATGAAAAAATTGTACCAAAGCTATTTGATCTCGCTTTACTTGCCGCTGAAAAAACTGTTGGTTCGTTATCCAAAGTAAAACAAAAGCAATTAATGCATTCGATCAAGTCATTAATTGAACAAAATACAATTACACCGATTGTGGTTCGAATCAATCCGAATGATTTTTTATGGCTAGAGCCACAGCTAGATGATCAACTAAAAAACGAATGGCAATTTATTGCCGATGCAAATATAGAATTAGGTGGCTGCAAAATATTTACTGAAACAAATGAGATCGACGCAAGTATAACCAATCACTGGCAAATTATTTCTGACACAGTGCATGGAGATGAGCGTTAAGGTGAGCTTTTGTACGCAATGGGCAACTAAAATTGATAGTGCTAAACAGAAATTAGAGTCTGCATCTTTAATTCGTCAATATGGTCGATTGGTTAAAGCGTCTGGTCTTGTTCTAGAAGCTATTGGTTTAAAACTACCATTAGGATCCAACTGTTTTGTTGAACGACAATTAGATGGCAAAATCCAAGCGGTTGAGTGTGAAGTAATTGGTTTTAAAGGAAAAACACTATACCTCATGCCGTTTGAATCAACAGACGGTATATTACTCGATGCAAGAGTTTATACATCACAATATGATTTAACACATTTTAGTCACAAAGTTTTACCAATTGGTATGGGGTTATTAGGCCGAGTTGTCGATGCAATGGGAAAACCTCTCGATGGCAAACCATTACCTGAAGATATCGAATATGAAGGATTAATTAATAAAACACTAAATCCGCTAACCCGAACACCAATTCATCAAGTTCTCGATGTTGGCATTCGTGCAATCAATGCATTATTAACCGTTGGTCAAGGTCAGCGAATGGGGCTTTTTGCAGGTTCAGGCGTTGGTAAAAGTGTTTTACTTGGCATGATGGCAAGATACACCAAAGCCGATATTATTGTGGTTGGTTTAATCGGTGAGCGAGGTCGAGAAGTAAAAGATTTTATTGAAAATATTTTAGGTGAAGAGGGCTTAGCTCGATCTGTTGTTGTTGCCGCGCCTGCTGATGTATCGCCATTATTACGTCTACAAGGTGCAGCCTACGCGACTAAAATTGCTGAAAAATTTCGTGACCAAGGATTTAATGTATTACTCATTATGGATTCATTAACACGATACGCCATGGCACAACGTGAAATAGCCTTAGCGATCGGTGAACCACCAGCGACTAAAGGATATCCTCCTTCAGTATTTGCAAAATTACCAGCATTAGTTGAAAGAGCCGGTAATGACGCAGAAGGCAAAGGCGCTATTACCGCTTTTTATACCGTGCTAACCGAAGGTGATGACCAGCAAGATCCTATCGCTGACTCAGCTAGAGCAATTCTCGACGGACATATTGTTTTATCCCGTTCTCTTGCTGAATCAGGTCATTATCCAGCTATTGATATTGAAGCATCAATAAGTCGCGTGATGACAGAACTAACCAAAGACGAAAAAAAATCACGGTTATTTAAGCAATTATTTTCAAGTTTCCAACGAAATCGTGACTTAATTAATGTTGGTGCTTATGTAGCAGGAACCGATCCTTTATTAGATAAGGCAATAACGCTTTTTCCTGCTATGCAACAATTTTTACAACAAGGAATTTATGAACATTGTAGTTATCAAGACGCTTATCAACAGTTAGCAAGAATTGTTGATTCAAACTTAGGAAAGAACAATGGCCAATCAATATAATGGTAAATTTGCCTTTTTAACATTAAAAAAGTTAGCTGAAAAATCAGTCGACGACAAATTGATTAAATTAAAAAATGCGCATGATAATAAGCGTAATGCTCAATCACAACTAAATGTATTAAATGATTACTATAATGAGTACCAACAGCGCTTAAATAAAGCATTATCAGTTGGCATTACAGGATCAGAACTGAACAATTTTAATGCTTTTATTACTGCTATTGAGCAAGGAATCACACAACAAAAAAAGTTATTGTTAACTTTAGAAATTAAACAAAAACAGATCACCAATGAGCTAAATCAATCACAAAAAAGTCTCAATACTTACACCACATTATTGGATAAACAAGATAAAAAACTACTGCTACAGCAAAGCCGTTTACAACAAAAATTAACCGATGAATTTGCACAGCAGCAGTTAGCAAGGAGAATGTTGAATGAATATTAATCAATTTAGTGATATCCCATTAATATCACCTATAGAATTGAATGAAGTATCAATTATTGAAGACAATTTTTTTCAGCTTTTATTACAGTTTAATGAAAAACAAGAGTTAGGCGAAAATAATAGCCTAGCCAAAGCTAATATTCTCGAGAACAAACTCGATCATCAATTAGATGATCAAGAAGAGGAAGATAGTGATGAATTATTCACACTATTTCCACTAACTTTGCAAGTCGATGAAGAGCCTATAATTAATAATGAGCATACTGAACAGCCAGCAATACGTGAATTAAAAATTAATACTACAGCTAATGATATACTTTTAACGGCACCAGTTTCTGATGATATCAATGTAGATGAAAAAGCAGCAGAAATTCTAACTATTATTAATAGTAGTGAACAAGTAATCATTAAGCCAAATAAACAAACGAGTTTGCTAACGAATGATGAACATAATATATCAACCAATATAAATTCAGTTAAAACCTCAAATCAACCATTACCAACTCTTACTAATACTCAAAATAACAATATCGATTTACCTATCACCAATTTTGATATTAGCCACTTTGAACAAGAACCTACATTACTAGTCCATAGCCCAAATCAATTAACCACATCAACACCATTAATTGAAAGTCAAAAAACGTTAAATATAAATTTACCTATGCCAATGGATATTACTGAATGGCAAAAAACATTAAACGAAAAAATTAGCCTCGTTTGTCGTCAAGGTATCCAAAATGCGGAAATCAAATTACACCCTGAAGAATTGGGTTCGCTTCATATTAAATTGGCAATAGTTGATGACAAAATGAACCTTCACATGGCTGTTGCACATAATATGGTTAAAAGCGTGTTAGAATCAGCTTTACCGCAATTAAGAACTTCATTGGAAGAACAAGGTATTATGTTAGAGCAGACCGATATTAGTGATTTTTCAATGATGAATGACTCCTCATCACCTTATAAACAAGAGTTTGAAATAGAGCAATTAATGGACGATAAAAATCAAACACTTCATGAACTTGATCATCCATCAAACATTGTTCAATCAGGATTAAGTATTTTTGCCTAAATAATAGTATTTGAAACAGTACTATGTTTTGATAGCTAGAGATTAAAAAGGTTGAATAGGTCATATTTTTACTGCCTATTCTTCCAATTAATTCTCAAAGCATGATTTATTATTTTGGTAATTTTTGGCTATTTAAATAGACATTTCATTAATTTTCATTGAGACAATAATAAATATGCAAACTACCAAGAAAAAAATAAGTATTTTAAATCTAGTGCTTATTTTAATTACCCTTTTAGCAACAGGTTTTGCTGCTTATTTATGGTTACAAGATTCTCCTAAAACGACGCCCCATGTAGAACCAGAAGTGTTATCACCGGTTTTTTTAACATTAAAACCTTTCACAATTTCACTTCCACCATCTAAAGAAAATTTAGAAATCAATAAAATTCTATACGTAGGTATGGTGTTACGCGTCGCTGATGAAGAACAAAAAACCGTTTTATTAGATTATCTTCCTGAAGTAAGAAGTGACGTACTTTTGTTAACTTCAAAACAGTACGTTAATAATTTAAAGAAAGAGTCAGGCAAACTTGAATTACAAGAGCAGATAAAAATGGCATTATCTCGCCAATATGATGCAAAACATTCAGTAAAAATTGATGAAGTTCTATTTACTGATTTCATTGTAAGGTAATTATCATGTCTGATAAGCTTCAACCTAATACCGATAAAAGTGAATCTTTGCATTCACAAAATAATTCAGCCAGCATAAAAAATGATGCTGAGCAAAATTATCATTTACAACAAAGTAAACGGACTGAAGTTAAGCCTTATGATATATCAGTTAAACATAGCTTTATCCCAGAAAGACTAACCGCGTTAGAGATTATTAATGAACGCTTTGCACGTCAATTTAGAATTGGATTATTTAATTTATTACGCCGAAATACTGATGTTATAACCTCACCCATTGAACCCCAAACGTTTAAAGAGTTTTCACATGTTTCAGCAACCAATCATTTAAATTTAGTTCATCTTAACCCTTTGCGGGGAAGTTGCTTATTTTCATTTTCACCTGAATTAGTATTTATTGTTGTTGATACTCTTTTTGGTGGGGATGGCCATACTACTAATGTTGATACTGAAGGACGAGAGTTTACTCATACTGAGCAAGAGATTATTCGACGAGTATTAAGTCTTGCTTTAACAACTTATCAAAGCTCCTGGATTGATGTATACAATATTGAAACCGAATACATCCGCTCTGAAGTAGAAAGCAAATTTACCAACATTACCAGCTCGCCTGACGATGTTGTGTTAACTTCATCATTTTTAGTCGAAATTGGTAATTTTAAAGGAACATTTTGCATATGTATTCCTTATGCAATGGTTGAACCAATTAAAGAGCTATTAATTAAACCACCGATAGAAAACCAAACTCACCAAGATGATAACGTGTGGATGAGCTCACTGACGAGTGGTATTAAACAATCAACCGTTGAGTTAGTCGCAAACTTTACAAACATTCAAACAACTGTTGCCAAATTATTAGCATTAAAAGTCAGTGATATTTTGGATATCGAAAAACCAACAAGCCTTGATGTCACCATTGGCGGTGTACCAGTATTAAAAGGTCATTATGGTAGCGTAAATAAACAATATGCAATCCAAGTAGATCAGATAAGCAATCCAGTTTTAGAACAATTGAATGAAGGAGTGTTCAATGAGTGATATACCAAGTGATGATAGCCAACTAAATATTAGTGATGAATCAGTAATGAAAGAAGCTATTTTCGAAACCCTTTCACCACAACCAACAGACGTAAAAAAGCAAGATATTAACCTTATCCTAGATATTCCAGTTAATCTAAGCGTAGAACTTGGTCGAACCAAAATGGCCATTAAAGATCTTTTAAATTTAACTCAGGGTTCAGTTATAGCCTTAGACGGCTTAGCTGGTGAACCTTTAGACATCCTTATTAATGGCTATTTAATTGCGCAAGGTGAAATCGTTGTAGTTGGAGATAATTATGGAGTACGAATTACCGATATTATTACGCCATCAGAACGTGTTCGTAGATTAAGCCGTTAAAAATGAGATAACCATGACCCAAACTTTATCCGCCATTCCAGTAGAATCAAGCCTATATAGCCAGATCGGCATGGCATTTTTTTGTGTAATTGCTGTTATCTTATTTTTAGCATGGATAATAAAACGAATTGGTTGGAAAAAGTCTACCAAACAATTCATTGATATTAAAGCAACTTATAATATAAGTGCTAAAGAGCGCATTCTTCTGGTTTATGTTGATCATCAATTACTGGTAGTTGGTGTTACTGCACAACAAATGACATTACTGCATACCATAAATGAACAACGCACTGAAATGTTATTAGCTGAGCCCGCTGAGGTTGAGCAATTGTCAAAAAGTAACCTGTTTAATCAGATATTACAGTCTGTGTTAGACAAGAGGTAAGATAGTGCGGTTAATACATATTATTTTGCTAAACGTACTGTTTTTTAGTCAATGTAGTTTTGCTCAATTATCACCATTAACAATTGTTTCTCAAACACCCTATCAAGAAGGACAAAGTTGGTCTTTACCTGTTGAAACCTTAGTCTTTTTAACTTTACTCACTTTTATCCCTATTATTCTACTACTAATGACGAGTTTTACTCGGATCATTATTGTATTAGGATTATTGCGAAGTGCACTTGGCACACAATCTGCACCACCTAATCAAGTGATAATAGGCATTGCGTTATTTATGACATTTTTTATCATGTCACCAACACTCGATAAAATATATCAAGAGGCGTATGTGCCTTATTCGAAACAACAAATCACCATGCAAGAAGGGTTAAATGAAGCAACAAAACCGCTTCGTGAATTTATGCTCTCTCAGACTCGTGAAAGCGATTTAGGGTTATTTGTAAATATGTCTCATACGAATGAAATTCAAACTCGTGAAGATATCCCACTACGAATTTTGGTGCCGGCTTTTATCGTTAGTGAACTCAAAACCGCTTTTCAAATTGGCTTTACACTGTTTATTCCTTTCTTAGTAATTGATTTAGTTGTCGCCAGTACCTTAATGGCGTTAGGGATGATGATGGTCCCACCAGCAACGGTATCTCTACCATTTAAAATTATGTTGTTTGTATTAGCTGATGGCTGGCACTTACTATTAGGTTCGTTAGCACAAAGTTTTTTTAGTTAAAGTAAAGGAATATAATGCCATCTGAATATATTAGCCATTTCGCCATACAAGCCATCAAGGTTGCAGCATCGCTTGCTGGTCCTTTATTAATAGCGGCACTGGTTACAGGATTAATTATCAGTTTACTACAAGCAGCAACCCAAATTAATGAGATGACGTTATCTTTCATCCCAAAAATTTTGGCTGTTATTCTAGTATTAATTATTTTAGGTCCATCAATGCTAACCACAATGATCGACTATATTCGCCTTGTCATCACTAGCATTCCCAACCTAACAAGTTAACCTTAATGGATTTAGCTATTGTCGATCTATTGAATATTGATTTTTTTGCTTGGGTTCAATCAAGTTTTCTCCCTTTTGTTCGTATTTTAGCTTTAATTATGGTCGCACCAATCACTGGCGAAAAAGAAGTACCAAACCGTGTAAAAATAGGTTTAGCAATACTTATTGTCATTGTGTTACCTTTACCAAAGTTAGCCGACAACCTTACCCTTTATTCGTTAATGGGCATCTGGATTATTGCTCAGCAAATCATGATTGGCATCCTAATTGGTTTTGCAATACAACTTACCTTTATGACGGTTAGATTTTCGGGGGAGTTAATTAGTATGCAAATGGGATTAGGAATGGCCACTTTTTATGATCCTATCAGCGGTCCATCAACCTCGGTATTATCACGTTTAATTAATATTATTGCTATGTTGATATTTCTTAGCTTAGATGGTCATTTATGGTTACTTTACGGATTAGCTAACAGTTTTGATATCATTCCTATTACGGTCTATCCTTTAAAACAAAACGGCTATTTAGCCTTAATCGAAATAACGGGTCTATTATTTAATAACGGTATTATGTTGGCATTACCATTAATGACATTATTACTTATTATTAATCTGTCATTAGGCTTATTAAATAGATTTACACCACAACTATCAATTTTTGTGGTCGGCTACCCGCTTACATTATTATGTGGGCTAACGATGTTATCGTATCTATTTTCTGCTTTACCATTGTTTGTCGAATCAATTTTAGAACAGATCTTTTCAACAATTTCTCGCATCTTAATCTATCTTGCTGATGTATCTACTTAGACAAAAAAAGTTGAGGAACGGGGTTTTTGAACGCCTAAATTAGAGATAATTAATGCTTGATAAAATCAAGTTTTGCTTAAAATAAAAAACCGCTGCGTAAACAAAAGTCACACAGCGGTTATTAAGAAAAAATTAATTAAATAATTTATGGAATTGTAAACATATCCAATCCCAAATGCCGCCGAAGAATCCAGTTTCCTCAATATTTTCAAGCGCAACTAAAGATTGTTCATTGATAACTTTATCATCCAATAAAAATTGAATTTTACCAACCGCGGTTCCTTTGGTTATTGGTGCATAAATATAATCATCAATGGTATATTGCACTTTAACATCTGCTGAACGACCTTTTGGCACTGTGATATAAGCGCCATTGATCGCACCTAATTTAACTTTATTTTCATCACCATACCAAATTGACTCAATCGCGAGTGGATCATTGGGTTTTACTGGATTTGCCGTTTCAAAGAATCTGAATCCCCACGTAAGTAATTTTTTACTTTCTTCTTCACGACCTTTAAATGTTCGTCCACCCAGTACCGCTGAAATTAAACGTGTATTACCATCAACAGCAGAAGCAACAAGGTTATAACCGGCTGCGTTAGTATGTCCAGTTTTAATGCCATCTACATTTAATGTAGTATCCCAAAGTAATCCATTACGATTCATTTGAGGTTTAGAAAGATTGTAGGTAAATTCTTTTTCTTTATAAATTGCATATTCTTTTGGTAAGTCACGGATTAAAGCCTGACCTAACAACGCCATATCTTTAGCTGTGGTATATTGACCCGGTGCATCAAGCCCGTGCACAGTTTCAAAATGAGTGTGTTGTAATCCAATTTTTTTCGCATATTCATTCATCAAATTAACGAAAGCACCTTGGCTACCTGCAACATGTTCAGCCATAGCAATACATGCGTCGTTACCCGATTGAATAATGATACCTTTATTTAAATCAGAGACCGAAACAGTCTTACCGACTTCTAAAAACATTAATGATGAGCCTTTTAATACTGGGTTACCTGTTGCCCAAGCATCTTTACTCACTAATACCATATCATCATTTTTAATTCGGCCTGATTCTAAGGCTTGACCAACAACATAACTTGTCATCATTTTAGTTAAACTTGCTGGATCGCGTTGTTGTTCCGCATTATATTGCGCTAAAATTTCGCCAGATTTGGCATCCATTAAGATATACGCTTCAGCATCTAGTTGTGGAATAGCCGGTATAGGAAAAGCCATTTCCGCAGAAGCAGAAGAACATATTGCGAGCACTAATAATCCAAAAGATAATTTAAATTTCTTTTTCATTTATAAAAATTCCGTTAAATGTTTTTAGATAACATATATCGATGAGTGTGAATAGACATCATAATGCCAAAACTTGCCATTAAAACGACTAATGATGAGCCACCATAACTTATTAGTGGTAATGGTACACCAACTACTGGCAATATTCCACTGACCATACCGATATTAATAAATACATAGACAAAGAAGACCAAAATTAAACCACCAGAAAGGATTCGGCCAAAAGTCGTTTGTGCTTGAGAGGCAATAATCAAACCTCTAATTATTAAGCATAAGAATAAGACTAGCAAAATAATCGAGCCAATAAAGCCAAACTCTTCTGCGATGACTGAAAAAATGAAATCAGTATGGCGTTCAGGTAAAAATTCTAACTGTGACTGGGTACCTTCTAGCCAGCCTTTGCCCCATATTCCACCTGATCCAATTGCTGTTTTAGATTGAAGAATATGATAGCCAGTACCATTAGGGTCACGTTCAGGATTAATTAGCGTTAATACTCGTTCACGTTGATAATCATGCATTAAGTAGAACCACATAATCGGTACAAAGATAGCCAACAATATCAAAGCAACAAGAATAAATCGCCAATTAATACCAGCCAAAAAGATAATAAAAATACCAGACATGACAATTAAAATAGCAGTTCCCAAATCGGGTTGCATTGCCACTAATAATGTTGGCACACCGATAATAGCTAATGTTTGTAAGGTCGTTTTTAGTGGTGGAGGGCAACCATCACGATGAATAAATTTAGCTACCATTAAAGGAACAGCAATTTTAGCAATTTCTGAGGGTTGAAAACGAATAACTCCTAAGTCTAACCAGCGTTGAGCGCCTTTACTGGTGTAGCCAAAAATATCAACCAATAGTAATATAAAAATACAGGCAATATAAAGATAAGGTGCCCACTGTTCATAACTTCTTGGTGAAAACTGTGCAAAGACAATCATCACAAAAAAACCAAGTAATATTTGGATCACTCTTTTTTGCATCATATCTATATCTTGGCCGCTAGCACTCCATAGAATATAAAGGCTATAACCAAGTAGTAAAGAGATAAATAAGCAAAAAAGCGGATCGATATGTATCTTTTGCCAAAAAGATTTCTTAATATTATTCATCATTAATCTTCATGTCCTGTATTAGGTGATTCATCGTTTAATTCCGTTGAGTTATCACCTTCAAGATAATAATCTAGTATCTTACGTGCGACTGCACCACCGTTGGAGCTTCCTCCTCCCCCATTTTCTAGAACAATCGCTAAGGCTATTTTCGGTTTATCGTAAGGTGCGTAAGCAATAAATAAAGCATGATCGCGTAAATGTTCAGGTATTCTATGTGCGTTATAGGTTTCGTTTTCTTTTAAACCATAAACTTGAGCAGTACCTGATTTACCCGCGGCTTGATATTTAGCGCCTGCATAAACTTTACGCGCGGTGCCTCGAGCACCAAACATTACTCGGTGCATACCTTCTTTTGCTAATGCCCAATAGGTTGGATTAACATCAACAAGACTGTTTTTTTCAATATATTTTGATGGATCAATCAACGGTTGATTTTGATTGGTATTGATAATGTCGCTCTTTTTATATAATAAAAAGTGTGGTGTATAGGTTTTACCATTATTAATTAGTGTAGTTAATGCTTTAGCCATTTGCATTGGCGTTGCTGTCCAATAACCTTGACCTATACCGACAGGAATAGTGTCTCCTTGTAACCAAGATTTTTTATGGCGTTTTAATTTCCATTCACGACTTGGCATGACAGCTCGTGTCTCTTCACTAGGCGAGATATCAATGCCTGTTCGCTGGCCATAACCAAACTTAGTCATCCATAAATTTAAGCGATCTATCCCCATGTCATATGCAACTTGGTAAAAATAGGTATCTACTGATTCTTCTATCGCTCGTAATACATCGACATGACCATGTCCCCATTTTAACCAGTCTCGATAACGTCTTTCAGTACCCGGTAATTGCCACCAACCCGGATCGTTAACCACACTTTTTGGTGAAACAACGCCTTCACTTAATGCTGCTATCGAAATAAATGGTTTAACAGTTGAAGCTGGGGGATAAGCACCGAGCAATGCACGGTTAAATAGTGGTTTACTTGGATCATTAAGTAACTCACTATATTTCTTACTTGAAATACCACCTACAAAGTCGTTTGAATCATAACTTGGGCTTGATACCATTGCTAATATTTCACCATTATTTGGATTAATAGCAACAACCGATGCTTTACGGCCAGCAAGCAGTGATTCAATATAGAGTTGTAATTTGAGATTAATGGATAAATAGATATCTTCACCCGCTTGTGGTGGATGTTGTTCAAGTAAGCGAACAATACGACCTCGGCTATTGACTTCAACCTTTTCGTTACCCGCCGTGCCATGTAAAACATCTTCGTAATATCGTTCAATCCCCATTTTTCCAATATTAAAGGTAGCCACGTAATTGCTAGCTTTATTTTCTTCTTCTAGACGTTGCTTATCTTGACTGTTTATTTTAGATATATAACCAAGAATATGGGTAAGTGAAGCACCGTATGGATAATATCGATGTTGAATTTTTACAATCGATACAAAAGGAAATCGATGCTGATCAACAATAAACCGAGCAATTTGTTTTTCGGTTAAGTTTTCTTTAAGTGGTACAGGACGATGAGATCGATAATTTCGTCGCTCCTTTTGGAAGTTTTCAATATCTTCATCAGTTAAATCAACAATCTTTTTTAATTGTTCAAATTGCTCATTAAGGTTTTTAGTTTTGTCAGGAACAATATTAAGTTGATAGGTAATATTATTTATCGCTAATGGCGTGCCATTACGATCATAGATCATACCGCGACTTGGAGGAATAGGGATAATTTCAATACGATTATTGTTCGATTTGGTGCTGTAATAACTAAAATTCGATATTTGCAAATCAGCTAAATTGGCTAATAATACAAAAATTAGTAGTATAATTACGACAAATGCAAACAGTGCTCTACGCAAAAATAAGTTTGTTTCTGCGGAGTGATCGCGAATATAGCCTTTTTTTGTTTTACCTGAAATAGAGATAATCTAACTCCTCTAAATTCTGTTTATAGATGTTCTTTTTGTTCCCATTTTTCATAAGCATTAACAATTCTTGCTACCACAGGATGGCGAACTACATCTTCACTCTTGAAAAAATTAAAACTAATATCTTCAACTTCATTTAATACTTCTATTGCGTGACGTAACCCAGATTTTTGATGACGAGGTAAATCTATTTGGGTTATATCACCCGTTATTACCGCTTTAGAATTAAAACCAATGCGCGTTAAAAACATTTTCATTTGTTCTATCGTTGTGTTTTGGCTTTCATCAAGAATAATAAATGCATCATTGAGTGTACGCCCACGCATATAAGCTAACGGTGCAACTTCAATCACACTTTTTTCAATTAGTTTTTCGACTTTTTCAAAACCAAGCATTTCAAATAAAGCATCGTAAAGCGGACGCAAATAAGGATCGACTTTTTGGCTTAAATCACCTGGTAAAAAACCCAATTTTTCACCGGCTTCAACTGCAGGGCGTGTTAATACAATTCGTCTAACTTGTTGTTTTTCAAGTGCATCAACTGCGGCAGCTACAGCTAAATAGGTTTTACCTGTACCAGCAGGACCGATACCAAAAGAGATGTCATAATCTAATACATGAGCAATATATTGTGCTTGATTAGGCGTGCGGGGTTTTATTACTCCTCGCTTGGTCTTTATCATCACTTGTTTGCTACCATGCAGATCAACATAACTAGGTGCGTGTTCATTAGCTTTTTCTAACGCACCTGATTCTTTAATAGCTAAATGTATCTGCTCTGGTTCTATATCGACAATACTGTCTTTTACTTTAGTTTGTTTATACAGCGATTGTAAAATCTCAGTTGCCGCTTTTGCACAAATTGTATCGCCAGTAATAGCAAATTGATTACCCCGATGGTTTATTTCTAATCCTAATCGTCGTTCAAGTTGTTTGATATTGTCATCATAAGGACCACAAAGACTATTAAGCCGCTGATTATCTGCTGGTTCAAGCATTGTTTCATATGTCGTAATATTCAAAGATATGTCCCCAAATCGTTTATTTTAAACACGTTCTTTTGAGCCAAAATTTATCAACATGTTTATATTATTATTTCAATCATTATTTAATTATGGTTGATAGATAGCCACACCTAAATCGTTTTCTTTACGGGTACGAGAGATGACCGATATTGGTGATTCGCTCACACGTAAATTCATCTGATCCTCTGTTCTTACTACTTTACCACGCAATGAGTTAGGATAAACATCGGTAATTTCAACATCAACAAATTTACCAATCATATCCGGACTACCTTCAAAATTAACAATACGATTATTTTCTGTTCGTCCAGTTAATTCCATAAGATCCTTTTTAGAAGGGCCTTCAACTAAAATACGTTGCACAGTATTTAACATGCGACGACTAAATTGCATTGCTTGTTGATTGATTCGTTCTTGGAGAATATAGAGCCTTTGTTTTTTCTCTTCTTCAGAAACGTTATCTTCCATTTCAGCAGCAGGTGTACCTGGTCGTGCTGAATAGACAAAGCTATAACTTAAATCAAAATTAACATCAGCAATGAGTTTCATGGTTTGTTCAAAATCTTCTTGGGTTTCACCAGGGAATCCAACAATAAAGTCTGAACTAATTTGAATGTCAGGACGAACTTTGCGTAATTTGCGAATGATTGATTTATATTCAATTGCTGTATGAGTGCGTTTCATTAAATTTAACACTCGGTCAGAACCACTTTGTACCGGCAAATGTAAAAAGTTAACTAGTTCTGGCGTATCACGATATACATCGATGATATCATCAGTAAATTCAATTGGATGGCTAGTTGTAAAGCGAATGCGATCAATACCATCAATAGCAGCAACTAAGCGTAGTAGTTCAGCGAAAGAACAAATATCACCATCGAAAGTTGGCCCTCGATAAGCATTTACATTTTGACCCAGTAAATTAACTTCGCGTACACCTTGTTCAGCAAGTTGAGCTATTTCATAAATTACATCATCACAAGGTCGGCTCACCTCTTCACCACGGGTGTAAGGTACCACACAATAAGTACAGTATTTATTACATCCTTCCATAATTGAAACAAAAGCTGTTGGACCTTCACTGCGAGGTTCAGGTAAACGGTCAAATTTTTCAATTTCAGGAAAACTAACATCAACCACATGATGACCATTACCACTACGAATTTGTTCAATCATCTCAGGTAAACGATGAAAAGTTTGTGGTCCAAAAATAATATCAACAAAAGGAGCACGCTTACGGATATGTGCACCTTCTTGTGATGCTACGCAACCACCTACACCAATGATGATATCAGGATTATGTTGTTTTAAATTTTTCCAACGGCCTAGTTGATGAAAGACTTTTTCTTGGGCTTTTTCTCGAATAGAGCAAGTATTTAATAGTAAAATATCTGCTTCTTCGGCGTTTTCTGTTAAAGTTAAACCATGGGTGGATTCAAGGAGATCTGCCATTTTTGTTGAATCATATTCATTCATTTGGCAACCCCAAGTTTTGATATGTAATTTTTTGCTCATCAATAACTCAGCTATATTTAATTGTTAAAATGAAAACGGGTTTAAATCCGTGATTTTAGCGTGCCATATTGTAATCCTTTGTGATTGTAGGGTCTATAATTAATATAAAAAACTATATTTATATGCTTTATTTAGAAAATAATGTCTAATTAGTAATTAATCTATCGAAAAAACAACTGATTATGATAATCATTCTTTTTAATATCGTTTTATTTTATGCTATTATTCTTGGCCTATTAATATTACTAATATAAAAGTGTCTAGGTATGTCGAAAACTTTTAGTCCAACAAAGCGCTTTTTGATCAAAGGCATTATTGCTACTTGTCTATTATCTGTTACACGAGTTGGCTTTGCTGCGGCAATGGCTCAAGTTGTGGCTGTGCGTGTTTGGCCTTCATCAACCTATACACGAATAACGTTAGAATCAAACGTTAAGCTTAATTATAAAAGCGCACAATTATATAACCCTGATCGTATGGTGATTGATATTGATAATCTCAATTTAAATCCAATATTAAAAACCGTTTCGACAAAAGTTTTAAGCCGTGATCCTTTTATTAAATCTATACGTGCATTACAGTTAGATCCTAAAACTGTACGTATTATGATCGAATTAAAACAGGGTATTGATCCTAATACATTTACATTACCACCGATTGCTGAATTTAAACATCGATTAGTCGTTGATCTTTATCCGTCTAAACCGGCTACAGCTAATGATGATCCTTTACTTGCTCTTTTAGAAGAGTATCAAAAAGGGGATCTAAATAAAAAACAAGCGCAAATAAAATCGCCAACGAATAAAAATAAAAACTCGCCTATTATTGTTATGCTTGATCCTGGTCATGGTGGTGAGGATCCTGGTGCGATTGGTTACAAAAGAACACGAGAAAAAGACATTGTTTTGCAAATTGCCAGACGAACATATAGTTTGCTAAAAAAAGAACCAAATATAAAAGTTTATATGACTCGTAATGAAGATGTTTTTATTCCATTAAAAGTTCGAGTAGCGAAAGCGAGATCTTTACATGCGGATCTATTTGTCTCTATCCATGCTGATGCTTTTGCGAGTCGATCTGTTAGAGGGTCATCTGTATTTGCTTTATCAACACGTGGAGCTAGTAGTTCTGCTGCAAGTTATTTAGCCCAAACTCAAAATGATGCAGACCAAATAGGTGGTGTTAGCCGAAGTGGTGATAAATATTTAGATAACACTATTTTAGATTTAGTGCAAAAAACAACCCTTTCTAATGGTGTATTATTAGGAAGTGCTATTTTAAATCGAATGAAAAATGTGAATAAATTACATAAACCATCGATAGAAAAAGCAGGTTTTGCAGTGTTAAAAGCACCAGATATTCCATCAGTTTTAGTTGAAACAGCCTTTATTAGTAATATAGCTGAAGAGCAAAAACTTAAAACAGCAGCCTTCCAAAATCAAGTTTCTAAAGCCATAGTTGATGGTATTAAGGATTATTTAAAAAGACGTAAGAATTGATCTAAAAAGTGATTAGATCAATTTGTTTTTTATTCAATGATCATTAATCGTCTTTCAGCATTCAATTCAGGTATGGTAAGTTTTATATCTTGTTTAAGCGTAAATCCTTCAGGGATCGGATCAAGATCACTGCCTTTTAACGCATAAAATAATCCTTGTTCATTAGGAAGATGTTTACACCAGGTTAACATATCTTGTAAAGAAGCAAATGCTCGACTTATTACCCCATCGAATTTTTTTTGATTATATTCTTCAATACGGCTTTGAATTGGTTGAATATTTGCTAGCTTTAATTCAAATTGAACTTGTTTTAAAAAACGGATCCTTTTACCTAAACTGTCAACGAGATCAAATTGTTTGTCTGGATTGATAATTGCTAAAGGAATCCCTGGTAATCCAGGGCCTGTACCTACATCAATAAACGTGCTACCAACTAAATAAGGTGAAACAACTAAGCTATCCATAATATGTTTTATTAACATTTCATTAGGATCACGCACCGCTGTTAGGTTGTAAGCTTTATTCCATTTATTAAGCATTTCAACGTAATTGATCAGTTGATCAATTTGCTGACAATTGATTGAAAGATCCGTTTGATCAATAAGATTAATGAGTTTCTTTTTTAACATAGTTCTTCTTTTTTAAATAAACTAATAACATTGAAATTGCAGCTGGTGTAATACCTGAAATACGTGAAGCTTGGCCAATTGAAACCGGCTTATGTTGTTTTAATTTAGCAACAACTTCGTTAGATAACCCTGATATTTCAGCATAATCTATATGTTCAGGTATGAGAGTTTCCTCATTTCGTTTTTGTCTTTCTATTTCTTCAATTTGTAGTTTTATATAGCCGTCATACTTAACTTGAATTTCAACTTGTTCTGCTGCTTGATCATCACTTAGCCCTGGTGCAAATAAAGACAGGGATTGTAGAGTTTTGTAGCTCATTTCAGGGCGTTTAAGCAGCTCTTCTCCATTGGCTTCTTTGGTAAGGTTAGCGCTTAATACCGCATTAACTTCATCAATTGTTTCAATGTGAGGATGAACCCAAATGTCACGAAGACGTGCTCTTTCTTGTTCAATAGCTTCAAATTTTTCGTTAAAACGTTGCCAACGGTAATCATCAACCATTCCAAGTTGTCGTCCAATTTCTGTTAAACGAATATCTGCATTATCTTCACGTAACATTAAGCGATATTCAGCTCGTGAAGTAAACATACGATAAGGTTCATTAGTACCTAAAGTACAAAGATCATCAACCAAAACCCCTAAATAAGCTTGATCACGCGTTGGATACCATTGATCTTGATCATAAACAAAACGAGCTGCATTTAATCCTGCCAGCATACCTTGAGCAGCGGCTTCTTCATAACCTGTAGTACCATTGATCTGTCCTGCTAAAAACAAGCCTTTGATCACTTTACTTTCAAGAGTTGGTTTGAGATCACGAGGATCAAAGTAATCATATTCAATCGCATAACCTGGTCTGACTATATTGGCATTTTCCAGTCCTTTCATACTGCGAACAAAAGCTAATTGTGTGTCAAAAGGTAAACTTGTTGATATTCCATTTGGATAAATTTCATTGCTGTCTAAACCTTCTGGTTCTAAATAGATCTGGTGCGAGTTACGATCAGCAAAACGCATTATTTTATCTTCGATTGATGGACAATATCGTGGACCTACACCTTCAATAACACCTGTATACATAGGGCTACGATCTAAGCTGTTTCGAATAATATCATGTGTGGTTTCATTAGTACTTGTTATATAACAAGGAATTTGTTTAGGATGCTGTTTAGCATCACCTAAAAATGAAAATACAGGCACAGGATCATCACCGTATTGTGTACCTAATTTAGAAAAATCTATGGTTCTAGCATCGATACGGGGTGGCGTTCCTGTTTTTAAACGACCCATTCTAAATGGGTATTGATGCAACGATTTGGAAAGACCTATCGAAGCAGGATCACCCGTTCTACCGCCACTATAATTATCAAGTCCTATATGGATCTTGCCATCTAAGAAAGTGCCAGTAGTTAATACAACAGATCTTGCTTTAAATGAAACACCCATTTGTGTAACTACGCCTGTGATCTGATCGTTTTCAATGATCACATCTTCAACTGATTGTTGAAATAACATTAAGTTTTCTTGGTTTTCAAGGGTTGTTCGTATTACTTTACGATATAAAGATCGATCCGCTTGAGCTCGTGTTGCTCTTACAGCAGGACCTTTGCTGCTGTTTAAGATCCTAAATTGGATCCCAGAAAGATCAATAGCATGTGCCATTAATCCACCCATTGCATCAATTTCTTTTACCAAATGTCCCTTACCAATACCACCAATAGCAGGGTTACATGACATTTGTCCTAACGTATTGATGTTATGGGTTAAAAGTAATGTTTTTCGGCCCATTCTTGCTGATGCCATTGCTGCTTCTGTTCCGGCATGGCCACCACCAACGACGATGACATCAAAAAGATCTGGATAAAACATATAAAGCCTCGTTTTTTATTTTACAGATAGATGATCATTATTTTGATCAGGTGATTTGGTTTTATTTAGCGTAAGGAATTTTACTCATCTTTTTTATTACGTCAAATGATCTATTTTGATCATCATTTAAATTAAATAAGATCTTTTTGTGATCTTTTTTATTTTTACTATTATTAGTTTGGATCATTTTTGTTGATAACTCTTTTTTATGATTATTTTATAGGATCTTAATGATCGTCTAATGCTGTTAATTGATCGGATCTTTTTTTAGTTAATCCTGTTTATAACTCTTATTTTTATCCACAACCTTTTTTACTTTTAAGGTTGTTAATATGATTATAACAGCTTATATAGTGGGTTTATCACAGAGTTATCCACAAAAAATAAATTTGTTTGCTTAAATTTTATCTTTTATTGTCTATAATTTAATCTTAATTATTTAGATCATTCTGGTTAAAAAAGTTATACATCTTAAATATTATGATCAATAAAAATGTAATTATGAGTTTTAATGATCATTATAAAGTTCGAAATATGATCTTTGATCATACTTAGCGGCATTAATATTATTAATTTAAATTTTAAAAATACCTAAGAATAGGATAATTAATTATCATTTTATTAGTTTTTTTTAAAATACCTGAAAGAGAGATTTTTCTAAAAGATATTGGTGTTTTTAGTAGAAAGCTAATGTAACTAATGTTTAAAAGTAGGATTATAAGTATTTGTTTCTTTTAATTCGGAAGTGCTGTGAGGTAGCAGTACCATCATCACTTAAAATAATAGTACTTATTAAAAGCTATTTAGGAAAAGGTTAAAATGTTTTTTTAAGTATTAGATAATAATAAAATGGATTAATTTCTATATCTAAATTAATTTTTAATTAGGTTATTATTTAGTTTTTTAGGATTGATATATTAATTTTTGATAGTTACTTTCGTTAACTTATTTGTTTGCTGTAAAAGTGATTGATTTTTGTAAAAGCAAATTTATACTTAGTAAGATTATATTTTTATTGTGAGGTTATTTTATTACTCTTTCACAGTTGCCTTTACCTTTTATATTACCTAATAACGAAACATTTGATAGTTTTTATGTAGGTAATAATCAATTATTGTTTGAATCTTTGCAAACCTTACTTGATAAGGAAGGCTTCAACGTCTTTTATATATGGTCAGCAAGTGCCGCTGGTCGTACTCATCTATTACATGCTTCATGTCAAAATAAGTTAGCAAGCTATATTCCTTTAAAACAGCATGTTCTACTTGTACCTGAGATTTTACAAGGTTTAGATAATTATGATTTGGTTTGTTTAGATGATATTGATGCGATAGCAGGTCATCGTGATTGGGAAGAAGCAATATTTGATCTTTTTAATCGTTTAACCGAAAAAAACGTTAGTAAATTATTGATAACTGCCAGTGCCCCTCCAAAACAAGTTCCTTTTATACTACCTGATTTGGTATCAAGGTTAACGTGGGGGCAAGTTTATCAGTTAAAAGAGTTAAGTGATGAGGATAAACTAAAAGCTTTACAACTTAGGGCTAAGCTAAGTGGATTTGAGCTATCAACGGAAGTTGGATTATTTTTGTTAAAACGTGTTAATCGCGATATGCGAACTTTATTTTCTTTAATGGAAGAGTTTGAAGTCGCTACGTTAGCTCAACAACGCAAATTAACCATTCCTTTTATTAAACATATTTTGGATTTATGAAATGAAAAAGAAACCTGAAGCTATTGTTTTTTTCGATTTAGATGGAACCTTATTTAATAAAGATATAGATGTGTTACCTAGTTCTTATGATGCAATTAGAAAACTAAAACAAAATAATATTGTACCAATAATTGCAACTGGTAGAACACCACCTGAAGCGGTTGATTTGATGAGGGATACTGGTATAGATTCAATTATTGGTATGAATGGCCAAGTAGTTATTTATGAAAAAGAAGTTGTTTTCACAAATAATATTGATAAAAACCTCATTACTCGATTATATGAATATTCAAGAGAAAAGATGAATATTCCATTATCTTTCTATAGCTATAAGACTATGCGAGTGAGTGAAAATAGTCTTCCAGCTCAAAAATTCTATACTTCTTTAAAACAACAAGTACCTCCTGTTGATGATCAAATTTACTTAAAAGAACCGATTCAAATGTTATTACTGCTTTGTGAACAAGGCGAATCACCTTATAGAGAAGTTTTTCCTGAATTGACGTTTATCCGTAATACACGTTATTGTGTTGATGTTTTTAATCATGGCGGTTCTAAAGGTAATGGAATTAAAGAATTATTAGAAATTAAAGGTTTTAATGACGTACCTACTTATGCCTTTGGTGATGGTATGAATGATTTTGAAATGTTCCTAACCGTTGACCATCCTGTAGCAATGAGCAATGCGGTTGATCAGCTAAAAGAAAAAGCTGAATATGTCACTGATACCAATAATAATGATGGCATAGCGAAGGCATTGAAAAAGTTTGGATTAATTTAAGATAAAAAAAATCATCTAATTGTTTAGATTAGATGATTTTAAGTTTAATTATATTACTTTTGTTTAGTGGTGTTGTTTAAAGCCTACATTATTGTTACCAAAACAGTTGTCATATTCAAAGCCAGTTAACTCTTTAACTAAACTTCTTATTTCTGGTGTTGCATCTTGTTTTTTGCCACCATTTTTTAATCTATCAAGTTCTTGAATAATAAGTGCATGAGTCGATTTATCTAATTTCATACGATATGTGAAGAAGATACCTAATAGTGCCATTCCACACACACCGAAGATTAATACTAAGTTAATTGCAGTAACGGCACTCTCTGGTTGAACAGCATCTACGCCAGACACAAAACCAGAATATTTCAATACAATACCTAAGACAAAGACGATAGTTGCACGCATTAATTTACCGGCCATGGTCATAGCACCAGCATAAATACCTTCGCGACGTCTTCCTGTTAGTACTTCATCGATATCTGCTAAAAATGTGTATACACTCCAAGGAATATAATAAACACCACCCGTTCCTAATCCAAACCAAATAGTAATACCAATTACAATCCATGTAACATGAGGCATATTAAAGTAGTAGACACCGATATAGCCGATTACCGAAGATATTACTATCAATATTGCAATAACAAATGGTCTTTTGAATCCACGTTTTACACACCAAGCCATGAAAAAGGCAGTTGAGATTAATTGGCAAATACTACTTAAACTGTTCATTTGTGAAACGAATGTTTTGGGTTGGCCTAAGTTAAATACCACAAAATAAGTAAATGTTGCTGCAAATAACCATTCAGCACCAAAGCCAAATAGATACATACCTAAATGGTTTCTAAAAGTTTTTAAACGGAAAGTTGAAAAAACATCTGAAAATAATTTAACAATACTTTCCCAAAGGCCAGAAGTTGTTTCATCTTCAATTTCATCAACTGATTTTTCCCAGCTATTAAAATAAAGCAAAATTAGTGCTATCGCCATAATAGATGCATAAGTAATACCTGTTAATAAGAATGGTAGTGGAGAGTCTTTACCATCAAATAGATAGAAAAATACACCAGGAATAGCTGCAGCTAAGAAGTTTGCTACTTTACCAAACATCGCTTTGGAACCTGCTAGGTAAGTTCTTTGATCGAAGTTTTTAGTCATCTCTACCGGTAAAGTATTGTATGGAATCATAATCATGGTATAGATGAATTCAAATAAAATATAAGTAGTTAAGTAGTACCAGAAATTCATCCCATCTACCCAAAGTAATGGGTAAATAATCATACATGGAATAGCAAATAGGATGAAGAATCGACGGCGACCAAATCGACGTCCAAGTTTTGTATGGTTAAAGTTATCAGTAATAAAACCCATTAGTGGATTTAAAATTACATCTAAATAGGTAGCTATAGAAAAAATTAACGTTGCTTGAAATGCCGAAAGTCCACAAAATGTTGTATAAAAGTATAGTAACCAAGCGGCACTAATTGCTAGAGCACCACTTCCTATCAAATTACCACTACCATACGAAAATCGAGTGAGTGTGGTTATTTTTTTCTGATTATCAGCCATAAATCTATTTCCTTTAATAATTATGAAATACTGTTTTAAAATTATTATTGAAATAATACTAAATTTATACAAATTAATTTTAATTTTTTTTTAGAAATGTGACGTTGGTAACAAATTATTTTGATTTTTAAGGTATATATATTAATATTATTTTAAATAAAAATTAAATATATCATGTAGTTATTGTTTTTTTTGAATTGTTTTCTGAAACTGTGATCTTATTAACAGAAAAAATTAATAAAATAATAAAAAATATAAAACAGTATTTCAAAAATAAATTTAAAAATTTAGGAAAACAATAATGAGTCAATTTAAATTAAAAAAAATACCGCTTTTAATGTTTCTGTCTACCTTTCCTATTTATTCTTTTGCTGGTCAAACAACTTTTCAATATGAACATAACTGGAAATCTATGGATAGGATTCATGGGGATACAATTAAGTTAATTCATAAAACTGACGATAGTTGGCAATATGAATTTAAATTTGGTGTTACTGAAGGTGGTGGAAACAAACGTGATGTTTTATATGATGATATGCAAGGTGGATCGGGTGGTGTTGTTATTCAAAAAACATTTACGCTTGATGATGGCTGGGGATCGATTATTCCATCATTAGAATTAGGTTTCAGCAAAGATTCAACTCTTTATCAACCAGGATTGAAATATAGTTATAAAATTAATAGTGATTGGTCAACAAGTTTTCGATATCGCTATGAATGGAAAAAAATATCTCACGCTGAACGTTATAAAAGAGCAAAAATAGCTGGCAAACAAGTTAAATATGTTGCTAGTAGTAATACAGGAAGGAATCGTTTAGATTGGGCATTAATGTATTCTGGTATAAAAGCATTTAACTTTGCCTATACCTTTAACTATTATTTTGGTGATTATACTAACAATTCTTATAAAGCCTTGAAAAAAGGTTTTTCTAAAAATGAATATAAAGCTTATAACAATAAAAAAACTGATTATGAGCAAGAATTTAAAATTACCTATAATTATTCAAAATTACTCCGTCCTTATTTTTCTATTTCTGATGTATCGAAAAATAAAACCACTAATACTCGACAAGCTAAGTTTAAAGTTGGTTTCAATTACGCATTCGGTCAATCAAATAGCAAAGATTCTAATTTCGCTTATAAAACCTATTTCAAATATGCACATCATTATGGTTTAACTTCACATTACCATGGTGATAGTTTTGGTCTATATACTGATTTTGATAAAAAAGGCTATGTTGGTCTAAGTGTAAATACCTATAACCAATTAAAAAATAGATTATTCTTTGATGATATTGTTTCTAGTCATTATCAAATTTATGGAGGTTACAATTTTTATTTAGCTGATAATTGGATACTAACACCAAATATGGAAGTTAGATTCTATTCAGGTGGTGGTTATAAAGCTAAAAGTAAAGAAAACTTACCCCATTATCAGTTAGGTGATGTAAGTGATTCACAACGTCCAGGTGTTCGTTATTCTCCCGCTTTAAAATTGACTTGGTTACAAAGTGATGATCTATCTTTTTATGGCCAATATCGATTTGAATATCGCAAAGTTTCAAGAAGTAAACGCGAAGATAGTGTTCAAGGTTATGTCGATAATCGAGCGCGCAATCGTTTTGATATAGGTACTGATATTAATCTAACTCCTGATTGGAACATTGGCTATCGCTTCTCATACTTAAAAGGAAACTATGTATTACACAATGATAAAAAGCATGATTATCAACAAGAACTGGATATAAATTGGCAAGCAACCAAAGTTTGGCAAGTTAACTTTGCTGCAGAAGATGTGGCAAAAAGTGTTCATTCTGACGCAAGGGAAGCTAAGTTAGCACTAGGATTATCTTATTTATTTTAATCGATAAAAGTGTTAAAAACAGTTAGTGGTGAAAAAATGATAAAGAAAATTTTTTTCGGATTTTTATTGGTTGTCACTTCAATCAATCAAGTATTGGCAAGTACTGTAATACAAGGTTATGTTTATGTTAATAAACCAGTTGTTTCATCGGTGATAGTCCGTGATGTGAATAATAAAATTTTAAAAACGGCGACTAATAGCGATGGGTTTTATCAACAAGATGTTTCTGAACTGACTCCACCACTAATTGTTTTTAGTAATGAAAACTCACTTGCCCGAAAAGCGGATGAAGGGCAAATGTGTAACGGTAATTGTTTGGTTTCATACGTTCATACCTTACAAAAAGATGAAAAAAATACTGTTAATATTAATCCATTAACTGATTTTTTAACTAGTGAACTAGCTAAACAAATCAATCTTCTAGGCCCAGAACAATTTACTGATAATCAATTATCTTTTTCAATAGATGATGCTGCGTTAAGCCATGCTTATAAAAATTATCATATGCTGTTTGATAAAGCATTACGCCAAGTAGGTATTATTGCTAATTCTTTTGATCCACTTACCACCGAAAATCCAGATATTAACAAGCTACTTAATGTAATGTACTTTAATCGTGGATACGATTCTTCTACTGGTAAAGTAAGTGGTACTGTATTGTTTGATATGCGTTTAAGACCCATTAGCCAAGATTCACCTTTTGATTATGATCAGGCAGTTAAGCAAAAAGAAAGAAATATAAATGCTAAGCAACGTATTTTTATTTTAGGTGATTCGACTGCGTCCAATTATGATAAAAAAGTTTATCCAAGAATGGGATGGGGCCAAGTTTTTGATCAGTTTATTGATGATAAGGCTGATACGGTTGTCATCAATGGCGCACAGTCAGGCCGTTCAAGCCGTAGTTTCAAAACTGAAGGATGGTTCGATTTATTGATCCCTTTAATGAAAAAAGGCGATTATATGATCATCGCTTTTGGACATAATGATGAAAAATGTAACGGTAACAATCCGAAACGAGGTAAAGTGGATGTTGCTAATTTATGCACTTATCCTAATGATGATAACAACCAAAAACAGTATCCATCAACGCAAGAAAATATGTCATTCCAATCCTCTTTAGAAGGTTATCTCTCTGTGGCAAAAGCGTTGGATATGACGCCAATTTTAATGACACCAGTCACCCGTTATAAAGATAAGAATAATAACATTGCTTATCAAAATACTAATCCTGTTAGTCATATGCATTATACCGCCAATAAACCAGGTTTTGCTTATTGGGGAGATTATTCGAATACGATTAAACATACGGCAAAAGTTAATCAAGTTGCTTTAATTGATTTGGAGTCATTTAGTATTGATTTTGCGAACCAACACAAAGATGACTGGCAGTCTTACTGGTTAGCTGTAGATCCTAATGATCCTCAATATCCTTATTATAAAAATCAAACTTCTGGCGTGATTAACAATCCTGATGCTACGCATTTTCAAGAAAAAGGCGCATTAGCTATCGCCAAAATTATTGCTAATGCCATAAACAACGATCCTTGGTTACAGCAAGGAATCACTTTCGATCAAACTCAGATTAACTAATAAAAGGTATTTGTTAAATGAAAAAATTAATCATTGCGCTATTAGTTCCTTTGGCAATTAATTCATCTATTGCTGCATGTCATGCATTATCTCCGTCTCCTATCAAAATTAGAGAAGCTCGTGATGTTGCACCTAGAGACGGTTTTGGTGGTTATGATTTAGCGACAAATACGGGCACGATCGGTGGCGCTAAAGCAAATGAAAAAATGATCTTTATGGTGAATAACAAAAAAGATCTTTTAGATGCGATTGCGATCAATAAAAATCAGCCTCGTATTATTCAAGTCTCTGGGATTATAGATATTAGTGAAGGCAAACCTTACAAAGACTTTGATGATCAAAAATCTCGTTCGTTGATCAAAATTCCTAGTGATACCACATTAATTGGTGTAGGTAATAATGCTGGTTTTATCAATGGTTCACTTATGTTGTCTAAAGTAAATAATGTCATTATTCGAAATTTAAAAATTGAAGCACCAATTGATGTTGCGCCAAAATTTGAAGAGGGAGATGGATGGAATGCTGAATGGGATGGGATAAATATTATTACCTCAACTTATGTTTGGATTGATCATGTCACTCTAACTGATGGTAAATTTACCGATGATATGTATCAGGAAAAAGATGGCTGGAAATATGTACAACATGATGGTTTATTGGATATTAAGCGTGGTAGTGATTTCATTACTATCTCTTATTGTCTATTTGAAAACCATGATAAAACTATGTTAATTGGCCATAGTGATAAAAATGCTGATCAGGATGAGAATAAGTTAAATATCACGCTTCATCATAATGTTTTTTTAGACATCACTCAACGCGCACCAAGAGTAAGGTTCGGCAAAATCCACATGTATAACAACCTGTTTAAAGGATCGGTTAATAAATCTAAAACTGTATACCCATATCAATACTCTATTGGCTTAGGCTATAAAGGTAGTGTGCTTTCGGAAAATAATCAATTTATGATTGATGGTTTAAAAGATAACTGCAAAGTAGCTAAACAGTTTAAAGGCGATAACCTTCGGGATAATAATTCTCTATTTAATCAATCTAAGTTGAAATTATCATCATGTGGTTTTGTTGATAATTTGAATTGGTCTGTGCCTTATCAATATAGCGTGGATGATATTAAGCAATTTAGTAAAAACTATGGACGATTAGTCGGTAGTGGAAAGCTTTAGAATTATTGAAATAAACAAAATGTTAGGACCCATAATGAAAAAAATATTAACTTCAATACTTTGTCTGTCTTCGCTTTATGTTAGCGCAGCTTCTGCACAAGAGTGGAAAGCGATAGCATTTGGCCAATCGACTGACTTAAATTTTGCCTCACTTATCAAGCCTGAAAAAGTGGGAACCAATAATGCATGGATTGCTGGTCAAAAAGATTATTTAGTTCCAAATCAACCTTATCAATTACCGTCAGATTTCTATTTAGAAAGTCGAGGCGGTAAAATTGCTAACTCGCATGATGGAATGGTGGTTTTTTATACTCAATTACCCGTTAATCAAACTTTTACTTTAGAAAGTGATGTTACCTTAGAGCAAATAGGACCTGAAGTGGATGGAAAAACGCCTGCCGCTCAAGAAGCGGTGGGTTTATTTGCTCGTGATACTATTGGCGTAGCTAGAAGTGATCCTCAGCCGGCTGGTTATGAGGAGTTTCCAAATGCTTCAAATGTAATTATGAATGCATTAATTACTCAAAATCAAAAAAATGATAATTTAGTAAAAGTAACCGGCTTAGTACGTGATGGTGTAAAAAAAGCATGGGGTAATGAAGGCATATCAATTGAGAAAGTTGGTTATGTTGAAAATGTTAATTATGTTGATGTTAAAAGTATGCATTTAACAATGACCAGAACGGCAGATCAATTTATCTTATCGATGAAAAATAATGCGACTGGTGAAGAGAAACAGTGGGCAACCAATGATTATTCAGGATTCTTAAATCAACAAGATAACAAAAATATTTATGTCGGCTTTTTTGCTTCTAGAAACGCAAAAGTTGAGTTCAAAAATTCTAAATTAACCCTCAGTGATATAACGGTTGATTATGATAAATTACCCGCTAAACCTGAGGTAATTGTTGATGTTAAACCAACGTTAATTTTATCATCACCAAATGATGTATATAGTAAAAATTATACATTACAATTTTTTCCAAATACTTCAGGTACCGTATTTGTTAAAGAAATTAATAAAACGTTGAATGCGGAAGTTGGTAAGTTATTACAGTTTCCAGCTCAGCTAAAAGATGGAACTAATACCTTTACTGTTGAGTTTACTGATAATGCTAAAAATAATACTCAAATTTTTACAATTAATCTAAATAAATCATCGATTGAAAATTTATCTAATATTATTGTTTCGCCAGAAGGTAAAAAGGATAATAAAGGTACCAAACAATCACCGGTTGATTTCGAAACGGCTGTTAATAGCGTTGAACCGGGCGGTATTATTCATTTGATGGATGGTTATTATGACGGCATAACTCTTCCGGCTCAATTAAGTGGATTACCCGGTAAATTAAAAACCATACAAGCCATTAATAAGCATAAAGCGATTTTTATTAACACTACGTTTAATTTAGATAGCAACTATTGGTCTATTAAGCAGGTTATCTTTGATGGAAATATTGATGATAAAGATAATAAACCAGCTTATTTAAGAATTTCGGGCAGTCATAATGTGATTGATCAAGTTATTACACGTAATAATAGTGATACAGGTTTGGCAATCTCAGCTAAAAAGAAAAATCAAAATCGAATTTATTGGCCATCTTATAACCTAATTCTTAACTCTGATTCTTATAATAATATGGATAAATCAGGTAAAAATGCTGATGGTTTTGCCGCTAAATTGGGTGTTGGTAAAGGGAATGTATTTAGAGGGTGTATTGCTCATAATAATACTGATGATGGTTTCGATCTTTATAACAAGATTGAAGATGGCCCAAATGATCCGGTATTAATTGATAGTTCTGTTACATATTCAAACGGTTTTCCTTTTTCAAAACCCAATATTGCTAAAGGGAGTATAGGTAATGGCTTTAAATTAGGAGCAGAAGGTCAACCGGTAAATCATAAAATTATCAATTCAATTTCCTTAAATAATAATATGGATGGCTTTACTGATAATTTTAATACTGGTTCTTATATCATGAATAATAATATTTCGATCAATAGTGCGAGGTATAATTATATTTTACGTGCTAATCCTTATGAATTTTTAAAACCAGTGGTCATTTTTGAACACAATTATTCTATTCGTGATAGTTGGCAATCAGCGATAAAAGATTCATTTGGACCACAGATTAAAAGTAAAGATTTTAAATCTGTAACCAGCAATCAATTATGGAAAGGAAATAGTGACTTTAAAATCACTCGAGATAAAAACGGTAATATAGTGTTACCAAAAGAGCTAAAAACGCTAATCGAAAAAAATAAAGCTAAATAATTAAAATAATAGAGTGCTAGATCTAGTAAGATTTAGCACTTTTAATCTTTTCAATCAGCAATCTCATTCCTCCATTTTTAAATTAAATCGGTTTAATCATTTGTTAATGAAAAATACATTAGAATTTATTCTATTAAGTTAGAAACGATTAAAAATAGTGAATTGAGCCATTTCACCAGTTAAGTTGAAATGGCACAAAATTGAAGGATGTAGTAAACTCTAAATTAAGCTAGTAAGCTTTTGATGTAATTGGTTATTTCAGGATCTTGACTATTTT
Organism: Gilliamella sp. B2785; assembly: GCF_026537005.1. NCBI lineage: Bacteria > Pseudomonadati > Pseudomonadota > Gammaproteobacteria > Orbales > Orbaceae > Gilliamella > Gilliamella sp. B2785. Next base: position 17,364 of record NZ_JAFNNC010000007.1, on the reverse strand, counting down.
CAAATAAACATTTTTGGAAACGCTCACCTCTGATCGCATCTTTAAGTAATGATTGATCAATTGATTTCAATGCATCAATTAAACTTTTTCCTGCTGCATTTTTCATATCATTTAAAATTACAGCATTAGCATTTTGAGATTCACGACGCTCAGGTGGATAACCCAATCCTTTTTCGCCATCAAATGCTTTTTCAAAAATATAACGAGCATTGAGTTCTGCACCCCAACCAAAGCCTTTAGCAAAAGCAAGTGATAACGCATTACCATTATTTACTTGTGCAAATAAATAAGCATCAGTAGGTTCAATACAATAACCACAGTTAACACCAGGGAATGCATTTAACGCCATTAATGCGCCTTGTCCTGTTCCACAACCTGTGATAACAAAATCAACGGCTTTACTGTTTAATAAAATAGCGCTAATAATACCTAAATGAACATAAGTTAATTTTTTATCATTGTCGCCATCCATGCCAACGTTAAAAACAGTATGTCCATATTTCTCAGTTGCGTTTTTTAATTCATTTAAAATAATTGGATTTTTAGCAGCTTGGCTAAATTCGTTCATTAGTGCTATTTTCATGATTTTCCTCTATTTTGATAGAAATAATAACTAATTGCATATTAGTACATTTCGTTTTCATTATAATCCTACCCAAAAATATATCAATTTTTTTAACTAAAATAAAACGATGTTTTAATAAATTTATTGCAATGTGATGAAAGTCACAAAAACGTCTTAATTTTTATATTACTATATTTAATAAATGAAAATCTTTTAAACATTTAATTATATTTATATTCAGGGAGTTCATATGGCTAAGGGGAATATCGTAAGGCTATCATATTCATCATTTACAGATGAAGATTCAAAAAATGAAATTATTCGGTTAACGCCAGAAGGTATTTTATGCCACCGTAATTATTTTTATCAAAAATGTTTTACCAATGATGGTCAAAAATTACTTTTTGCTGGTGAATTTGATACTCATCGTAACTATTATTTACTCGATATTGAAAAACAAACAGCAAAACAACTTACTGAAGGACCTGGCGATAATACTTTCGGTGGTTTTTTATCACCAGATGATAAATTTTTATACTATGTTAAAAATGAACGCAACTTACAACAAGTTAATCTTGAAACGTTAGAAGAAAAAAATGTTTATACTGTTCCTGATGAATGGGTTGGTTATGGCACATGGGTTGCTAATAGTGATTGTAATGAAATTGTTGGGATTGAAATTGATAAAAAAGATTGGACGCCACTTACCGATTGGACAATATTTAAAGCATTTTATGATAAGAATCCACACTGCCGTTTAATCAAGATTGATATAGAAACAGGTGTAGCTAAAACAGTTATTGATCAGAATGTATGGCTAGGTCACCCAATTTTTAGACCTTTTGATGATAAAACTATCGCATTTTGCCATGAAGGTCCTCATGATTTAGTTGATGCAAGAATTTGGTTGGTTGATCGTGATGGTAAAAATGAACGAAAAGCGCATGATAATTTACCTGGTGAAAGTTGCACTCATGAATTTTGGGTTCCAGATGGTTCTGGATTAGCTTATGTATCTTATATGAAAGGGCAACAAGAACGATATATTCGTCTTTATAATCCGGTAACTGATGAAGATAAAGAAATTATGGAGATGCCAGCTTGTTCGCACTTAATGAGTAATTTTGATGGCACTCTTTATATTGGTGATGGAACAGGCAGTCCTGTAGATGTAATTGATACAAGTGGCTATAAAATTGAAAATGATCCATGGCTTTATATTTTAGCACCTAAAACAAAAACAGCTCATAAGTTGGTTAAGCATAATAGTACATGGCGAGTTTTAGATGGTGATCGTCAAGTTACTCACCCTCATCCATCATTTTCACCTGATAATAAATACGTTTTATATTCATGTGATGCACAAGATGAACCTGCACTTTATTTAACCAAAGTGCCAGCTAACATATTAGAAGAAATGTGATAGACCTTTTTGTCTATCATAACTATAACGGAGAATATAATTATGTCGATTTTAAATAAATTTTCACTCAACAATAAAATAGCGCTGGTAACGGGCGCTTCTTATGGCATCGGTTTTGAGATAGCAAAATCATTAGCCGGTGCCGGAGCGAAAATCGTATTTAATGATGTCGTGCCTGAAAATTTACAAAAAGGACTTGATGCTTATAAAGCAGCTGGTATTGATGCCCATGGCTATCTATTTGATATTACGGATGAAGCTGCTGTTGAAAAATCGATTGCTCAAATTGAAAAAGAACATGGTGTGATTGATATTTTAGTCAACAATGCTGGTATTATTCAACGCAAATCAATGCTTGAAACAAGTGCGGCTGATTATCGTAAAATTATTGATATCGACTTAACAGGTCAATTTATTATGGCAAAAGCAGTCCTTCCTTCAATGATCAAAAAAGGAAGTGGCAAAATTATCAACATCTGTTCAATGATGAGTGAACTTGGTCGTGAAACGGTTGTAGGTTATGCATCGGCTAAAGGTGGTTTAAAAATGTTAACCAAAAATATCTGTTCTGAATTTGGTCATGCCAATATTCAATGTAACGGTATTGGTCCAGGTTATATTGCCACACCTCAAACTGCGCCATTACGTGAAAAACAAGCAGATGGTTCTCGTCACCCATTTGATCAGTTCATTATTGCTAAAACACCGGCAGGCCGATGGGGGACTCCTGATGATTTAGCTGGTGCAGCCGTATTTTTAGCATCGGAAGCATCGAATTTTGTTAACGGCCATATTCTTTATGTTGATGGTGGTATTTTAGCTTATATCGGTAAACAACCTTAATAAAATAAGGTTAAAAATTAGATAATTTAAGAGATAATAAAATAAAAGGATATTATTTATTATCTCTGTTTTTTTATAAATTTAGGAGTAATGTCATGTTTTGTTTTAATTCAGATATTGAATTAATTGATTTAGGAAATGGGGTTAAACGTAAAATTTTAGCTCATGATGGTAATATGATGGCGGTTGAAGTTCATTTTGAAACTGGCGCAATTGGTGCGATGCATCATCATCCACATGAACAACTAACCTATGTTTTGTCTGGTGAATTTGAATTTACTATCGGTGATGAGACTAAGATTGTTCGTGCTGGTGATACATTATATAAAAAACCCAATATTGAACATGGTTGTGTTTGCAAACAAGCTGGTGTTTTGCTTGATATGTTTACTCCTCAAAGATTAGATTTTTTATAAAATAGCTAGTTCATTATTAATTATGATATACTTTCGATAATTTTGATTTGTTCTAGTTGATCATTTAATAATAGAATAATGACTAATTTTTAGTAAGGAGATGTGCTAATAATGAATGATAGCTCACCAGAATCGGTTGCTTCGGTTTTAAAAGTTTTCGGAATTTTAGAAGCTTTATCCGAATCTAAAGACATTGCTATATCAGAATTATCGCAAAAAGTAATGATGCCCAAAAGCACAGCCTATCGTTTTTTACAAACCATGAAATCATTAGGTTATGTTAATCAAGAAGAAGATTCAGATAAATATTCTCTTAATTTAAAATTACTTGATTTAGGCAACCGTGTACTTTATCACCAAAACTTTTTAGCTATTGCTGATTTAGAAATGAGAAAGCTAAGGGATAAAACTAAAGAAACGATCCATTTAGCCGTTCGTGAAGGTGACCAAATTATTTATATTAATAAAGTGGCATCTGAACAGTATAGTCTTTGTTTAACCTCTAAAATTGGTAATCAAGCAACTGTACATGCCAGTGGATTAGGTAAGGTTTTATTGGCTTGGTTAGATGATGAAAGCAAAAAAAGTTTAGTAAACGGCATTAATTTTGTTCAATACACACCTAAAACAATCACTAATAAAGAGGCATTTTTTGCTGAACTTGATGAAGTTAAACGTTTAGGTTATGGCAAAGATGATGAAGAATCAGAGCTTGGTTTACGTTGTTTTGCTGTGCCAATTTATAATCGTTTAGGTAATATTATTGCAGCCTTAAGTTTATCAACCTCTATCTTTAGATGTAATACAGCAGAAGATGAAGCTAAACTTGTCGGTGAAATTAGCCAAGCTGCCGCAAAAATATCTGAACTAATTGGTTATAATAAGCAATCAAAATTATCAGATTAAAGGTTATTATTGATAAATAACTCCTAAGCTTACCGCTTGGTTTGCTCCAGTTACTTCTGGAATATTAGATGGAATATTATTCATCCTACAATATGCAAGCCAAGCGAAAGCAATCGCTTCCATATCGTCACTGCTTACCCCTTTCACATCTGTGGTCAAAACTTCCCATTTTGGTAATAATGCTGACAATCGATTCATAATCAGAGGATTTTTTGCCCCTCCGCCACAAACTAGCAATTGACAAGGTAAATGAGCATTTATTGATAATTTATTAATCTCATGAGCAACAGTGGTAGCAGTAAATTCAACGAGTGTTGCTTGAATATCTTGAGCGTTTAGATTGAAGTTACTGAGTTTTTGGTTAAGCCAAGTTAAATTAAATAATTCTCTACCAGTACTTTTTGGGGCTGGTAGTTGAAAATAATTTTCATCACATAACGCATTTAATAAACGTTGATCTACCTTTCCTAATTTGGCCCATAAACCGTCTTTATCGTAGTTTTTTCCTAGATTTTTATTTATCCAACTATCAAGTAAAACATTGCCTGGCCCAGTGTCATAACCAATTACAGGTTGGCCTGGTATTAGAACGGAAATATTGCTAATACCACCAATATTTAAAACAACACAGTTAATTGACGGATTTAAGAATATCGCTTTGTGAAAAGCTGGAACTAATGGTGCTCCTTGGCCACCATAAGCCATATCTTTACGACGAAAATCAGCAATTGTTGTAATGCCTGTTTTAGCAGCAATGATATTGGCATCACCAATTTGCATAGTAAAGGGATGTTGGCTATTAGGAGAATGATAAATAGTTTGCCCATGGCAACCAATGGCTTTAACTTGTTTTTTATCAATATGATTTTGCTTTATAAACTGATCAATGCTTTTTGCGTAAAGCATACCAAGTTGGTGATCAAGCTCACCGAGCGCTTGTAATGTAGTTTGCTTACTATTACAAAGCGTTAATAATTGGCTTTTAATTTCAGTTGGCATTGGGTAGCAATCACTAGCAATCGAAGTAATATTCCCATCAGTAATATCAACTAATGCAATATCAACACCATCCATACTGGTACCTGACATTACGCCAATGTATAAATTTTGCATAATATTATCCTTGTCGAATGATAGTACCAGTTTGGACATCCCGGATGATTGATGGTTGTGAACGCTCACCGGTTTTACCATCTAAAATTGGAAAAAATTGACCAAATTGGTTTGCAACTTCTATTGCTGTTTTACAAGATTGATGACCAGAAAGGTTGGCACTGGTCGAAACTAATGGCTTACCAAATAAATCACAAAGTTTACATACTAATGGATGATCAGTAACGCGAACGGCGATAGAATGATATTTTCCGCTCAAAAAATTTGGTGTATTAACATTTTTCGGAAAAACCCAAGTATTAGGACCGGGCCAACTATCAATAGCCATCTGTTTTTGAACTTGAGTCAAAGCCGATTGATCAATATAAGGGATCAGTTGTTCATAGTGACTCGCAATTAAAATTAAACCTTTTTCAACTGAACGTTGTTTTAATTTTAACAATTTAAAAACTGCTGATTCACAATCGGGATCACAACCTAAACCAAAAACAGCTTCAGTTGGATAAGCAACCACTTCACCTTTTTTTAATAATGAATTGATTTCTAAAAGACTTAATAAGTTTGCCATTAAATTTTGTATGTTTACCAACTATTGTTAAAAATTATATTAAACTGAGGTAAGCCTATTTGCAAATTGAAGATGGTAGCAGTGATATTAAGATAAATACTGGTTTAAGATAATTAGTCAAATTACTCCCAATTCATTTGTGGGAAATAGTTAACAGTTAAATCAACAACCTGCTGCATACTGATTATTTTTACTCTTGGATCTATTAGTGAAGCTAAACTACGAGCATTAATATCATTATCAAGCACAAAACAATTTTGGGTATTTTGTAAAATAGCCTTCAATATGGGATTATTTTGACAAGCTATAATTACGCCATTTTGCCAGAAAAGTACTGCATCTTGCGCTGAAATTAGCGTTGGATCAATTGTTGATTGGTTATTTGTTGTGATGGTATGTAGCATTTGTTCCTTTTACCTTTAAATTACCCTTCAAAAACCCCGTTCCTCAACTTTTTTTGATATAAATTAGAGTTAATTTTACTTGGTACATCTTTATTAGTATATAATAAGGACTATTTATTGAGCAAAGAATTCGTCATGAAACCTATTATTTTAGCCAATGAACAAGAAACAATTTTGTTTGGTCAACAATTGGCTGAGCAGTGTTTAAAATATTTGTCTAATCATGATAGTGCAATTGTTATCTATCTGATAGGCGATCTTGGTGCTGGTAAAACAACGTTTAGCCGTGGCTTTTTGCAGCAGCTCGGGCATGTCGGAAATGTTAAAAGTCCGACTTATACTCTTGTTGAACCTTATCAATTTGATCTGTTTTCAGTATATCACTTTGACTTATATCGATTAGCTGATCCAGAAGAGTTAGAGTTTATGGGGATTCGTGAATATTTTTCATCGAAATCAATTTGCTTAATTGAGTGGCCTATGCAGGCTGAAGGTATTTTACCTCCTGCTGATATTGAAATTCATTTGGCTTATTTGGCGCTTGAACGCACAGTTTGTTTGCAAGCAAACAGTGAAAAAGGGCAAGCTATTATTAACCAATAAAATTAGCGAAAAAAATGAAAAAAATACTCACTTTTTTTATATTATTACTGCTTTGTGGCTCAGTTTATGCTTCACAAGTTATCATTGCTGTTGATGCTGGTCATGGTGGTAAGGATTCTGGTGCCGTTGGTAAAAATAAGTTATACGAAAAAAATGTCACCATTTCGATAGCAAAAAAATTAACTAATTTATTGAATAAAGATCCTAACTTCAAAGGCGTATTAACACGTAGCACGGACAATTTTATTTCTGTACCTCAGCGTTCTGATATTGCTCGTAAAAGTAAAGCAAACCTATTAATTTCTATTCATGCAGATGCCGCACCTAATCGCAGCGCGTCTGGTGCATCAGTTTGGGTATTATCTACTAAGCGAGCGGATACAGAATTGGGGCGCTGGCTTGAACAAGATGAAAAGCAATCTCAACTATTAGGCGGTGCTGGTGATGCATTAAGTGATGATCATGACCAAAATTTAAGCCAAGCAGTATTAGATTTACAGTTTTCATATTCACAGCAGGTTGGCTATGAATTAGCCACTCAGGTTTTAAAAGAGATGAAAGGTGTTATTAAATTGCATAAGAATAGGCCTGAACATGCAAGTTTAGGTGTATTGCGTTCACCTGATATCCCTTCAATATTAATTGAAGTTGGATTTATTACTAACGAAACTGAAGAAAGTTTGTTAGCAAGTAATGCCCACCAAGATAAAATTGCTAAATTGATTTATCAAGGTATAAAAAATTATGTCAAACAGAACCCTAAATTTGGAAAACAGCATTAATGGCTATTCATATATTATCTCCTCAATTAGCTAACCAAATCGCTGCTGGTGAAGTGGTTGAACGACCAGTATCGGTGATCAAAGAGTTAGTTGAAAACAGCATTGATGCTGGTAGTACTCAAATTGATATTGATGTTGAACAAGGTGGCAGTAAATTAATTCGTATTCGTGATAATGGTAATGGTATTGCTAAAGATGAATTGGCATTAGCTTTAGCTCGCCATGCAACCAGCAAAATTAATACGTTGGATGATTTAGATACCATAATGAGTTTGGGGTTTCGTGGTGAAGCGCTGGCAAGTATCAGTTCTGTTGCTCGGTTAACCTTAACTTCACGCACAGCCGATCAGTCTGAGGCATGGCAAGTTTATGCTGAAGGTCGTGAAATGAAACCAACAATTAAACCGGCTGCACATCCTGTTGGAACAACGGTTGAAGTTCTTGATCTGTTTTACAATACGCCTGCTAGACGTCGCTTTCTTAAAACTGATAAAACAGAATTTATGCATATTGAGGAGTTTGTTCGTCGAATTGCACTTGCTAGACCTGATATTACTTTTAATTTGCAGCACAATGGGAAACTCGTCAAACAGTATCGAGAATCACTTCTTGAAAAACGTGTTGAATTAGTTTGTGGACGTACATTTGTTCAAAAAGCGATAAAATTAGATTGGCAACATAATGATTTATTCATCCAAGGATGGGTAAGTAGCAGTGAAGTGAGTGAGTTGCAATATTTTTATGTTAATGGGCGGGTAATAAAAGATAAATTAATTAATCATGCTTTGCGTCAAGCTTATAGTAGCCGGACTAATGAACAACAGAGTTATGTCATTTTTTTACAGATCGACCCTAAACAAATTGATGTGAATGTTCACCCAGCTAAGCATGAAGTGCGTTTTCATGAAGCAAGATTAGTGCATGACTTTGTTTATCAAGCTATTGTCATGGCGCTTGAGTCAAACCAACAACTTGCCAATGACGAAAATGTGCTAATGATGCCGAATCGACAAGCAGCTGGTGAGAATATTTTTAATAATAAAACTGAGAATAAAACTTATTCACCAACTAGCGCATTACCTAAAAAAGCTATTAATCATGTTAAAGAAAATAGACTATATGGGCAATTGGTTGATACTAAGTTAAAAGGAGCAATAGAAAAAACGCTCTTAAAATCTTTTGAATTATCGGATGATGATAGTTCTATAACTGCACCACAACAAGCGGTTATTGAGGGATTGTTTCCTAAACGAAATGTACCTTTGCAATCACTACATCAGCAAATTGATAGATCTTCACTAATACAATTTGGTAAAGTATTAACGGTTATTCAACCAGATATAGCCTTAATTGAAAAATCAGAAAATAATCAACAAAAGTTCATGTTAATGAAGTTGTCGGTTGCTCAACAGAAAGTAAATTCAGTTAAATTATTATCTAACGAGTCAGAAAGATTACTCATTCCATTGACAATTTTGATTAATAAGAAAGAACAAAAAGTATTAAATGATTATCAAGAACAATTGAAGTTTTTAGGCTTTGATTTTTATATTGATAAAGCAAAATTGCATTTGCATAATGTGCCAAAAATGTTAAGAACTACAAATTGGCAAAAATTATTACCAACTTTAATTTCGTTTCTTTTATCATCCGGTAAGGATGTGCTCGATCCAACGCAAATTATAGCTTGGTTGGTTGAAAATTGTGGAGATGATTCTGTTGAAAATTGGAATATAACTAAAGCTATCGAGTTATTAGTACAATTAGAACAGATAGATATTAATTTATTACAACAAGATAGCTTTTTATATCCGATTGATCTTCAATCTTTTTCACAATCAATTTTATCATGAATAAACCAAAAATTATTTCGTTAATGGGGCCAACCGCATCGGGTAAAACTGCTTATGCCATGGCGCTTTACGACAAGTATCCTATAGATATTATTAGTGTTGACTCCGCACTTATTTATCGAGGTATGGATATTGGCAGTGCAAAACCAACTAAAGAAGAACAACTTAAATATCCACATAAACTTATTGATATTTGTGACCCTGCAGAAAGTTATTCTGCTGCTAACTTTAGGCATGATGCGATTGTAGAAATAGAAAAATCATTAAGTAATGGCCGAACGCCATTATTAGTTGGTGGAACAATGTTGTATTTTAAGGCGTTAATCGAAGGACTTTCTCCTCTTCCAGCGGCAAATAGTGATATTCGAGATCAAATTGAGGAAAAAGCAAATCGATTAGGTTGGCAAGCGATTCATGAGGAGTTAAAAAAAGTTGATCCTGTATCAGCTCAGCGAATCCATCCCAATGATCCACAACGCCTTAATCGAGCATTAGAGGTTTATCTTATTACTGGTAAAAGTTTAACTGAATTAACTAAAGAAAGTGGTGATGCATTACCTTATGATATTATGCAATTAGCTATCATGCCGGAAGATAGAGCAGAATTACATCAACGAATTGAACAACGCTTTTTACAAATGCTAGATCAAGGCTTTGAAGATGAAGTAAAAAAACTTATGCAGCGACCCGATCTTCATTTAAATCTACCTTCTATACGTTGCGTAGGGTATCGTCAAATGTGGGAATATTTAAATGGCGATACCAGTTATGATGAAATGGTTTTTAAAGGAATTTGTGCTACTCGCCAATTAGCAAAAAGGCAAATTACATGGCTTAGAGGTTGGAAACAATCGATAACATGGTTAAATAATGATAATATAGATTCAGTTCTTAATCAGATTTTTTAAGTTACAAATAGTAGTAATAGTTTTTGGTATTTTTTCTATTGGTTATTATAATACGCTAAATTTTTTCATTTCTTAAAAAAATTTCTACTTTTCTTAACGATTAAGGTTACTTGTTTGTATAAATTTCGTTAATTTATTAAATTTTTAGTTATTTGTGCATAAATTACTGTTGATTAGTTTAAGAGCTGAGTTTTTTATGTTATTTTGGTAAATACTACATAAGTATTTTATATTGCGATCAATTAAATTATTATGTTGATTGTAAACTTATTTTATCTTTATATTTTTATTTCATCTTAAAGGATAAACTCATGTCAAAAGGGCAGTCATTACAAGATCCTTATTTAAATTTGCTTCGTCGCGAGCATATTCCTGTATCTATTTATTTAGTTAACGGTATTAAATTACAAGGACAAATTGAATCATTTGATCAGTTTGTTATTTTATTAAAAAATACTGTTAGCCAAATGGTATATAAGCACGCTATCTCAACTGTGGTACCATCAAGACCAATTTCTGGATTGATATCACAACCTGAAGAGGACAGCGAAAGCTAATTAGTTGGGTGGAGAATGTGATTGTTTGAGCGATATAAAGGTGGTGAATCTGCCTTATTAGTCCATGTATTCTTCCCTCAAGAAAGCGATATCGAGGATTTAAAAGAGTTTGAAGTGCTTGTTTCTTCTGCTCAAATTGAAATTCTCGATATTGTGACAACCTCAAAAAAGTCCCCACAAGCTAAATATTTTATTGGTGAAGGAAAAGCATTAGAAATCGCCGATAAAGTAAAAGAACTAAATGCTTCAGTCATTTTAGTTAATCATACTTTAACACCGACCCAAGAACGCAATCTTGAGCAATTATGTGAATGTCGCGTAGTAGATAGAACTGGATTAATTCTCGATATTTTTGCTCAGCGCGCTAGAACACATGAAGGTAAATTACAAGTTGAATTAGCACAATTACAATATTTATCTACTCGATTAGTTCGTGGTTGGACTCATTTAGAACGCCAAAAAGGTGGAATTGGCCTTCGTGGACCAGGTGAAACTCAGTTAGAAACTGATAGAAGATTAATTCGCCATCGTATTCAATTAATTTTATCAAGACTTGCTAAAGTTGAAAAACAGCGCAATCAAAATCGTCAATCTAGAAGTAAAGCAGATTTATCAACGGTATCATTAGTTGGTTATACAAATGCTGGTAAATCGACTCTCTTTAATGCATTAACTAATGCTGAAGTTTATGCTGCCGATCAATTGTTTGCAACGCTAGATCCGACTTTAAGACGCATTAATGTTGAGGATGTTGGAGAGGTTGTTTTAGCTGATACAGTCGGATTTATACGTCATTTACCACATGATCTTATTGCTGCTTTTAAAGCAACTTTATTAGAAACACAGGAGGCATCACTACTATTACATGTTGTTGATGCAGCTGATCCTAATATATTAGATAATATTCATGCCGTTGATGAGGTATTACTGGAAATTGATGCACATGATATTCCTACTTTGTTAGTGATGAATAAAATTGATTTAATAGAAGGTAAGGAACCGAGTATTGATCGGGACGAAAATGGTGTACCAATTCGCGTTTGGATTTCAGCTCAAAATAGTTTAGGATTAGATCTTTTATTTACCGCATTAAAAGAGAGGCTCTCTGGGCAAATTCAAGTTTGCCAATTAAACTTACCTCCTTATTTAGCTAAACTTAGAAGTCGTCTATATAAATTAAATGCAGTGGAGAATGAAGTCATTGAAGATGATGGGAGTTTTCACCTAAATATAAGAATACCTTTAATTGAATGGAATCGCCTCTGTAAACAAGAGCCAGATCTGTTATACTTAATCAATACGCAAAAATAACAACTAATTGTTAAATGGAGCATATAAAATATGGCGTGGAATCAGCCCGGCAATAACGGACAAGATAACGACCCATGGGGAAATAACAAAAAACCTTCCAATTCTTCGTCGGGAGGAATATTTGATCAAATTAAAGATCTCTTAAAAAGAGGTGGATCAAGTAATAATCGAGGTTCCTCAGATATTAACTTGAGTTCTTCTAAAATTATTATGTCGATGATTTTAGTGCTTGCTTTGATTTGGGGGGTAAGTGGTTTTTATACCATCAACCAAAACCAACGAGGTGTAATAACTCGTTTTGGACAAGTTCAACCTGAAATTATCCAACCTGGTTTAAATTGGAATCCAGCATTTATTGATACAGTTTATAAAGTAGATACCCAAGGAACTTATAACTTTAATGTTCAGGGTGATATTATAACGACTAGTTATAACGGTGAAAATCTAGTCTTTGTTGAAATGAATGTTCAATATCGAATTAGTGATCCTATTAAATATTTATTTAATGTAACTAATGTTGAAGATAGCTTACGTCAAGCAGCAGATAGTGCGCTTAGAACATCTATTGGGAGCTCTAATATTGATGCAATTATTTCAGATGGACGCTCAGTTCTAGAGAACAGTACAAAAGAAGAACTCATCAATGTTATTTCTCATTATGATATGGGTATTACTATTGTCGATCTTAACTTCCAAGTAGCGCGTCCTCCTGTCGAAGTGCAAGATGCTTATGCTGATGCTATTCGAGCTCAAAATGATAGTGAGCGGGAAATAAAAAAAGCTGAAGCATATAAAGTGCAGTTAATTCAGCAAGCGGAAGGTCGTTCTGCCACTATTTTAGAAGATGCAAATGCTTATAAAGTACAAGTTGAATTAGAAGCAGCTGGTGATGTTGCACGGTTTGAAAAATTATTACCACAATATAAAGCAGCGCCTGAAATTACTAAAGATCGTTTATATATTGAAACAATGGAAAAAGTATTAACTAAAACCCAAAAAGTGATTGTTAATGATAAGAGTGGTAACTTATTGGTATTGCCGTTAGAAAAATTAGTGAAAAATAAAATTGAACCTGAATCAGCAAACTTATCAAATTTAAGTAGTGATGGCAATAACAACCCGCCAGCAGCTTCAGAAACAGTTGATAGTACTTCTCAAAATAACAATGAAGCACAAAACGCTACAACTGATAACACTACAACTAATAACACTGCAACTCAAAATAATAGTTCTATTAATCGAAGTAACCGAGCTATGGGTCGATAAGGAGAGAAAAATGCGAAAATTATTGATTCCTATAGTTTTAATTTTAATTGTTGGGCTTTATTCAAGTGTTTATGTGATTGAAGAAGGCACGCGTGGTGTGGTTTTACGTTTTAATAAGATTATTGGGTTATCTCAACCGGGTCTCCATTTTAAAATGCCTCTTGTTGATAGCATTAAAATAATCGACGCTAAAATACAAACCACTAATAGCTCAAATAATAATAACGAAAAGCGTTTTTTTAACGTTCATAAGAAAGAGTTAATAGTCGATTATTTTGTGCAATGGAAAATTGTAGATTTTAATCGTTATTATGAAACTATTGCTGGTGGTAATGATGTTAATGACTTAATCTTGGCTCGTTTAAATGGTCGTTTGCGTTCTGAAATAGGTAAATTAAGTAACCGAGATATCATTAATGATACTAATGCTGATACCAAATCAAGAAATTCATTAATGGCAAGTGTTAAAGATGCATTAAATGGTTCACCGCAAGATGTTGAAGAAAATTTACCAATCGATAAATTGGTCAATGATGCGAAAAAAGATCCTGAAAATAGTAAAGCCAGTTTGAGGTCCTTTGGGGTTGTTGTGATCGATGTTCGAATCAAACAAATCAATTTCCCTGCTGAAGTGTCAGGATCAATTTATGCTAACATGCGAGCTGAACGTGATATTATTGCGCGTGAAAAACGATATGAAGGTGTTAAAAAAGCTGAAGAAATAAGAGCGAAAGCTACATTTGAAAAAACTAAAATAATATCGGAAGCTGAGCGCCAAGCTCGATCTATTCGTGGTGAAGGTGATGCAAATGCAGCTAAACTTTATGCAGAAGCTTTTGGTAAAGATATTGAATTTTTTAGTTTTATTCGTAGTTTGAAAGCTTATGAACAAAGTTTTACAGGTAATGATGTTATGGTCATTAGTCCTGATAGTGAATTTTTCCAATATATGAAACTAAAGTCTAACAAATAATACAATGAGTAAATAAACTATGAGTAATAATGTTGTTGTGCTAGGTACACAATGGGGTGATGAAGGCAAAGGAAAAGTTGTTGATTTACTCACAGAAAAAGCAAAATATGTGGTACGTTATCAAGGCGGACATAATGCTGGCCATACCTTAGTTATTAATGGTGAAAAAACAGTATTACATTTAATTCCATCAGGTATTTTACGTAATGATGTCATTAGCATCATCGCAAATGGCGTTGTGCTTTGTCCTGATGCTCTTATGAAAGAGATGAAAGAGCTTGAGGAAAATGGTATCCCTGTTAAAGAGAGACTTCTAATTTCAGAATCATGCCCTTTAATATTACCTTATCATATAGCATTAGACCAAGCTCGAGAAAAAGCACGTGGTAATAAAGCGATAGGCACTACAGGTCGAGGTATTGGTCCTGCATATGAAGATAAAGTCGCTCGTCGTGGATTGCGTGTAGGTGATTTACGTGATCGCCAAGCATTTGCTGAAAAATTGAAAGAAGTTATGGAATACCACAACTTTCAATTAGTAAATTACTATAAAGTTGAAGCGGTTGATTATCAAAAAGTCCTTGATGACACATTAGCGATTGCAGATATTTTAGTGGCTATGATTGCAGATATTCCGACACTATTAGAAGATGCTCGGAAAAAAGGCGAAAGAATCATGTTTGAAGGGGCGCAAGGTACTTTACTTGATATTGATCATGGTACTTATCCTTTTGTTACCTCTTCAAATACTACTGCTGGCGGTGTAGCAACAGGATCAGGCTTTGGTCCTCGTTATGTTGGTTATGTTTTAGGTATTGTTAAAGCTTACTCTACTCGTGTCGGTGCAGGCCCTTTCCCAACTGAATTATTTGATGATGTGGGTGAATATCTTTGCAAACAAGGTAATGAATTTGGTGCAACAACTGGTCGTCGTCGTCGTACTGGTTGGCTTGATGCGGTTGCTGTACGAAAAGCCGTACAACTAAATTCAGTTTCTGGTTTCTGTTTAACTAAACTTGATGTTTTAGATGGTCTTAAAGAAGTCAAAATCTGTGTTGGTTATCAATTACCAAATGGTGATGTCATCAAAAATGCACCAGCTGCTGCTGAAGATTGGAGTTTAGTAAAACCTGTATATGAGTCTATGCCTGGTTGGAGCGAGTCAACGTTTGGTATTAAAAGTTATGATGCTTTACCACAAGCAGCCAAATCCTATATCAAACGAATTGAAGAATTAACCGAAACACCAATTGATATTATATCAACAGGTCCGGATCGTAGCGAAACCATGATTCTACGTGATCCTTATCAAGCGTAATTGTAAATAAAAAATCGGGTGCGTTTTCCCGATTTTTTATTTTTAGGATATTAAAAATAGTTAACTGAGTATGAGGACATTATGGCTAAATTAGGGACGCCGTTATCACCGACTTCAACCAAAGTTATGCTGTGTGGCGCAGGTGAATTGGCTAAAGAAGTTGTGATAGAGCTACAAAGGTTTGGTTGTGAAGTTATTGCTGTTGATCGCTATGCTAATGCACCAGCAATGCAAGTTGCTCATCGTTATCATATTATTAATATGCTAGATGGTAATGAACTGAGAAAAATTATTGAACAGGAAAAACCGGATTTTATTGTTCCTGAAATTGAAGCCATTGCAACGCAAACTTTAGTTGAGTTAGAGCAAGAGGGATTTACGGTTATTCCCACTGCAAAAGCAGTCGCGTTAACCATGAATAGAGAAGGAATTCGTCGCCTTGCTGCTGAGCAACTAAATCTACCAACTTCACCTTATCGGTTTGCTTCAACCGAAATAGAATTTAAAGATGCTGTAAAAGAGATTGGTTATCCCTGCTTAGTTAAACCAGTGATGAGCTCTTCCGGTAAAGGGCAAACATTATTACGCAGTGAAACTGATCTTCAATTAGCCTGGAAATATGCACAAGAAGGTGGTCGAGCTGGTGGCGGTAAAGTTATTATAGAAGGTTTTATCGACTTTGATTACGAAATTACCTTATTAACAGTTAGGCATATCAATGGTGTTTCTTATTGTGAACCGATTGGGCATCGTCAGGAAAAAGGCGATTATCGGGAATCTTGGCAGCCTCAACAAATGTCTTGTAACGCTTTAGAGCAAGCAAAAGATATTGCAACTAAAATAACTGAAGCATTAGGCGGGCACGGTTTATTTGGTGTTGAACTGTTTGTTAAAGGCGATAAAGTTTGGTTTAGTGAAGTATCGCCTCGTCCTCATGATACCGGAATGGTAACTTTAATTTCCCAGAATCTATCTGAGTTTGCCTTACATGCCAGAGCCATATTAGGTTTGCCTATTCCACTTATTGAACAATATCATGCTAGTGCATCTGTGGTCATAATGGTTGAAGGTGAATCAAAACAGGTATCGTTCACAAATATAGATAACGCATTAAGTCAACCAAATACTGATTTACGTTTATTTGGCAAACCACAAGTTGAAGGTTGCCGTAGAATGGGGGTTGCACTTGCTAGTGCTGTAACAGTGGAAGAAGCAATAAATAAAGCCGATGCTATCGTAAAACAGTTAAAAATAACCCTATAAGACGTTGCTTTGTGTAAAAAGCAATCACTTAATCCAAAAAAAGCAAATTTTGCAAAATAGGGGTTGACGTAAACATGTGAAGTGAGTAACATACGCAACCCTTGAGACAGCAAACTAAAACAACAAAATGTTTAGTTAAATTTAAAGCTGTCAGCTCTTTAAAAAGAAGAAACAGACAATCTGTGTGGGCACTTGCGAGACGAAAAATTAAAAGTCTACGGACTCAAAAATTAAGTCTTGATAAGTGACACTGAAGATTCATTTGAATTATGTCAGAGACAGTTATTGAGCA
>NZ_JAFNNC010000006.1:0-198538 GCF_026537005.1 Gilliamella sp. B2785 | reverse complement strand
TGGCATTAATCAGATTAAAATTTGAAACCCGCTGACTTTTAGTTGTCTGCTCTATCTGCTCAAAGAGATTATCTAAATTA
Source organism: Gilliamella sp. B2785 (assembly GCF_026537005.1). Lineage (NCBI taxonomy): Bacteria > Pseudomonadati > Pseudomonadota > Gammaproteobacteria > Orbales > Orbaceae > Gilliamella > Gilliamella sp. B2785. The sequence goes on along the minus strand of NZ_JAFNNC010000006.1, from coordinate 198,458 downwards.
TCAAGCTTCATCATTACATCTCAATTAGCCAAATTAGCTCTAAATTATTTTTAGTTCGAGCACGTACAAAATCTAAGGCTACAATTTTTTCATAGTAATTATTTATCTTATCCCAATCATCAGGATAAAAACTTGGGTCATCTTTATACTTTTCATAAATATATGATGTTAATTCATTGAGCTCCTGGAGGTAATTATCATGTTGTTCTTGTGTAATTAAATTTACCGCCAAAGCATGTCTGAATTCATTTTTAGTCAATCTTTCAATACTGTAAACTCGTTCTTTTTGGTCTCGCATACCGCACTCCTTAAGTAGTTTTGTTGATATTAACGGCTGAATTATAACCAAATTTTGGAGGGCTTCCAAGTGGAAAGGAAAGCATAGAGAGCCTTTTCATTTGGACGCCATTAAAAATATATTCTATAATCTAAACTGTTTATAAATTTAATACAGAAAAGGAAAAGTTTATGGCGACTTTTGACGAAAAAGAGTTTTTATGGGAAGAAATGTATAACAGTGTTCGAATTTGCATTTCAAAAGCAAAAGGCTATGGCAATGAATATACATCAGATATGTTAGAAGATATTAAAAAATTAAGAGAATTTAGAAAAAAAATTGCAGATACTTCTTATGCAGAAATTGATTATGAAGCTGCATTAAAATTTTTCCAGTTAATCGAAAATAAATATAAGTAATTAATATGAAAAACAATGAACAATTATCCCATGTATCTAATCAAGAAAAGAATCATATCGTTAATGACATATGGATTGATATTCATATAGAACAACCCGAATTGACATCACAACAAAACCCCAAAGCTTATGTTGTAGGTGGACAACCAGGAGCTGGTAAATCTACCTTTACAAATAAACTTCAAACTGAATACAGTAATAATATTCTAATTATTGACTTAGATTCTTATCGAGAACGTCACCCAAACTACAAAACATTGTATGAAAAATATGGCAAAGAATCTTCAGAATATACACATCAATTTGCAAGTGAAATCAAAGAAGAAATACAAAAACGAGCTATTGATGCCAAGTATAATATTATTATTGATGGCACACTCAAAAATATAAATAAAGCAGAAAAAAAAATTAATGACTTAAAAAATAATGGTTATAGCATTGATGTATTGATTCATATTTGTCCAAAAGAGGTAAGTTGGCAAAGTGTTAATATTCGTTATGAAAAGGCTTTAAAACAAGGACGTATCCCACGCTATGTTCCTAAAAATGTGCATGATCAAGTTGTTGAAGCTTTACCCGTTAATGCGAATAAACTAAGTCAATCAACGCAAATTGAATCATTAACCGTTTATAATCGACAAGAAAAAATTTATGATTCCAAGATTGATAAAGGTTTACCATCTGTATCTATTCAAAATGAAATTAATAAAGATGAAAATAAACTATCACAAGATGAGAGCTTTGCTAAACTACTTCAAACTGCTAAGCAGAATGTGGCAAATAAAAAATCGATCAGACAAATAAAAGATAACGAAAAAGATAACGATATGGAAAGATAATGTAGATACATTTTTAAGTAATTTAAGTTTATTTAAAATAAACCATCAATCTATTGATTTTATTAGTTAAATTAATTTAGTATACATAATGTGAAATGCGTTGTGTTGAGTAACTCAGTATATTAATTTGTTATAGGATTTATCACTTATTTTCAATTATTACTTACCTAATTAATTATATTTAATAAAATCATAATATTAAAGTTCAAATAATGTATATTATGTTAAACAATAACATTATTACGAACTAAAATAACACCTTTTGCATTACTATTTATCGCTAATATTTTTTATTAATTAGATATAAATTCTTAATAATCAACATGTTAATTATTATTTGTCAGTAAAATAACTTCACTACCAAGTACTGGGATTTTTAAAATATGTTTTTTGATTTTGCCCCAAACCTGCATTTCACAAGCTTTACAGTTGAATTTTAAAATTAATTCTTCATTATTATTTTGAATTAATTTCATTGGTGTTACTTTAGTTTTAACTCCTTGAATCCCTTTAGCTTGTTTTGGACATAAATTAAATGCAAATCTTAGACAATGCTTTGTAGTCATTAAAGGAACGTCATCTTTAACTTCGTGAGCTTCAAATGCACTCTCGATTAGTTTTACACCATGTTGAGCATAAAATTCACGAGCTTTGTGATTATAAACATTAGCTAAAAAACTTAATTGTTGTTCAGGATATATCGGTATTGGATTTACTTGAGGTTTACGAATATTTCTTCGATAATTATTTAATCGCTCTAGAGTTAATTTATCAATAATATCTCGTCTTAACTGATTTAATTGACTGTTGGGAACAAAATAAGCTTGGTTTAAATCTATAATTAACTCCGCTAAATAATAGGTTGTCTGACCTAACTTAGATAAACTATCTCTTATATTATTGAGAGCTTTATCCTGTTGCTTAGCTAACTCAAATGGGCCTTTCAATTCAATTTTAACGCAACTACCCTCTTCACTCGATGCAATTAACTCCAAACCGTTTGCTATATTTTTAAGCCTAAATGTTACACCGATACGACGGCAACAAGATTCTTTTAATAAAATTTGTTGCCAATTATGATCTAAATTGCGATTAATTTGATAAGGTAATTTTATAGAATATAATGCTTTAGGTATTTCATTAGGAAATACTTGATAATGATTATTACCAATTTTTTCTACTTTATCAGCTCTAAAACCTATAATTTCCCTTTTGATTAAAACATTTAATCCATCACCATTAGTTAACGCTTGTTCTGATTTTATTACGATAGATTGTTTAGTAATTTTTATAATTTCACCAATTGTTAAGCCAATAAATTTGGGTGAATCAAATGCACCAATATTGGCTTGTCTACCTCGAACAAAATAATCGGTAGATCCTCTGTGGAATGTTCTATTTGGATCTGGGGTAAAAAAGTGTTCAGTTTTGCCACTCGATGCAGCAACAAAATCTGTGTTTTTTTCTAAAATATTATCTAATTTTTTACGATAAAATGCGGTTATATTTTTAACATAACTCAAATCTTTGTATCTGCCTTCAATCTTGAAAGATCTCACTCCGGCTTGTATCAACTCTATTAAATTATCAGACTGATTATTATCCTTCATTGATAAAAGATGTTTTTCATAAGCGACGATGCGACCTTGTTCGTCTTTTAATGTAAATGGCAATCGACAAGCTTGAGAACAGTCGCCTCGATTAGCGCTTCGACCCGTTTGTGCATGAGAAATATAGCATTGACCAGAAAATGCAACACATAATGCGCCATGAATAAAAAATTCAATATTTGCATCAATTTGTTGATGTATGTTTGCTATTTCGGTTAAATTTAATTCTCTCGCTAAAACTATTTGAGAAAAACCTACATCGGAAAGAAATTTAGCTTTTTCTGGCGTTCTAATATCCATTTGGGTACTAGCATGTAAATCGATTGGTGGGATATCCATAGCTAATATTCCCATATCTTGAACTATCAAAGCATCCACACCAGCATTATATAATTGCCAAATTAGTTGTCTTGCAGCTTCAAGCTCATTGTCATGAAGAATTGTGTTTAAAGTTACAAAAACCTTAGCGTAAAAATGATGAGCAAATTCTACTAGTTTAGCAATATCACTTACTGAATTACCAGCATTATGACGAGCACCAAATTGAGGACCGCCAATATAAATAGCATCAGCTCCATGTAAGATAGCTTCTTTTGCAATTTCTATATTTTTTGCGGGGCTAAGTAATTCTAATTTAGTAGTGTGTTGCCTATACATGAGAGATTCTCTGAGAAAAAATTAGGATGGTATATTAAATTTTAATTAAAAAATGGCAAATACAATTAATATTTGCCATTGAAGTTTTTAAATATTATTTATTAAAGAATATTAGATTGATTACGCAATGCTTCAATACGTTTATCTAAAGGTGGATGAGATAAGAATAGTTGAGAAAATCTTGCTTTCTTCTCACCATTAATACAGAATGCCAAAATTGATGCTTCTTCACTTGGCTCATGACTCAATTTTAATTTTTCTAAAGCAGCAATCATTTTAGTAGACCCTACTAATTTCGCTGAGCCTGCATCAGCATGGAACTCTCGATAACGTGAAAACCACATAGCAATGATGCTTGCTAAAATACCAAATACAGTTTCAAAAATCATTACGATGAAATAATAAGCAAAAGTAGATAATCCTTCACTTCTATCTTCCAAAGCTTTTGTTACGATTGAAGCAAAAATTCGTGAAATGAAAATAACAAAAGTATTAAGTACACCTTGTAAAAGTGCCATTGTCACCATATCACCATTTGCAACGTGACTCATTTCATGTCCAATTACAGCTTCAGCTTCATCTTGAGTCATAGCGGCTAAAAGACCCGAGCTAACAGCTACGAGAGAATTATTTTTAGTTGCTCCCGTTGCAAAAGCATTTATATCTTCTGCTTGATAAATCGCAACTTGTGGTGTTTTTAATTTCAATTCATTTGCTTGACGATTAACTACATCTAAAAGCCATTGCTCTTGAGCGTTGCGAGGATGAGTAATTATTTTCCCACCAACAGAACTTAAAGCCATTCTTTTAGATAAAAGAAGTGAAATAAAAGACCCACCAAAACCAAATATAGCCGCAAATATAAGCAATCCTAATGTACTATAAGCATCAACGCCACAAATACTTAAAATAATACCAAATACAAACATAACAGCTAAGTTAGTTAGGATAAATAATCCAACTCGCATCATAAATAATTCCTCATTACTGTTTTTCTAATATGAATAATTTTACTTAAGAAGATAAATAAAATTTGATATATGATCGCAAAAATGTTGCATCTCTACAACCTCTTTAATATGAAATTTTGAAAGGATAAATTAAGTGACTATTTAATAGCCATTAAAGACAATGGTAAGTTAATAGCAATATTAATTTAGAGAATTTTGGAGGAGACCCTATCAGCCACATCCCACACACATATTTTTTACTTTGGCTGCTTCCTTCCGGACCTGACCTGATGAGCAAAAAAATGTTGCAAGAGGACCCATAGAGCCTCCATTGAAGAGGCGTTATTATGCTTTAATTAGCAAATTATTACAATATTTATAACGAAAAAAGAACTAACCTTCCTGTCTTGTAATAACAACAGAAAGGCTATTACATATCAAACGAAATTTAAAAATGTTTAACTATAGAGTTAAATTTTTCTCAATTCGTTCTCTAAATTTAATACCTGGTCTAAATGTGACAACTCGACGAGCTGAGATATCAACACTTTCGCCTGTTTTTGGATTGCGACCTGGTCGTGAATTTTTATCACGAACAGCGAAATTACCAAATCCAGACAGTTTAACAGGTTCACCTTTTTCTAAAGCAACACGAATTTCTTCGAAAAAAAGTTCAACTAGGACTTTAGCTTCTTGACGATCAATATCAAATTTATCGGCAAGACGATCTGCAATATCAGCTTTAGTTAATGTCATAATTATTATTCTCTTAATAGGGCATTGAAACGGTTTTGTAAAGCAATAACACACTTGCTTACAATGTTTGTTATATCTTCTTCTTCTAGTGTACGTGATTTGTCTTGTAAAATCAAACTGATAGCAAGGCTTTTCTGATCTTTATCTATGTTTTCACCTTGATATACATCAAATAAATTAACTCTTACAAGTTGTTCACCACCAGCATGTTTACACTCAGAAATAATATCTGCTGCTGGTATTGTGTTAGATACAACTACAGCAATATCTCGCTTATTAGACGGATATTTAGATAACTCATGAGCAACTGGTACTCTTTTATCATTAATTTTATCTAAATTTATTTCAAAAACAAGCGTTTTACTATTTAAAGATAATTTTTTTTCAATTTCTGGATGTAAAACACCAAAATTACCAATAAGCTCGCCATTCAAGTAAATAGCAGCACTTTGTCCAGGATGTAATGCATCAAGCTCTGATTTCTGATATACAATTTTTTCATTACAACCTAAAAGAGAAAATAGTAACTCTAAGTCCCCTTTCAAATCATAAAAATCAATATTTTGTTTAGGTAATGACCAATGCTCTTCATAAAGAGTGCCAGTAAGAACACCAGCAAGCATCAATTCCTGGCGAACACCAAATTCACATGAATCATCTGGAATAAAACGTAAGCCTGTTTCAAATAATCTCATCCGAGATTGTTGACGATTTTGATTATATATTACAGCATCTAATAACCCTGACCATAATGATAAACGCATAACAGACATTTCACTCGAAATAGGATTAGGTAATGTAATATGATACTGCTCTGGGTGAAGAAGTTGTTGAATTTTAGGATCAACAAAACTATAAGTCACCGCCTCTTGATAACCTTTATCTACTAATAAATTTTTTACTCTAGACAAAGGGACTATATTTTCAGGTTTTGGCTTCATTACAGATTCTATTTTCAGATTCACATTAGGAATATTGTTATAGCCATAAATTCGAGCAACTTCCTCAATTAAATCCTCTTCGATTTGCAAATCAAATCGCCAACTTGGTGATTTAACAGTCCAAACATTTTCATTATAAGAAACTTCACAGCCCAATCTAACTAAAATGTCTGTAATTTTTTGAGTTTCAATTACATAACCTATAATTTGATCCACTTTATGTCTACGTAGTTGAATTGTAGCTTGAGAAGGAAGCTCTTTTTCGTTTGTAATTTCAGAGATAGGACCTACATCACCACCACAAATATCAACAATTAATTGAGTCGCTCTTTGCATAGCAGATAATTGTAAAGAAGGATCAACACCACGTTCATAACGGTGAGAAGCATCAGTATGTAAACCATATTCACGAGCTTTACCAGTTATTGCTAATGGTGCAAAAAAAGCTGATTCAAGGAAGATATCTTTTGTGGAAGTTGTTACGCCAGATTTTTCTCCCCCCATAATACCAGCCATTGCTAATACTTTTTGATGATCAGCAATAACGAGTGTTTTATCGTTTAGTTTTACTTCATTCCCGTTTAATAAAACAAGTTTTTCATCTTGATGAGCATAACGAACAATAATTCCTGAATCGATTTGCGCCAAATCAAATGCGTGCATCGGATGACCTAATTCTAATAACACATAATTAGTAATATCGACAATGGCATCAATTGAGCGAATACCACCACGGCGTAATTTCTCTTTCATCCAAAGTGGTGTTGTTGCATTAACATCAATATTTTTTATTACTCGACCAAGATAACGTGGCGCAGCTTTAGGTTCATTTATTTCAATTGACACAGTATCAGCAATAGTTGCTGGAACACTTTCAATATTAAGTTGTTTCATTGGAATATTGTTAACTGCAGAGATATCTCGGGCAACACCAATGATACCAAAACAATCAGCCCGATTAGGCGTAACACTAATCTCAATCATAACATCATTAAGATTTAGATATTCTCGGATATCTTGCCCTAAAGGTGCATCATCAGGCAATTCAATAATGCCACTATGATCTTCTGATATTCCTAATTCAGAGTAAGAACAAAGCATACCTTCTGAAGGTTCGCCACGTAATTTGGCGGCTTTAATTTTAAAATCACCTGGTAGAACAGCCCCAATTGTTGCACAAGCAACAGTTAAACCCTGACGACAATTTGGTGCACCACAAACAATATCCAGTAATTCAGGCTTGCCAATATCGACTTTAGTTACACGGAGCTTATCGGCATTAGGATGTTGTTTACACTCAACTACCCTTCCAACAACGACACCTGAAAAATCACCAGCAACTTTTTCAACATCATCGACTTCTAGTCCAGCCATGGTTAATTGATCGGCTAACTTTTCGCTACTAATTTCTGGATTGATCCATTCACGTAGCCAACTTTCACTAAATTTCATGTTTTGATCTCCAGAATTAATTAAATTGTTTTAAAAAACGTAAATCATTTTCAAAGAAAGAACGCAAATCAGTGACGCCGTAACGCAACATGGTTAACCTTTCAATTCCCATACCAAAGGCAAAACCATTATATATTTCAGGATCTATTCCAACATTACGTAATACATTAGGATGAACCATACCGCATCCTAAAACTTCTAACCATTTGCCATTCTTAGCCTTGATGTCCACTTCTGCTGAAGGTTCTGTAAATGGAAAATATGCAGGTCTAAATCTAATTTCCATATTATCCTCAAAAAAACAATGAAGAAAATCATGCAATAACCCCTTCAAATGGGTAAAACTTACATTTTTATCTATCAATAACCCTTCCATTTGGTGAAACATTGGCGTATGCGTTTGATCATAATCATTACGATAAGTTCTACCTGGAGCAATGATTCGGATTGGTGGTTTTTGATTTTCCATTGTTCTTATTTGAACTGTAGAAGTTTGTGTGCGTAATAAACGTTTTGCATCAAACCAAAATGTATCGTGATCAGCACGTGCAGGATGATGAGCAGGAATATTTAATGCATCAAAGTTATGATAATCGTCCTCGATTTCTGGTCCAGTCTCAACAACAAAGCCCAGTTCTCCAAAAAATTCAACTAAACGATTAATTGTCTTAGTAACTGGATGTAAACCACCTAATTCTAGTGACTTACCTGGTAATGTAATGTCAATTGTTTCATTTGCTAATTTTGCATTAAGAGCCTGACGCTCTAAAAAGTTACGCTTCTGATTTAATAACTCAACAACTTGTTGCTTAGCATCATTAATTTTCTGACCTACAGCGGGGCGTTCATCAGCGGGAACATCACGTAAAGAAGCCATCTGCATTGTAAAATAGCCTTTTTTACCAAAATATTCCACTCGAATTTGTTCTATGGCATTAATATCATTAGCATTTTCAATAGCGGATTTGGCATTGCTTACCAGTTCAACTAATTGAGACATACAGTTCTCCTGCTTATTGTTTATTACATAAAAAAAGCCTCTTCTGAGGCTTTTATAATTATTTTTCGTTTTTTATTTGCCTCACGAACGAATAGCATTATTGAAGCTAAAAAAGAAACGAAAAATAACTAAATTCATAATTAACTCTTAAATAATCTTTTTATAAAACATAAAAGCCGAGATAACTCGGCTCTTATAAAGCTATTAAAGTGCAGCTTTTGCCTTTTCAACTAATGCAGCGAATGCATTTTTATCAAATACAGCAATATCTGCAAGGATCTTACGATCGATTTCAATTGAAGCTTTCTTTAAACCGTTGATGAAACGACTATAAGAAAGACCACATTGACGAGCAGCAGCATTGATACGTACAATCCATAATTGACGGAATTGACGTTTACGTTGACGACGGTCACGATAAGCATATTGTCCTGCTTTAATTACTGCTTGGAAAGCAACACGATATACACGTGAACGAGCACCATAATACCCTTTTGCTTGTTTTAAAATTTTCTTGTGACGTGCACGAGCAATAACACCACGTTTAACACGAGCCATAAACTATATCCTCTAAAAAATTAATCAATAATTAAGCGTATGGAACACACGCCACTACTAAACCTAAATCGCCTTTTGACACAGTAGTCAAACCACGTAAATGACGTTTACGCTTAGTTGATTTTTTAGTTAGGATATGGCTCTTGTTAGCTTGTTTATGCTTAAAGCCACCAGAAGCTGTTTTTTTAAAGCGCTTTGCTGCGCCTCTTACAGTTTTAATTTTAGGCATTTTATAAATTTCCACTTCGCATTGTTAATAAAAATAAAATAATGGTGTAATTTTCAGAAACTAAAAATTAACTTGGAAAACCATTACTTTTTCTTCGGCGCTAACACCATAATCATTTGACGACCTTCAATCTTAGTTGGATAAGATTCAATAACCGCCAAATCAGCTAAGTCTTCTTTAATGCGGTCAAGCATTTCAATACCTAACTGTTGGTGAGCCATTTCACGTCCACGAAAACGCAACGTAACTTTGGCTTTATCGCCATCTTCAAGAAAGCGTATCAGGCTGCGGAGTTTTACCTGATAGTCGCCTTCGTCTGTACCAGGTCGGAATTTAATTTCCTTAACCTGAACAACCTTTTGCTTCTTCTTCTGTTCTTTTGTTGCTTTACTCTTTTCATAGAGGAATTTGCCATAATCCATAATTCGACAAACAGGTGGCTCTGCATTAGGACTTATTTCAACTAAATCCAACGTTGCTTCTTCAGCTTGTTTTAAAGCTTCATCTAAGCTAACAATACCGAGCTGTTCACCATCGACGCCGGTTAACCTCACCTCGCGAGCTGTAATCTCATCGTTAATTTTGTGCGCGCGTGTTGACTGAATTCGCTTACTGACTTTAATATCTCATTCCTCCAAAGTAATTTATCATTAATTCATCTGTTCTAATGAACGACTATGAATTTCATTAAGCAATAATTCTATAACATGTTTCACTTCAAAGCTACCAAGATCTTTACCTTGGCGTGTTCTAACTGAAATTGTTCCTGATTCCATTTCTTTGTCTCCACAAACAAACATATAAGGAACACGTTTTAGAGTATGCTCACGAATTTTAAACCCTATTTTCTCATTTCTCAAGTCTGCTTTTGCTCTAATACCAACTTTTTGTAATTGGCTGGTTAATTGTTTCGCATAATCAGCTTGATTATCGGTAATATTGATAACGGCAACTTGTAATGGTGCTAACCAAGTTGGGAAGAATCCTGCACAATCTTCAGTCAAAATTCCCATAAAACGTTCCATCGAACCTAAAATCGCTCGGTGAATCATAACTGGAACATGACGTTCATTATCTTCACCTACATAAGTTGCATCTAATCTTTCTGGTAACATAAAGTCGAGCTGGACTGTACCACATTGCCATGCACGACCTAAGCAATCATGAAGCGTAAATTCAATTTTTGGCCCATAAAATGCACCTTCGCCAGGTAAATACTCAAATTCAATACCATTTTCAGTTAAACATTCTGCTAAATCTTTCTCGGCTAAGTCCCAAGTTTCATCTTTACCAATACGTTTTTCAGGACGAGTTGATAATTTAACAGTAATGTCTTTGAAACCAAATGTGCTATACATGTCATAAACCATTTTGATACAGTTATTAACTTCACTGCGGATTTGGTTCTCAGTACAAAAGATATGTGCATCATCTTGGGTAAAACCGCGAACACGCATTAAACCGTGTAATGAGCCTGACGGTTCGTTTCGGTGACAACTACCAAACTCAGCCATTCTTAGTGGTAAATCGCGATAAGATTTTAAACCTTGATTGAAAATTTGAACGTGCCCTGGGCAGTTCATCGGTTTAATACAGTATTCACGATTTTCAGATGAAGTAACAAACATCAACTCTTTATAGTTACCCCAGTGACCTGTTTTTTCCCATAAAACCCGATCCATCATAAATGGACCTTTCACTTCTTGATAATCGTATTCTTTTAGTTTAGTGCGAACAAAAACCTCAAGTTCACGGAAAATAATCCAACCATCGTTATGCCAAAACACCATACCAGGTGCTTCTTCCTGCATATGATACAAATCTAGCTGTTTACCAATTTTACGATGGTCTCGCTTAGCTGCTTCTTCTAAAAATTGTAAGTAACTATCAAGTTGTTTTTTATCAGCCCAGGCTGTGCCATAAATACGTTGTAACATTTTATTATCACTATTACCCCGCCAATATGCTCCAGCAATTTTTTGTAATTTAAAATGATGGCAAAAACGCATATTCGGCACATGTGGCCCGCGGCACATGTCAATATATTCTTCATGGTGATAAAGTGCAGGAGTAGAATCTTTTGGAATATTCTCATCTAAAATAGCAATTTTATATGGTTCATGACGCTCCCAGAATACTTCTCTAGCACGTTCCCAACTTACTACTTCTTTTATAACTTCATAATCTTTCTTAGCCAATTCATGCATACGCTTTTCTAGAGCGTCAAGATCTTCCTGAGTTAGAGAGTGATCTAAATCGACATCGTAATAAAAGCCGTTATCAATCGTTGGACCAATTGCCATTTGCGTATTTGGCCAAAGTTGTTTAATTGCATGCCCCAACAAATGAGCGCAAGAGTGACGAATTATTTCAAGCCCATCTTCATCTTTTGATGTAATAATAGATAAAGTTGAATCTTGCTCAATTAAATCACAAGCATCTTTACGTTCACCATTTACTCGCCCAGCAATACATGCTTTGGCAAGACCAGCTCCAATACTTTGAGCAACTTCTAAAACAGTAACAGGCTTATCAAATTGACGTTGACTTCCGTCAGGAAGAGTAATAATTGGCATAATAAATCCTTATAACAGTGGTGCGCCACACGAAAGCGCACATGCGTACATAAAAAATAGTTGTGTATACTACCACTTATCTTAAGGATTTTAAATAGAATATCGAGGGTTTATCACAGATTTTATTATAATAATTTACTAACACTTAATTAGTCATAATTAATTATAAATAGCTGAAATAAAACATAGCCAGCCAAAAAATATTATATATAATAATATAATGTATTAAGATAAATATGTTTAACTACATAATATATAAAGGAATATGAAAGTAATGCATACAAAATATTTTATCGCTATTTTATCTTTATTAACTTTAATTGTAACTGGATGCCAATCTCATCGTAATAGTGATGTTGCATCATCTAATACTGTTACAGAAAGTGCTAATAAAAGCTTAGGGACTCAATGGGGAGATGGCATTGAATCGCATGTTCAACAAGTAAGTATGAAACGTACCGGTTTTTACCCTATTGATGTTATTACTATCAATTATTCAGCACATCAATATAATGGAAAAGCAATTTCAGAAGTTATGTTGAATAATGGTAGAGTTGGTATGGCTTTCCTTGATGATCGTGGCAAAAAATGGCCATTAACTAAGCAAAATAACAACGTTAAGTTACAAGGTAAAGTAGGACAAAGCTACCGATTATTCTATCGTAATTACTCTTCTAATACCTATGAAATTGTAGCAACTATTGATGGATTAGACGTTATTAATGGTAAAGCTGGTTCATTCTCAAACAATGGCTATATTTTAAGACCACATGACACACTTGTGATTGAAGGCTTCCGTAAAAGTAATAATGAAGTAGCTGCTTTTACTTTTTCTGACAGCTCTAGTGCTTATGCTAATCATAATAGTGAAGGTTCAGCAACAAATATAGGTGTAATAGGCACGGCAATATTTCAGTTAGAAGATAATAGTAGAAACTATCAAAAATTAAGTCCAAATGCTTTTCCTGCTGATAATGGTAATTATGCCAAACCTCCGGTTTATTAATTTATGATTAATCATCTTTCCGTCAACATTGTTGACGGAATAGATCTGATACATTTTACATAAAGTCCCTTTTAAATTAAGTAAAAAATACAAATTATATTTTTAAAAATAATTCTCTACTTTTAAATGGTTTTGCACCAACATAAGGTTTTAACGCCATCCTGGTAAAACGTTTTGCCGCTTTAAGTGTATCGATATTGTGAAATTGCCTTTTCCCTAAAGCTAAGACTTCTTCACCAGTGAAAGCGGTACTATTTTGTAACAAACTACAAATAAAACCTTTTTCTGAAATATATTGATAATGCATAGATTCAACAATATCGTCACCTGTTGCACTGCAATGAAAAAAATCAACGTGATAGCCCAAATTTTCAAGTAAGGCCAATTCAAATGCTCGTAACACGTTTTCAGCAGGAACTTGTTGGGCTAATTGTTGTATACTTGCTAGATAATCATCAAACAACGTAGTTATTTCGGTTTCGGCGACTAAAACACGGTGTAATAGTTCATTTAAATAAAAGGCGCTATATAAATAAACAGAAACAAGAGGTAAAGTAAGGGAAACAGCCTCAACTTGACGTAAAGTTTTTATTTCTCCATGACCTGAATATTGAACAATTAGTGGAGTAAAAGGTTGTAAAACACCTTTTAATGCAGAGCGTTTACGCCTAGCACCTTTTGCTAAAATGGTTACTTTCCCAACATTTTCAACGAATAAATCGACTAGCAAACTGCTTTCACTGTATGTTCTGGTATGTAATACAAATGCTCTTCGCCAATTTTCCATCTAACCTGCCCATCAATTAAATTATTACTTTTTTTGATCAATAATAGAGATTGCTTAAAATTTGAGTGATTTTATACAATTTTAACCTGAAATATTCTTAAAAATCCTATATAATAGATAACTATATATGGGATAACTAAAAGAGTAGCTATGGAACTATTTTCAACAATATTACTAATAGTATTAATTGTATCACTTTCTGGTGTCATTATAAAAATGTTACCAATACAGATCCCATTGCCTTTAATGCAAATACTACTAGGTAGTATTCTTGCCGCATTAGGTATTTATTTAGAGTTTAACTCAGACCTATTTCTTGTACTGTTCATTCCTCCTTTACTATTTGCTGATGGACGTAAAACTTCTGTAAAAGATTTTGTCCATAATGTACGAGAAATTGTAGGGCTAGCCTTGGTTCTAGTGGTTATATCAATTGTTGCTCTGGGTTACTTACTACATTGGATGCTACCAGATATTTCAATGCCAGCCGTATTTGCATTAGCAGCAGTATTATCACCTACCGATGCCGTCGCACTTAGTGGTATTGTCGGTAAAGGACGAATTGAAAAAGAGAAGATGGAAATCATTGAAGGTGAAGCCTTAATGAATGACGCTTCTGGCCTGGTTTCCTTAAAATTTGCACTTGCAATTGCAGCGGGTGCATTTGAATTCAACTTATTACAAATCAGTATATCCTTCTTCGTGGTTGCTTTAGGTGGATTAGCTGTTGGGGTGATATTCACTTGGTTATATGCTCGTATTTTGCGTAAAATAAACCAACTAACAAACAATGATCCCGCAATCCAAATCGTACTATTATTCTTACTACCATTTGCCGCTTATATCATTGCTGAAGAATGTCACTGTTCCGGTATTTTAGCTGCAGTAAGTGCTGGTATGACAGTTAACCACTCAGGAATGATGCGTAATGCCCCTTTAACAACTCGCTTACAATCTGATAGTGCATGGTCAATGTTAACGTTCGTATTCAATGGATTTGTTTTTGTTCTATTAGGTATTCAGCTTCCAAGTATTTTAAAAAATACATTTGCTGAAAACCAAACCGATGCATCAATTGAATTATGGCAACTATGCTTAATTGTATTGTTCGTTTTTATAGTATTAATGGGCACTCGATTTGCTTGGCTTTGGGCTATGAAAAAAATGCCAACAATGCCATTTGGCACAAAGCGTCCATTAGCATTTAATTCATATACCACACGTGATTTATGGATATCTACTTTTGCTGGTGTCCGCGGAGCGATAACACTAGCTGGTGTATTATCTATTCCAATAACCATTGCGGGCAGATATCAACTCGTATTTATTGCTGCTGGTATTATATTAGTATCATTAATATCCGCTATTATCATGTTACCAATTTTATTACGTGGTAGCGTGATCTTGGATAATTCCGAACAAGACAACGAAATATTAACCGTAAAAGGACAAATGGCTGAAGAAGCTATTGTTAGTCTTGAAAAAATGCAAACTAGCCTTTTACAAGAAACGTCTGAAGAAGGCCTAGATCAAGAAATTATCCACGAAGTTGGTTCACGTGTTATAGGTTCATTAAGACGTCGAACTGGCTTAAAAGATTTAGAACAAAAAGCTCTTGAAGCTGAAAATCTAGAAAGACGTATGCGTTTAGTCGCAATTGGGGCGGAGCGCACCGCATTACTTCAAATGAAAGTTCGTGATGAAGTTAGTGAAGAAGTTTTCGAGCATCTAAATACTGATTTAGATATTTATGAGAAGATGATCTCTGGAGATGCGTAAATGATTGGCAATAAACACCAATTTCTAGGAAAAATTCATTCACAATTTGTCGATAAAGCGCCACAAATGTTGGGTATGACATTACAATGTATACCCTTTAGCGTTAAAAAAAGAGCTATTGAACAATTATTACAATTGCAATTCAAACATTCACTTGAAGATGGCGAGCTAGATTTTTTAGAAAATCGTTGGCTCAAAATCCAAGTTATCGATCTTCAATTAGTCTGGTTTGTCAGCTTAATTGATAACAAACTTGTGGTTAGCCGCGAAGAAATACCTGATGTAAGCTTCATCGGCAATGCCAATGACTTAATAATGATAGCAACTAGACGACAAGATCCTGATACATTATTCTTTCAACGTCGACTCATTGTTGAAGGCGATACTGAATTAGGGCTCTATGTAAAAAACTTAATGGACTCGATTGAAATCGAAGCTATGCCAAGGTTCTTAAGATTAACTCTCGAAAAGCTAGCTGATATCATCGAAAGCGCACCCAAAGACTAAAAATTCTATTAAATAACTTCAAGAAAGGGAATTAATAATTCCCTTTTACTAACTTAAAGAACTTTCCGTTTATACTTAAAATTCATATTCAAATTTAATTATTTAATGTAAATAAACGTATTTTTATTGGATGACTATCATTTAATAAATTATTATAGAAACTAACGTTGGAAAAAATTCATTCAACGTAAATATTACCTTCCTACCCTATCTCTTACACATATGATTCATAACGTAATTATGAAGGAGAGAGCCACATATGAATAATATAAAAAAAGCGCTACTATTTTTTATTTTTCTTGTTTTCGCATCGCAAGGATATTGTTCCGAGTTCTATAACCGAAAAGAAGGTGATTATATTATTGAAAAATTTAAATTTAATGATGGTAACACGATTCAAAATTTAAAAATTCATTATGTCACTATCGGCGACCCTAAAGGAAAGCCAGTATTAGTTTTACATGGCACAACTGGCAATGGAGATTCAATGCTTAATGACAGTTTTGGTCATGCCTTATTCGATAAAGGAATGCCGTTGGATGCTGAAAAATATTTCATAATATTACCTGACGCTATTGGTACAGGTCAATCTTCGAAACCCTCTGACGGTTTGAAAGGAAACTTTCCTCATTATGATTATACCGACATGGTTAATGCTCAATACATACTTTTGAAAAAAGGTTTAAATATAGATCATCTTGAACTTATTATTGGTAACTCGATGGGCGGAATGAATACATGGCAATGGGTAACTATGTATCCTAATTACATGAAAGCAGCAATTGCAATGGCAGCAACCCCTGCGCCAATGTCTAGTCGAAATTGGATAATGAGAAAGATGATCATTAATTCAATTAAAGACGATCCTGATTGGAATAATGGCTTTTATAGCAAACAACCTGAAAAATTCCAAACTGTTTATAATTACTACGATATCGCGACTAACGGAGGTGATATTGCCTGGCAAAATAACGCTTATAACACCCAGAAAACAGAAGAAATATTAGCAAATAAGTTAAAAGAACGAACAACAATGGACGCGAATGATTTTTTATATCAATGGGATGCAGCCAGAAACTTTGATCCAACAAAAGAGCTAACAAAAATTAAAGCATTTATGTTAGTTATCAATTCAGAAGATGATGAAAGAAACCCACCAAACACAGGTTTAATGGAAAAAGCGCTTAAGGATGTTGTTGCTGCTAAATATTATCTAATTCCAGCAAGTGATAAGACCCGAGGCCATGGTACAACCATGAATGCTGAATTATGGATAGAAGAGTTAAAAATATTTCTAAAAGAACTCGATAATTATTACTAATTTAGGAGGATTAGAAAAGTGAATATATTATTATATTCACTTTTTTATTTGAGCTTATCTTCCAATAATTTTATTTTATCCCGCATTACTCTCATTAAATCTGATATAATATAAAATATATAACTATCGATATTTAGTTAATATTTTTCAATATCAGACTTAAATATCATCCTAAAACCGATAAACAAAACAGCTTGATTTAATAAATTAAAATACAAAAAATTATAAAATAATGAAAAATAATTCACAGCAGATAACCTTTTATTTTCACGATTATGAAACTTTTGGCATAAATCCAGCTTTAGATCGCCCTGCTCAGTTTGCTGGTGTTCGAACTGACAGTGATTTTAATATTATTGAAGAACCTTTAGTCATCTATTGTCAAATAGCCCAAGATTATCTTCCCAATCCTGAAGCTGTGCTAATAACTGGAATAACACCACAAAAAGCAAATCAACAAGGTATATGTGAAGCCGAATTCACCAAACAAATACATGAAGCATTTAGCCAACCTAACACGTGTATCTTAGGCTATAATAATATTCGTTTTGATGATGAAGTGACTCGCAACATCTTATACCGTAACTTTTATGACCCTTATGCTTATAGTTGGCGAAACGGTAATTCAAGATGGGACCTACTAGATGTCGTCCGAGCTTGTTATGCATTAAGACCGGAAGGGATTAATTGGCCAATAAATGAATCTGGTTTCCCTAGTTTTCGATTAGAAGATCTCACTAAAGCTAATAATATTAAACATGAACATGCGCATGATGCTATGTCTGATGTCTACGCCACCATTGCGATGGCAAAATTAATTAAGCAAGTACAACCAAAGTTATTCAATTACTTCTTCACACTACGTAATAAAAATAAAGTTGTCGAGCTTATCGATATTGCCAACATGACGCCAATAATTCACGTTTCTGGCATGTTAGGTAGTTATCGCGGTAACATGTCATTAGTTAGCCCTATTGCATGGCACGCAAATCAAAAAAATGCAGTGATTGTTTGTGATCTTACTGGAGATATCGATTCACTGATTAATTTACCAGTCGAAACTATTCGAGAGAAACTCTACACTAAAACTGAAGATCTTGATGTTGATGAACAACGTATCCCATTAAAACTAATTCATATTAACAAATGCCCAATCATTGCGCCATTGGGCACACTATTACCCGATAATGCAAAGCGTTTCGATCTTGATAAACAAAAATGCTTAGAAAATCAACAAAAACTACTGGAAAATCAAAGTTTATTACAAAGTAAAATGCGTGAACTATTTGGCATGGATAATGAATACTCAAATAACAATAGTGATGTCGATGCGCAAATATATGCAGGCTTTTTAAATGGAAATGACTTATTAAATTGTGAAACGATTCGAACTACTCCCCCCCAATTATTAGATAGTTTATCGTTAACTTTTGATGATCCAAGATTAGCAAAATTACTGTTTCGTTATAAAGCTAGAAACTATCCAGAAACGTTAACTGAACAAGAGTTACGAATCTGGCAAGATCATTGTCGTGATAAACTAGATGCAACTAAAGTTCAAGATTATATTCAATCCCTTGAACAACTTGCTGAGATTTATATACAAAAACCTGAAAAGCTGGCATTACTAAAACAACTATATCAATATTGTCATTATTTAGTTGGATAATTAAATGTTACAGGCGTATCATATACGCCTGTTCAAAGTACAATGCCATCTCTTACTATAGAATTGGTAATCATAATTTAAGTTTTAAACAATTAGCATTTAATTTATGAAACACTTTTTAGCCAAACATGCAACCATTAAGCATCGACTTTATTCTTTATACTACACACTATTTAGCTACGGTCGAGGCTTGATTATCCTGACCATTTGCTTATGGGCAGGAAATGTCGTATCTGCAATCTTACCAATCATGATCCCTGGAAGTATTATTGGTTTATTGATTTTGTTCATTTTATTAACTTTTCAATTAATACCAACGTGTTGGATAAAAAATAGTTGTAATCTTTTCATGCGATACATGACGGTCCTCTTTATTCCTGCGGCGATGGGGATAATGGATAATTATTCATTACTCTTAGATAATTGGATACCGATAATTTTTGCTAGTGTTGGTGGTTCAGTTATTGTCTTATATTTAACCGCTTTTTTAACTGAACATCTGCATAAAAAAGTCGTTAAAACCTCCGATAATAGGGAGAACCAATCATGATATGGATGCTACCATTAACCGTTTTGGTATTTTTAATTATTAGAAGAATCTCATTTAAAATTAAAAATCCGTTATTTAACCCATTAGTCATTTCGGTTATTGTATTAATCCCTATTTTATTAATAACAAATACCGAGTATGTTGAATATGTTAAAAACGTAAAAATTATTAACGATCTACTTCCTTACTCTGTCGTTGCTTTGGCTTATCCTTTATATGAACTCATTCCACAAATAAAAGCCCGTTGGAAGTCAATCATGATTATCACCTTCACTGCCTCCATAGCGTCTATGGTAACCGGTGTGTTTATTGCATTATGGTTAGGGGGTAGTAAAGAAATTGCTGCATCAGTATTACCTAAATCAGTGACAACAGCCATCGCGGTCACCATCGCTGGTAATGAGGGTGGCGTTCAATCAATCGCTGCATTATGCGTAATACTTGTTGGAACACTAGGCGGTATTTTTGGTCATCAATTATTGAACGTTGCTAGAATAAAAACACCTTCAGCAAGAGGATTATCAATTGGTGCAGTATCTCATGCTGTAGGTACAGCGCGTTGTATTGAAGTCAATTATAACGAAGGGGCTTATAGCTCCCTATCTCTAGTTTTATGTGGTATTATGACCTCATTAACAGCACCATTTTTATTCCCAATAATGGTATTTATTTTTGATTGGTTTTAGTATGAAGTTAAAAAAACTTATTGCTTATTTTATTGCTTTTTTTTCATTACTACTTGCCTTAGTAATTGGACTCGACTTTTGGATAAGCTATAAGACAGCACCTTACATTTATCACGATGAAAACAAACTTCCCTACCGAACAATTGGTGTTGTATTAGGAACATCTAAATATGTAAAAAATGGCGGAATCAATGGTTTTTATCGCAGCCGAATAGATGGTGCGATTGATCTCTATTGGCAAGGTAAAGTTGATTATTTATTGCTTAGTGGAGACAATGCGCAATTAAATTATAACGAACCCATTATGATGCAGAAAGATCTCATAAAAGCAGGCATCCCTAAAGATGCCATTGTGTTAGATTTTGCTGGATTTAGAACCTTCGATTCAATTGTTCGTGCAAATAAAGTCTTTGACGCAGATGAATTTACTATTATTACTCAAGAATTCCATTGTGAACGAGCAATGTTTATTGCGTTAGCGCAAGGTATTCAAGCTCAATGTTTTGCTGTCCCTGCGCCCAAAAGTATGAAGTTAGTTCGAATTAGAGAGATGTTTGCACGAGTAAGTGCTTTTATTGATCTTTACATCCTGAACAAAGAACCTAAATTTCTTGGTCCTACCATTCCAATCATTAATAATCAAAATTAATAACATTATATAAATCTAAAAAAAGTTGAGGAACGGGGTTTTTGAACTAAGTATATGGTCATATATCTCACATTATTATTTAATCTTCATGTTTTTAAAATTCTAAATACTGATAATTATACAAATAACTTGATACAACACTAAAATAACGACAATAAAAAAAAGTTGAGGAGCCGGGTTTTTAGCTTAAAAATCAAGCTAAAGTATCGTTGTCTAATAATTTAGATTGCATTTTTATGCAAAAAAAAGTAATATTTAGTCAATTAAAATTTAAATAGTTTATCTAATACTAATGAATATCGAATTAAACCATATTAACTGTTTTTATGGTAAACATCAGGCATTAAATGATGTCTCTTTATGTTACCCTTTAGGTGAAACAATTGTTTTACTTGGTCAGAGCGGTGCAGGTAAAAGTTCTTTACTGAAAGTGTTTAACTTACTTGAAATACCAACGTCTGGTGAAATGACAATTGCGGATTCACATTTTGATTTTTCAAAAAAGATAAGTGAATCAACTATTCGAACTTTACGCAAAAATGTTGGCATGGTTTTTCAAAATTACAACTTATGGCCACATTTAACTGTTTTAGAGAACTTAATTGAAGCCCCTTGCCAAGTTTTAAAACTATCGAAAAAAGAAGCAAGTGAAAAAGCCATGTCAATTTTGGCTCGCTTACAAATTGATGAAATGGCCCATCGTTACCCTCTTCACCTTTCAGGTGGTCAACAGCAACGAGTGGCTATTGCGAGAGCCTTAATGATGGAACCTAAAATTTTGCTATTTGATGAGCCAACAGCAGCTTTAGATCCTGCAATCACATCTCAAATTGCAGAAATCATTAATGAACTGTCACAGACAGGAATTACACAGATTATTGTTACGCATGAAGTCGATTTTGCTCGTAAAGTTGCTTCACAAGTGATTTACATGGAACATGGTAAGATTGTTGAACAAGGTCAAATTGAGTGTTTTGCTCATCCAAAAACTGAAGAGTTCAAAGCTTATCTATCGCATTAATATTAATAAAAATCTGATTGGGTGGATATATGAAAAAAACATTACTAGCTATTATACTTGCAGGATCTGCATTTGCAGCTCAAGCAACTGAAACGTTAACCATTGGTACCGAAGCGACTTATGCACCTTTCGAATTTACTAATGATAAAAACGAAATCATCGGTTTTGATATTGACGTCATGAATAAACTTTGTGATGAAATGAAAGTAACTTGTAACATTGTAAATCAATCATTTGATGGATTAATTCCTAGTTTAAAAACTCGTCGAATCGATGCGGCTATTGCTGGTATAGATGTTACACCTGAACGTCAAAAGCAAGTTGCATTTACTAAAATCTATTATGATGATAGCTCAATCCAATTTGTTACATTAAAAGATTCCTTAACAAGTCTTGATCAGCTAAAAGGTAAGAAAGTTGGTATTCAAAAAGGTACAACTTACTTAAAATATTTAAATGAAAAATATCCTGATGTTAAAGCAGTAAGCTATGATAGCTACCAATTTGCTTTCTTAGATTTAAAAGCTAAACGTATTGATGCTATTGTTTCAAGCTCTTTTGTTGCTGGTGAATGGTTAGGTAAAGATGCTGATATCGTTGCGTTAGGCGATAAAATTACCGATCATGAATTTTTTGGTGAAGGTTTAGGTATTGCTTTACGTCAAGGCAATGATCAATTACTTGAACAATTTAATCAAGCAATCGATAAACTAAAAGCAAATGGCGAATTAGATGCTATTTATAAAAAATGGTTTAGTAAATAATTATTAATAACAAAATCAGTTCTTATTTATCTCGCCGCATATTCTGCGGCGAGTTTATTTTTTAAATTTAACTACGGTTCTTTTATGTCAGAATTTTTTGCACACGGTATAGACTTGTTACTCTCTTCTATGGATGGGTATATTTTGCCGCTTACGAAAGCTACCGCGATTACGTTATCATTAGCATTTGTATCGTTAGTCGTTGGAATGTTTTTTGCGTTCATTTTTACTATTTTAGAATCAGTACCATTCAAACCCGTTGCATGGCTAATGTCGCTATTCAATTTAACCATTCGAGCTTTACCCGAATTATTAATTGTGGTTGCGATTTATACTGGTTTACCACTGCTATTGATGGCATTAGATGATGGCTTTACCGTTCCTCTCGGCTTTACATCGTTTACCGTAAAAATGAGTATTCATAATACCCAACCGGACCCATTTTTATGCGGTGTTTTTGCTTTATCATTACTCTACGCTGTTTATGCTTCACAAACGTTACGCGGTGCATTTAAAGCGATTTCAAGCGGACAAAAACAGGCAGCTCAAGTTTTAGGATTAAGTAAATCTCGAACTTTCTTTCGTATTATCATGCCACAAATGTGGCGACACGCATTACCCGGTTTAAGTAACCAATGGTTAATCTTATTAAAAGATACTGCCCTTGTTTCAGCAATCGCGATAGATGATTTAATGATGCAAACCAAAACAATAGTTGCCCGAACCAATCAGCCTTTTTTATGGTACTTTGTTGCGATGATTATTTATTTAGTGATATCAATTTTAAGTCAAAAAATTATTTCACGTATTGAAAAACGTGCAACCCATTTTGAACCATCAGCCAATAGTCAGTAAGGTTATTTTATGTCTGATAATTTTATTTTTTATCTAAAAATCATTCTTCAAGGTCTACCTGATACATTAAGTCTAAGTATCTTCGGTATATTAACGGCTGGTATTTTGGCTATTGTTTTTTCATGTCTTTTATCGTTAAATTCTAAGCTATTAACGAAAACAATTCGCGCTTATATCATTATTTTTACTGGTTCACCATTATTAGTACAGCTGTTTTTAATCTATTATGGACCATCACAATTTGGTGAATATTTAAGTAAATTTCCTGCTTTTTATGATTTTATTTCTTCACCTTGGTTTTGTGCTTATTTAGCTTTAACGCTTAATAGTGCCGCTTATACTACACAAATATTTTATGGTGCATTAAAATCTGTTCCACAAGGACAGTGGCAAGCATGTAGCGCTTTAGGTATGAACAAAAGACAAACTCTTAAAATTGTCATGCCATATGCATTAAAACGTGCTCTTTCTACTTATTCTAACGAAGTCGTTTTTGTGGTAAAAGGTACAGCCTTAGCTTCAATGATTCCTGTTATGGATTTAATGGGATATAGTAATGCATTAAATGGTGAATACTATGACTTCTCAATTTTTATGGTTGCAGGGCTCATTTACCTCTTGATAAATGGTATTTTAAGCACCATTATGAGGATAATAGAGAAAAAAGCCCTCACCTTTGAAAACTAATATGAGCCAATTTGATACAGCATCTTTTCTAAAAACAGTCCCACATAAACCAGGTATCTATCAAATGTTTAATGATAAAGATACCATTATTTATGTAGGAAAAGCGAAAGATCTCAATAATCGCTTAAAAAGCTATTTCAATAGCAGTAAAAAAACGATCAAAACCGATCGATTGGTAAGTCATATTCATCGAGTTGAATTTACCATCACCAATACAGAGACTGAAGCATTATTACTTGAACAAACTTATATCAAAAAATATCAACCCAAATACAATGTTTTGCTTAAAGATGATAAAAGCTACCCGTTTATCAAATTAAGTAAAGAAAGACATCCTCAATTGTCTTTGTATCGTGGTGCAATTAATCGAAAAAAAGATGAGTTTTTTGGCCCTTATCCGAGTGGATATGCGGTAAAACAAATTCTTGCCTTATTACAAAAAACATTTCCAATAAGACAATGTTTAAATAGCACTTATCGTAATCGAACTCGTCCTTGTTTACAGTACCAAATCAAACGCTGTTTAGGGCCTTGTGTACCAGGCTTAGTTAGCGACGAAGATTATAATGAACAAGTTAATTATGTAAGGTTATTTCTCTCCGGACAATCAGACCAAATTTTGCAAAAAATTACTGTGGATATGCAAAAAGCCAGTAGTGAACTTAATTTTGAAAAAGCAGCTGCATTACGAGATCAGCTACAAGCGATCAAACACATAAATGAAAAACAAGCTATCTATAACAATAATGATAATTTAGATGTGATTGGTTTCCATTACGAACTCGGCTTAGCTTGTATCTATGTACTCTTTATTCGAAATGGTCAAACATTTGGACATCGTTCTTATTTTCCAAAAGTGCCATCTAATACTGAACTAGAAGAAGTGATCGAGACATTTTTAGGACAATTTTATTTACAAGGAAATCAAAATAGAAATATTCCGAAGAAAATTCTTCTCAATTTTTCATTATCTGACAAGCAAGCAATGGAAGATACTTTATCTATTGTCGCTGAACATCAAGTAAAAATAGTTGATGAACCAAAAGGTGATAATCTTAAACTATTAAATATTGCAACAGTTAATGCTCAAACTGAAGTAAAAAATAAACTACTCGAAAACTCAACCATTAAACAACGATATGATGCACTAAAAGAGTTTTTGGGCATTGATAAAATCAATCGAATGGAATGTTTTGATATAAGCCATTTTATGGGTAAAAACACAATTGCATCTTGTGTCGTTTTTGATGATAAAGGTCCCGTTAAATCTGAGTTTCGTCGCTACAATATAAATGGTATCACACCTGGAGACGATTATGCGGCAATGGAGCAAGTCTTAACCCGTCGTTATAGTAAGAAAGATCTTCCTGAAGATAAGATCCCAGACATCATCTTTATAGATGGAGGAAAAGGTCAACTTAACCAAGCGTTAAGGGTTTTTGATAATTTAGACGTAAACTGGGATAAAAACCACCCTATTTTAATTGGTGTGGCCAAAGGTGCTGAACGTAAAGAGGGATTAGAAACACTATTCTTTGAAGCTCATGGAAAAGGATATTATCTGGATTATCATTCCCCTGCTTTACTGCTTATTCAACAGATTCGAAATGCATCGCACGATCATGCAATTGTTGGTCAACGTAAAAAAGGCGTTAAGCAGTTAACTGACAGTGCTTTAGAGCATATTGAAGGCGTTGGTGGAAAAAGACGGCAAGCATTGCTTAAACATTTTGGTGGGCTTAGAGAGTTGAAAAATGCCAGTATAGACGAAATTGCACAAGTTCAAGGTATTTCAAAATCATTAGCTGAAAAAATTTATCTAAATTTACAGCAATAACACATTGAAAAATTAACATTTTTCAGGCAACATAATCAATGAGAAAACCCTGTTTTTTTAATTGTCGCTAACCATTTGATTAATAAAACAATATGAGCTAATGTCACATGAAAATTAACTTACCTACATTCTTAACATTATTTCGAGTAATACTGATCCCATTTTTTGTGTTGGCATTTTATTTAATCCCTCATGAATGGTCAGGCTTTTTTTCGGCATTAATCTTCCTAATAGCCGCAGTTACAGATGTTTTTGATGGTTACCTTGCCCGCCGATTAGGTCAAACGACTAAATTTGGTGCTTTTTTAGATCCTGTTGCCGACAAAATAATGGTAACAATCGCATTGGTTCTTATAACGCAATATTATCAGGCGTGGTGGATTTCTATTCCTGCAATAATTATTGTCTCTCGTGAACTTATCATCTCTGCATTACGAGAATGGATGGCTGAAATTGGCAAACGAGGAAATGTTGCAGTATCTTCAATTGGCAAAATTAAAACAATTGCTCAAATGACAGCATTAACTTGGTTACTTTGGCGTCCTTGCGATCTTGTTATATATGCGGGGCTAGCTGCACTTTTTTTAGCCACAATTTTAACGTTAGTATCCATGTTCCAATATTTATGGATAGCGCAAAGTGACTTATTAGATGAAGAATAATTTATCAAAAAGTCGATAATCGTTACTTTTAGTGTAATTTTGTTATCTTCTGTAAGTTCACAAAATTACACTTCTCAATCCCCAAAAACTCAATATTAAACCAACAATAAGCTAAACATTGAGCAATTAAACAATTAATCCAAAATTTATGTTGACTGAAATCTCAAGATAGGTAAAATGCACTGCATTCAAAGCGGATTACCTTACGTAATAAGTTTTGAGCCCGGGTGGTGAAATCGGTAGACACAAGGGATTTAAAATCCCTCGGCCTTTTTGGCCGTGCGAGTTCAAGTCTCGCCCCGGGCACCATTTAAAACACTTCTCTTATGCGGGAATAGCTCAGTTGGTAGAGCGCAACCTTGCCAAGGTTGAGGTCGCGAGTTCGAACCTCGTTTCCCGCTCCAATATTGAATCAACTACAAACCATTGAAGCCCAAAAAGATCAAATTTTGATTAATGCCTAACTAGTTCTAAACTTGAATGAAATTTGAGAAATATACTTGTTTAAATACAATTAATTTATTAATGTTTATTGCAACTGAAATTATCACCGCAAGCTCAATCAGATTCTTCCCATACGAAATCAAATCC
Source organism: Gilliamella sp. B2785 (assembly GCF_026537005.1). Lineage (NCBI taxonomy): Bacteria > Pseudomonadati > Pseudomonadota > Gammaproteobacteria > Orbales > Orbaceae > Gilliamella > Gilliamella sp. B2785. The sequence continues at coordinate 170,823 of NZ_JAFNNC010000006.1, read as the reverse complement.
ACGAAATGCTCGGGTGCTCCCCCCCTATCTTTTATGAAGTTAATTCCTCATAAACAATGGCTACATAATAAAACACCAATTGTCTTAATTTCTTAAAACATTATTTCACTCAAATTTTGAAGTGTCGGTAGCACAAACACGGAGTCGATGACCATCAGGATCATTTCCTACAAATGTGTATCCGAAATCGAGCATTTGAGGTTCGAGTTCAATTTTGACGTTTAGTTCTTTCCATGTCGCATAAATCTCATCTACTTCATTTTTTGTTACATCACTAAATGACAGCTCAAATCCCCCATAATGATTAGGTGCCTTTGGTGTTATTTTATCGGCCTCTTGAAGTCCCAAAATAAAACCATCATTCAATAAAAATACAGCAAAGCCAGGATAAGTTTTAGCTGGTGGACGCCCTAGTATTTTTGTGTAAAACTCTGTGCTAGCATCGACATCTTTGACATAAACAATAACGCTATTAGGTTTAAACATTTTTCTTTCCTTTTAGTGATAAAAATTAGTTCAATTAATTTTAGTTATCTCTATTTTGATGTAGCATTGCTGACAACTGTATGTCATATTTAAAATTCAATCTAAATTATTTTGCAAACATAAAGCATGAAAATTAATCGTATAATTACTACCATCATGGTATTGCTACAAAGAGAAAAAATAACTGGTAAAGAATTAGCAGAAAAATTAAATGTATCATTGCGTACTATTTACCGAGATATACAAGTTATAGAGGGAGCGGGAATACCCATTATTACCTATCAAGGAAGTGCCGGTGGAATAAGTATTTTAAAAAATTATAAAATTAGTAAAGGTCTATTCACTAAAGAAGATGTCATTGTTTTATTAAAAGGCCTCAACTTATTATCCTCACCGGTTTTAAAAGAAAGTGAAAATTTAAGAACACTCGAGAAAATAAAGAGTTTTTTATCAGAACAAGAACTTGATGAAGTGACAAATAACTTAAATCAACTTATTGTTGATTTATCGCCTTGGTTTTCTAAACAAAATATTGATAACAAAATATCTATTATAAGACTGGCACTGAAAGAGCAAATGCTTTTATCGTTTGATTATTTAAGTGTTAGGAATAAACAAGCCTCACGTTTAATTGAGCCATATAAACTTATTTTTAAGGAAAAAGAATGGTATTTACAAGCTTTTTGTCTAACTAAAAATGACTTTCGTGTATTTAAATTGTCAAAAATGTCAAACATTAGAAAAACAAACACTAAATTTATTAAGCAGACAACGCCTGAAGCATTCTCTTTATTCCAAGCGGATATGAAAAAAAAGATTTTTAAAATAAAATTGCTAATAGATGAATCGCTTTTGGAACGTATTTTAGATTTTTGTGATGAAAAAGATATTAAGAAATTAAATGGACAACAGTATCTTGTAGATTTTAACTTTATTGATGATGACTACAGTTATGGCATTTTACTAAGCTTAGGTCATAAATGTATTTGTTTAGAGCCTGAGCATATACGTCAAAAACTCGTTGAACGAGCGGAAAAATTAGTTAAATCTTACAAAGAAACTGTCAATCCATTTATGTCAAATTAGCCTCAATAACTAAAAATTTAAACATCTAATCTCCGGCTGGTTAACCATTTTACTTTTTGCGGATCTCGATGATCAAAAAATTGACTTGTATTTATATCAAGCGCTGCTATTTGTTGCATATCTTTATCCGAAAGCTCAAAATCCCAGATATCTTGATTTTCAATTATACGCTCTTTACGCACAGATTTAGCCAAGCTGGCAATACCTCGTTGTGCTAACCAACGTAATACCACTTGCCCTATTGTTTTACCATATTTAACGGCAATTTGACCTAACACCGGATGGGTAAATAAACCATTTTTCCCTTCAGCAAACGGTGCCCAGGCTTGAGGAGTTATGCTCTCTTTTTGCATATAAGGCACGGCTTCAAGCTGTTGTTGGAATGGGTTAACTTCAATCTGATTTACGGCAGGAATAATGGAATGAAATGCAGTTAAATCAGCTAATCTATCTGGTTGAAAATTACTTACGCCAATAGCACGAGTTTTACCTGCTGAATAAAGCTCTTGCATTGCTTGCCAAGCACCATGAACATCACCATAAGGTTGATGAATTAAATATAAGTCAACATAGTCTAATTGCAAACGATTTAATGAACGTTCAAATTGAGCCTTAGCACCACTGTAATTGGCATCTTGCAACCATAACTTAGTCGTAATAAATAATTCTGCTCGATCAATCCCATGTGCACGAATAGCATTACCAACTTCAGTTTCATTTTGGTAACTTGCAGCTGTATCAATCAACCGATAACCAGAATCAATTGCATCATGTACGGCTGTTTCACACTCTTTCTTATCGGTCATTTGAAAAACACCAAACCCTAAGATAGGCATTTCGATACCATTATTTAATGTTATTGTTTTTTTCATAGCCCATACCTCAGTTATTGTAGTTAGCCTATTATTAAACAGCTTACTACCATGATAAAGTAGGTAAAACAACATGCACTAATGAAAAATTTTCATTAATTAGCTTAGGTTTTTTATTAAAATATCACGATATTCAAGCTTGATGAAAAGCCCGATAAGGTCATTAAAAAAAGTGACAAGTAATTTCAATATCGAAAATTATTTAATCTGAGATATGTATGAAGCTAATATAATTCATATATCAATCAGCACTCACACCCCTCTTTTAATCGTTTAATGCAGATTCAATCGCATGTGGCGGATCATATTAGATCTTTTTGAAATGCTTATTATGTGTTTAACTACTCAGTGATTTTTATTGATGCCTTATTTATATAAGGCATCAATACTATTTTTTTAATAGTTTAACCTGCAATACTTTTTAACTGTTTAAATTTATCAACTTAACGCTAGATAAGTATTAAAATTTATATGAAAAACTTGCTTTAAAGTTGCGTGCTAAACCATAAGTATTTTCACCTAAATATAGTCGATAATCTTTGTTAAAGATATTATCAACGGCCAGTTTAACTTCAGCTTTCGGTAAAAATGTTGGCTGCCAGGTTACAAATAAATTATGTAATGAATAACCTGATGAACGACCTAAACCATACGCCCCAAGATCAGCAAACCCATCATGATTTCTATCTTCTGACCCTGTTCGATCTTGTTTTCTGACAAATTGAGCATTCCAACCTGCTCTTAAATTCCATTGAGGAATTTTAAAACCGGTAGTTAAAGTTGCTGTACGAGGTGAAATTGTCGCAACATAAGTTTTGTTATGCATCCATGGAGCTTGTGGCGCGGTGTCTCGCTCTCCTTTTTGAATGGAATAAGTTGCACTAGCAAACCAATATTTACTATCATAAAAGGTTTCTAGTTCAAATCCTTTTACCACTAACTTACCGGGCAGATTTCGATAATTAGATTGGCCTACCGGACACAATTTACCCGGTCCACAAATAGAGCCATTAAAACCACGAGTAACAAAAATTTCGTTAGTAACACGCTGTCTAAATAATGTGCTTCGAACTTGTAATTTATCATCATTTAACATTAGATTATTGAAATCGAGGATATTTCCCAATCGGATTGATAAATCACGCTCTTTTTTCAAATTGCGACTGGTTGCAGAGATTTTACCACTACCGCCATTTTTAGGGGTGAATTGAACCTCATAAGTTTCATCAACAGTCGGCGCTTGCCATGCATAACTGATATCACCAAAAAACCCGATATTTTCTGTCGCTTGCCAATATGAACCGAGTCTTGGCGTCCAACCGGTATAGGTAACAGGCGCATAATTGTGTCCGTAACGCGGATCGGGATCATTATAAGCTGATGCATAATTTTTCTTACCATGATTACGAACATAATCGTATCGAAGGCTTGGCGTTAAGACAAAATTGCTAATCGATAATTCATCTTGTAGATAAAAACTATAAGTTTGTTGTTTTCCCGAAGGCATATAAGCAGGTTGGAAATAACCATGATTATAATTTGGTTTTTTCTCGTAATTTTTGTAATACATCAAGGTATCACGATCATGCAAATGCACTTGCGCACCAATTTTTAGAAGATTATCAATTGGTCCTGTATTAAAAATACTGTTATTTTCAAGCTCAACAGTTTTATCAGTGTAACTGACCCAACTCTCATTGCCCATGGTACCTAAAGAAGCAACCGGATTATATTTGGCCGGCCTCATATCATGTTGCTTTGTTTTTGAATACGTGGTGCGTAAGGTAAAATCGACTAATGGATTATAAGTTGGTTGATAGTTCCATTTAAATTGCGCTGATTCATCTGTTTGATCACGTTTGACTAATTTTCGTAGCCAAGCTGCTCTATATCCATATTTTTTAATTTGGGCAGCAGTTGGTGGCGTCATCTTTTCAACATATTTTGCTGCCCACGGCTGCCATGAATCTCGTTTTGAGCGGATACCGGATATCGTGAACGTATGCTCTTCATTGGGTCTAAAATTTAATTTCCCCATATAAGTGTCCATATCATCTTCTGAGAATTCAAATCGAGAACCATCCGGTCTTTTAAAATTGCCACTATCGCGGTTAGTGTAGTAAAACAACCCATCAAACATATCATCTTTTGTTCTACCATAAACAGCACTTGTTACCATATTTTGATGATTATTTGAATGGAAACTATATTTAACCAAAGCGCCAACATATTTATCAGGATCGAGTAAATCAATCGCATCTTTAGTTTCCATTGTTACTACCCCACCAAAGCCACCATTACCAAATTTGACATCATGCGGGCCTTTATTCACTTCCACCCGTTTAAGTAATTCCGGCTCAACAAAAACCGAGCCTTGTTGGTATTTTTGGAAACCTTTTTGCGCACCATCAACAATGATTTTTACATCTTCTACTTTACCAAATCCCCAAATATTTAATGTCTGTCCACCCGGTCTAACCGAACCGGCGGCGCTCACGCCTGGTAATGTATTGAGTAATTCGGCTACATTATCCGCTTGCTTTTGTTCTATCAAACCCGATGTAAGTGTTGATCGTCCGGCAATAACACTATTAATTTTTTTCAATTGATCTTGTGATCTTGCTATAACGGTAATCACATCATCAATATCTTCACTACTTACGTTATCTTTATTTCTTTTTATTTGTGATTCTTGTTCATCTTCTGGTGAAGTATTCTCGCCACTTGAAGGTTCCGCTTGAAGAGAAAAACTCATACAGAGCAATAATATACTTATTTTTTTATATCCCATACCTAGTTCCTTTTAAAAAGCACAGTTATTAAATAAACACGACTAAATTAATATTACCCACATAAATAGTAATGATAATCATTATCATGTAGGGTTAGGGAGTATAGTTTTTTTAGGTATAAATAAATAGCAAAATTTGAATTTAATTTATCTCTCGATAAATTGAAAAGTAAGCACCTAAGTCGTTTAGCTAACAACTTTACTTGTAAAACAACAGATTATCTTTTTTTAGTAATCTATTTTTAATTTTTTACACTCGTTTTTATTGAATTAAGTATTTTATACTGTATATTTATACATATATCTTTTTTTTATGCGAATAGATCTCCGCTATTCGTTTTTTATTGTTTTTTAGGAGTGTTTTCTTGAATAAATATTGTGTTGTTCTTGGGCAAGCTAATAGCTCTCTTGCGACTTATTTGCCTTTAGTTGATACGCCAGTAAGAGCCGGATTTCCCTCACCTGCTGATGATTATTTAGAAACAAAACTAGATTTAACTAGCCATTTAGTTAAGCACCCTAGTGCGACTTATTATATTAAAGCGATTGGTGACTCAATGATTGATTACGGTATTTACAGTGGTGATCTGCTTGTTGTTGACCGATCTTTAGAACCGAAAATAGATGATATTGTTGTCGCAGCTGTTGACGGTGAACTAACTTGTAAGTGTTTAAGTTTTATTAATGGCGAACATCATTTAGTATCAGGCAATAGACTTTATCCACCTATTTCACTAGCAGGGAAAGAAGTCCATATTTGGGGAGTCGTAATACATACGATTCACTCCCTACGAAAGCGAGGACATTCATGATTGGGCTAATTGATTGTAATAATTTTTATGCATCATGTGAACGAGTCTTTAATCCCAAATTAGAAGGAAAACCTATTGGTATCTTATCTAATAATGATGGTTGCGTAATCGCCCGTTCTAATGAATTAAAACCCTTAGTACCAATGGGAATGCCTGCCTACAAAATTGAACCCAAAATTAGAAAAAAAATTAAATTATTGAGTTCTAATTATGAACTTTATGGCGATATGAGTCAGCGGGTATTTGATACCGTTCGTCATTATACTGCAGATATTGAACCTTACTCTATCGATGAAGCATTCATCCATTTAAATGGATTTAACAATGTGTTAACTCATTGTCAAAATTTAAAAACAATAGTAAAGCGTGATACAGGTATCCCGGTGAGTATTGGTATTGCACCAACTCGAACGTTAGCAAAATTAGCTAATCATATCGCCAAAAAACAGCCTATTCATCAAGGTGTTTATTGTTTACCGACTAATCAAGAAGCGATAAAGACGATATTAAAGCAATTCTCAATTGAAGATATATGGGGCGTTGGTTGGCGAATTGCTCAACGGTTAAAAGTATTAGATATTCATACCGCTTGGGACTTACATCAAGCTAATTTAAAACAAATTAGACAGTTATTTTCTGTTGTCCTTGAACGTACAGTACTTGAACTACGTGGTATTAACTGCATTGAATTAGATGATTTATCTACACCTAAAAAAAATATTATGACATCGCGTAGCTTTGGTCATTTAACGAGTGATCTATTTGATATACAAGAAGCAATTCGAGTACATGCAAGCCGTGGTGCAGAAAAACTAAGAAAGCAAAAATCAGTTGCTAGTGCAGTACTGGTCTTTTTAAAGACTAATCGATTTCGGCCAGAATTACCTCAATATAATCCATCAATTGTCGTTCCATTATTGTCAACAACTGATGATTCGAGATTAATCATTCATGCCGCTCAAAAAGGATTACAATCCATTTATAAAAAAGGCTTTTTATTTATGAAATCAGGTGTGATGCTACTTGATCTAAAAGCTAAAGATGATTATTGCCAATCCGATTTATTTATTCCTGACATATCAGAAACGCAAAAAAGTGAACAGCTAATGAAAACAATGGATTACATTAATCAAAAGATGGGAAAAAATACTATTCACTTAGGCGGTATAAGACAAACCGCAGCTTGGCAAATCAAGCGAGATATGCTTAGCCAGCGGTATACAACGCGTTGGGAAGAGTTACCTTTTGCTAAATAGATAATTAATAATAATTTAAACAATGGATATATTTGATCATTTCAAACAAGTATATCCATATTTTTAAGTGCTGAACAAAACCGATTGAATCTTATGTTCAGCACGTTTATTCTAAGAACCCATATTAACAATTGAACTACGAAAGCGTTTAAGCGCAATAAGAAAGAACACACTACCAATAGCTAATAACCAAGCATAAGATGTCCAAACAACACTAAAGCCAGCTCCTCGATACAAAATTGCTTGCCCTAATTCAACAAAATGCGTTGTTGGTGCAAACAGCATGATATTTTGGACCACCTCAGGCATACTTTCACGTGGTGTACTACCACCAGAAAGCATCTGTAAAGGTAGAAGAATCAAAATAAATAACATGGCAAATTGTGCTGTTGATTTAGCGACAGTAGCCATAAAAATACCAAGTGACGTTGTCACGAATAAATGTAGAGCAGCCCCAATTAAAAACAAGGTAATCGAACCTTCAATCGGAACATTTAGCCAACCATGAACAACAACTAAGAGTGCCCCCCATGTTGAAACAAGCACGACAAGCCCCATCGACCAAACTTTTGATATCATGATCTGAAGTGGTGTAACTGGCATTGAAAGCAAGTGATCGATAGTACCATGTTCACGCTCCTTCATTAAAGCTGCGCCAGTTAAAATAATCGACAACGTGGTCACAATATTGATGATTTCCATAACGGAACCAAACCAAGAACGGGTCAAGTTTGGATTAAATGCAGCATGAACTTCAATATTCACCGGCAAACTGGTGGGTTTATCGATTTGATTGAAATATCTTGTTATTTCGTTGGTCACAATTTGGGTAATATAACCATTCCCAACAAAAGCCTGCCCCATTCGTGTTGCATCAATATTAAGTTGAATTTCTGGACTTTGATTATTTAACACATCGCGTTGAAAGTTAGGCGGAATATTCAATGCAAAAGTATAACTATCGGTATCCATACCTCGATCAACTTCATCCATAGAGTTTAGTTTTACCGGTTGGTTAAACATGGGTGGATAAAACGCCGCAATAATTTGTCTGGATAATGGCGAATCATCTTCATCAACTACCGCAATCGACGCATGATGAAGCGAGTCTGAAGTTGCTGTTGCTGCAGTATAGATATCAAGCGTAAAACAGTAGGCAATTAACAGCAACATAATTGGATCACGAATCAATCCCCATAACTCTTTAATGCCTAAGCGATAAATATTAATAAAACTTTGCATAATATCTATCCTTCTTGTTTCTTGAGGAGGAATATACTTGCACCAAGTATAATCGGTATGGTGATCAGCAAGGCAAATATTGAGTTATGTAAATCAAAAAATCCTAATGCCTTATTAAAGACTCCTCGAGCAATAATAAGCATATGGGTTGTTGGATAAACTTCACCAATATATCGTCCACTACCTTCTAAAGATGCAACCGGATTAAGCAAACCAGAAAATTGTATCGCTGGTAACATGGTTCCAACACAGGTTAAAAAGATAACCGCAATTTGACTGCGTGTTACTGTCGAAGCAAGTAATCCAAAGCCTGTTGCAATAATACAATAAGCTAATCCAGCCAAACACAAAATTAACAAGCTGCCTTTAATTGGTACGCCAAAAATTGTCACCGCCATAAGCAGCAATAATAAAAAGCTAAGCATCGAAATCACAATATATGGAACCTGCTTACCTAATAAAAATTCAGTTTTGGTAACAGGCGTAACATATAAGTTAATTATCGACCCCATCTCTTTTTCACGCACTACGGATAGTGCAGCTAACATCGATGGAATCATTAATAATAAAATAGGAATAACCGCCGGTACCATAGCTTGTAAACTTTTGATATCGGGATTATAACGATATCGAGTTTCGATATTTGCCAATGAACTTGATGTTGTTCCGGTAGTCATTTTAATTTTGTCACTTAACCAAGCAAGATGCATTCCTTGTACATATCCTTTAATCGTATCGGCACGCAAAGGCATTGCACCATCAATCCATATTCCAATACTAACCGGATCACCACGTTGAATATCTCGACCAAAATTTGGTGGAATCTCAATAGCTAATGCTATCTCATTACTTCTCATCCTATGATCCATATCATCATAATCAAGGATTGGCGGTTTCTCGATAAAATAGCGCTTAGATCCAGAAAGATTGGTAATATAATTTTGACTGGTAATAGTTTGATCACGATCTAACACCGCAAAATTTAAATCTTCTACATCCATGGTGATACCATAGCCCATTACCAACATTAAGATAGCTGAACCTAAAAGTGCCAACAAAGCTCGCAATGGATCGCGCGATAGCTCTAAAGTTTCACGCCACATACACCCAATCATACGAGTTAAGCTAAATCCCTGTAGGTGAGCATCTTGCGTTGTATTAGCTTGTTTATTGGTTAAAGTTTTAGGCTCTTCACTTGCTTTTTCATCACTATTGGTATCATCTGCACCAGCATCAACTAAATAACGAATAAAAGCTTCTTCCAGCGTTTTAGCATTTTTGGAATGGATGATATTATCAGGAGTATCACTGGCTAATACTTTACCAGCATGCATGAGTGAAATCCTATCACAGCGTGCCGCCTCATTCATAAAATGGGTAGTAATAAATACCGTAACTTTATCTTTTCGGGAAAGTTCGATAATTAAACGCCAAAAGTCATCCCGAGCAATGGGATCAACCCCGGAAGTCGGTTCATCTAGGATAAGAATCTCAGGATTATGAACCACCGCAACAGATAAAGAAAGTCTTTGCTTAACCCCTAACGGTAGACTATCTGGTAAACTTTTTAATTCATTTTCCAAGCCAAAACGCTTAACTAACTCCTCAACTCTTGCAGGAATTTTGCTTTCTTCAATACCAAATAGACGGGCATGTAAAACTAAGTTTTGTTCAACCGTTAATTCACTGTAAAGCGAAAAAGCCTGAGACATATAACCTAAATGACGTCTAACATTAATATCACTTGCATCAACCGGTTTACCAAATAACCAAGCTTCACCTGAGGATATTGGTAATAACCCTGTTAACATCTTCATCGTTGTGGATTTACCGCAACCATTAGATCCTAAAAAACCAAATATTTCGCCTTGTTTGATTGAAAAGTTAACATGGTCAACCGCAATAAAATCACCAAATTGCTTGGTTAAACCTTTTGCCTCAATCGCCACTTGTAAATCTTTATTTAAATCTAATGGGGGAATTTCAACCGATTCATAACCTTCTCTAGCATCTTCTGGCATCAATTGAATAAAGGCATCATCTAAATTATCTTTACCAGTTTTGGCTAATAATGCTTGAGGCGTGCCTGTTTCAAGAATCTTACCGCCATACATTGCAACCAGCCAATCAAAGTTTTGCGCTTCATCCATATAAGCTGTTGCAACAATCACGCTCATTTGTGGTCGTTGTTCACGAATTTTATTGATTAATTGCCAGAATTGCGCGCGAGAAAGAGGATCGACCCCTGTTGTTGGTTCATCAAGAATAAGTAAATCAGGATCATGAATCAAGGCAGAACATAAGCTGACTTTTTGTTTCATCCCTCCAGAAAGGCGACCAGCGGGTCTAGATAAAAAAGGATACAACCCAGTGCTTTTAGTTAACTCATCAATACGACGTCGCCTTTCAGCAGCATCGTTACCAAATAAACGAGCAAAAAATTGCAAATTTTCTTCCACTGAAAGTGTAGGATAAAGGTTTTTCCCTAACCCTTGTGGCATATAAGCAATACGGGTACAGACGTTTTTACGATGGGATTTATCTTTCATGTCACCATCTAAAACGTAAACTAATCCCTCTTGAATGACATGTGCGCCCGCTATTAATGATAATAAGCTAGATTTACCAACACCATCAGGACCAATTAGTCCCACCATACATCTAGGCGGGATGGCAATACTAACATCATTAAGCGCACACGTTTTTTTATAATGTAACGATACATTACTTACATTTACAACAGCATCATCAATGGCCTTACCTTCAGCAAGTAACGTCAAATCCTTTTTATTTGACTCCGACATATGCTATCTCCAATTATTTAGTTTGGCATTTTGCAACATCAGATAAACCTGAAGGCCACTCCGTATTAGGATCTAGTCTTACCCAAGCCACACCAGGAAGGCCGGTTTTAACATGAGTTATATAGCATTTTAACAATTCTGGACTTAATTGTGCTTTCACTCTAAACATGAGTTTTTGACGTTCATCTTTAGTTTCAACAGTTTTAGGCGTAAATTGCGCAACGCTTGAGACAAATGAAATTTTGGCTGAAATTGCTTTATTGGGTAAAGCATCAAGAACCAATCTTACTTCGTCACCAATTCCGACTTTACCTGCAATTGTTTCTGGTAAAAAGAAAGTTAAATAAACATCTGAAAGATTAACCAGATTTAACACTTTACCGCCTGAAGGTAAAACTTCACCTGGTTGAGCAATGCGATATTGAATACGTCCATCAACTGGTGCAGTTAATGTACTGTCATCAATATCCGCTTGGATTTGATTAATATTTGCTTGCGCTACGTTTATTGCTGATTTAGCACTTTCTACACCGGCTTGTGCAGCTTCAATGGCTGCATCGGCAGCGGTAACTTGTGATTTAGCAGAGTCTAATGCTGCTTTTGCACTATTTACTTTAGCGGTATCATCATCAAATTGTTGAACTGAAATTGCCCCTTTTTGATAAAGGGCTTTTGTTCGTTCTAAATGCTTATTGGCAATATCTAAATCACTTTCTCTTTGAGTAACGCCAGCTAAAGCAGCCACTTTGTCACTCATTTTTAAGGCAACTTGAGCTCTAGATGTCGCTTCATTACTCAAGGCTTGTCGATATTGTGCTTGAGCTTCATTTAACTGAGCTTGTAATGTATCTGTTTGCATAACAACTAAAGGTTGACCCGCCTTAACAAAATCACCCTCATCAACATTAATTTTTTCAATTCTACCGGCTAACTTGGCTGAGATATTGATTTCAGTTGCTTCGATACGTCCATTACCGCTAGTAAAATCTGAACCATATCCATCAGGCTTAAATTGTTGCCATAAGATAAATCCAATAGCAACAACTACAACTGCGATAATAATCCATTTTTTATTTATTTGTTTCATGAATAACACCTATTCTAAAGTAACAATTTATAATAAATATTAACGAAAAATTTAAACGTTATAATCTATTTATTTTCAATTTACGCATAATAGCAAATGTTTTTTACAAATAGAATCGACTCTAAATGTAAACGCAGTAAATGCTAAAAATCAGTAAATTACTATTGGGAAAAGTTAGCATTAGAAAATCATCACCATAATAAATCACTCTAATTCGATCTAAAAAAGTGTTATCACAACTAATAAATTCTTTTATAACGCATCAATATCGGTCTCAACTTTAAATGGAAAGTGATGTACATTCACAAAAATGGCAACCTAAAATAATTTAATCTTCACTTCCTATTATTTTATAAGTGATTAATAATTAATTTTTTAATTCATGCTGATATAAAATAAGCTATCATGTAAACCATTTTGAATTATCGTATTTTGAATCTTAGTATTTTGCATTCTAGTATTAACGCAAAGCGCATTGAACAAAGAATGATGAAAGCTAAACGTTATTATTTAATAAGGTGAATTTATGGCAATCCCCTCTTTTTTGACAATTTATAATGAATTGATATCCACTCCAACTATTAGTAATGTCACCAACGAAAAATTGGATTATTCCAATAAACCTTTAATAGACAAATTAGCGACATGGTTTGCGGATTTAGGATTTACTGTTGATGTTCAAGCCGTCCCTAACACACGTCATAAATTCAATATGCTGGCAACTTATTCAAATAGTGAAAATAAAAGCCAAGGAGGCCTATTACTAAGTGGCCATACCGATACCGTTCCTTTTGATGATGGACAATGGAGCAAAGATCCATTTAAGTTAACAGAAGATAATAACAAACTTTACGGATTAGGCACGGCCGATATGAAAGGATTTTTTGCTTTTATTCTAGATGCTTTGCGAGATATTGATCTAAAAAAACTCACCAAACCAATTTATGTACTAGCTACCGCAGATGAAGAAACCTCAATGGCTGGTGCATCATTTTTTGCCAAACAAACTCAATTAAAACCTGATTGCACCATAATTGGGGAGCCTACTTCACTAATTCCTATACGAGCACATAAAGGATTTATTTCTAATTCAATAAAGGTGATAGGAAAATCAGGTCACTCAAGCGATCCGGACAAAGGTATTAATGCTATAGAAATTATGCATTTAGTCATTGAACGTCTATTAATCCTTAAACAAAAATTCAAAGAACAATATCATAATGAAGGCTTTAGTGTCCCCTATCCAACCCTGAATTTAGGTGTGATTCATGGCGGTGATGCTGCAAACCGAATATGCGGGTGTTGTGAATTAATTATTGATATAAGAGTATTGCCTGATAATAATGTTGACTCGATTTATAACGCATTATGTGAAACACTAAAACCCGTTATGGATAAATACCCTAATCGTATTTCAGTAGAATATGAAGTATCACCCATTCCAGGATACGAATGTAAAAAAGATCACCCCGCATTGCAACACATTGAAAATTTAGTGGGTCATCAAGCACAAACTGTCAATTACAGTACTGAAGCGCCTTATTTAAATCAAATTGCGCCAACCATAGTATTAGGTCCTGGCTCTATTGAACAAGCTCATCAACCAGACGAGTTTATTTCAATGGACTTTATAAAACCAACAAAATTAACGATAGAAAATTTGATCAAAGATTTCTGCCTCTAATCATATAAAAACGCCGACATCGTCGGCGAATAAAATTGCTTTAAATTAGGATAATTTGTCATCTTTATGGTTATTTCCCCATTGGCAAAGCATATCTAAAATCGGTACCAAAGATTTACCTCGGTCTAATAACCCATATTCCACTTTAGGGGGAATTTGCGGATATTCTTTTCTGAAAATCAATTTATCCCTTTCCATCTCTTTTAAAGTATTACTTAGCGTTTTAAATGAAATGTCATTAATACTTCGTTTAAGTTCATTAAATCGCATTGATGGTTGATTTTCATTTAACCAATAAAGAATAACAATCTTGTACTTTCCTCGAATCATTGAGAGTGTGTAATTAAATCCACTATTCTCAAAATGATCTTCGGCACAATGATGATTTTCCATGTTTACACTCTCCCTAAAGATAGTACATAACTGTAATTACCGTACTTTAAAAATAATTGTATCAATACTATGATGACTCAATTATAAATAGATAAGAGATATTTACAATGAAACGGACTTTAGTGATTATTGCTCACCCAGATTTAGCTTCTTCAAATGTTAACCGATGCTGGTTTAATAAATTAAATCAATATCATGATCAAATAACCTTACATGATCTTTATTCACACTACCCCTCACGTAAAATAGATCCGAGTTTTGAGCAAAACTTAATTGAAAATCATCAAAACTTAGTTATTCAATTTCCAATATATTGGTTTAATTGCCCGCCATTATTAAAACAGTGGCTGGATGAGGTTATGACTTATGGTTGGGCATTTGGTTCTTCAGGAAACAAATTAAAAAATAAAAAAGTAGGATTAGCGGTTTCGGCGGGGATAAAGGAAGCTGATTACTGCGAATCTGGACATTATAAATATACGCTCGAGCAAATTCTAAAACCATTCGAATTAACAATGAATTATGTTCAAGCTGATTATCAGCCCATTTTTGCGATTTATGGCGCGAATAATGAGCCAGATTACCCAGATAAAATCACACAAAACGATATAGAAAAAAGTGCCGATAATTATGTAAATTGGATGAAAAAATTAGGGATATTAATTTAGAATTTATCACTAAACTTTCTTAATACACCTCATTAAGAAATATCCTTGGCTAAAAGATAGTAAATATAGCGCATTTTATTCAAGATCTCCCAAGGAGATTTATTAATCTTATTCTGTATAGAAAAATAAGACGGTATAGACTCCTCAATATTTTTTACAAAATCTTGGCTTTCGAAAATTCATTATCTTTTTAACATAGGATGTTAACTCATACAGAATCAGCTAACTGGCAAGATTGGCTCATCATACTATATTTGAAAAAAAACGACGGTATAGACTCCTCAATATTTTTTACAAAATCTTGGCTTTTTAAGATTAATTATTTTTTTACGAAGGAAGCTAACTCATACAAAATCAAATAACCGACAAAATTGGCTCATCATATTATATTTGAAAAAAAGTGACGGTATAGACTCCTCAATATTTTTTACAAAATTGAGGCTTTTTAAGATGAATTATTTTTTACCAAGGAAGCTAACTTATACAAAATCAACTAGCCGACAAGATCGGCTCATTTTACTATACTTCAAAAGTAGCAAAGTCAGTTGCGATTTCAGTGGGCGCAAAAATATTCCTAGCCTCACTGACTAATTTTGTTTTGTCATTCAAGGTGTAGCGAGGACTAATATGCGTAATAATAAGACGCCTAGCATGAGCTTGTTTGGCAATAGTTGCCGCGTGTACAGTTGTGGAATGTCCTCGCTCAAGCGCCTTTTCTTCAAGGGCTTGTTCTTGAGTTGCTTCATGGACTAATAAATCCACATCTTTGGCTAAATCAATAGATGCCTGACAAGGAATCGTATCGCCTAAAATGGCAATTTTTTTACCTTTTCTAATGGTTTCTAGATAGTCCTTACCATGAATAATCCTACCATCTTCTAACGTAACGGTTCGACCTTCTTTTAAATCACGATAAAAAGAACCAATGTGAATGTTATCCTTTTTTAACTTATCAATGTCCAATGACGCTGGCAGATCTTTTTCAATAATCCGATACCCAAAACACGGAACACGATGCGCTAATAATTTGGCTTCAACGCGAAACTTATTATCCTCAAAAACCAAACCATCTTGCTCAAGTTCAATAATATTTAAAGGATAAGTCAGCCAAGAATAACTAATATCAATAACAGTTTGAATAAATTGCTTAATGCCTTTTGGACCAACTAAGGTCAATGGCGATTGGTTTTGCATCAAAGAACGAGTTGTTAACACGCCAGGTAAACCAAACAGATGATCACCATGTAAATGTGTCAAAAAAATCATCTCTAATTTAGCCAGACTAAATTTGGCCTTTTGCATTTGCATTTGAGTCGCTTCACCGCAATCAAAAAGCCATAAACGCCCTCTTTCCTGCCGGAGATCAAGCATAATACTGCTAACATTGCGTTCAGCTGTTGGTGACCCAGCACTCGTTCCTAAAAAAGTTAATTTCATAAAAGATTAAACGTTTTTGCGCTCAATGGTTTGTTCACCCCAGAAGAGTTTGTCTGCTTTAGTTTTGGAAAAAGCGAGTTTTAAGACTTCATCGCTACCTTCTTCCCAAATTTGCTCAGCGAGTTTTTCATCATTTTTAGCTAATTCAAAAATAGCTTCAGCTATCTCAATAGAAGTTTCACGAATGCTGGCCCAAGATCGAATTTCATGTATTTCTTTTTTGGTACTATTCATATTTGTTCTCCTTATTTGCTAAGATTAGATGTAAAATAAACCCAATTGGTACAAAACACAATAGGTGGTATTTTTTATGCTAACAATTATTTCTCCATCCAAAACGCTTGATTATCAAACTCCTTTAATTACCAAACAACATAGCTTACCCGAATTTTTAGAATCGACTAAACAACTTATTGATATTTGTAAAAAACTTAGCAGTGATGACTTGGCTAAATTAATGTCGATCAGCCCAAAACTTGCCACTACCAATTATGAACGTTTTCAGAACTGGCATACTGACTTTAATTTTGATAATGCAAGGCAAGCTATTTTGGCTTTTAAAGGTGATGTTTATGAGGGGTTGCATGTTGAAGACTTTAATGATGCCGATCTAAAATTTGCACAATCTCATTTACGCATTTTATCAGGATTATATGGCTTGTTACGACCACTTGATTTAATTCAACCCTACCGTCTAGAAATGGGTATTCGCCTTAAAAATGGTAATAATACTAATCTATATCAATTTTGGGGTGATAAGTTAACAGAGTGTTTAAATCACGAGTTGGCAAAATCAACCAATCCAACGTTAATTAATTTAGCTTCTAATGAATATTTCAAAGCAATTAAACAACTCAAAGCGAAGGTTATTCAACCCATCTTTTTAGATAAAAGTAAAAATGATTATAAAGTGATCAGCTTTTATGCTAAAAAAGCACGAGGTTTAATGAGTCGATTTATTATAAAAAATAGCATTAATAACAGTGACGATATTAAAAGTTTTAATTTAGAAGGCTACCAATTTGATTCAAAACGCTCAACTGAATTAGAATGGTACTTCACCCGAAATCACGCATAAAAGTAACATGGAATTTTTAATCACATTATGGCAACAGTTTTTAACTACATTGCCTCTGTTCATTTTGATTTTATTAGGCTACATAGCAGTTAGAGCGGGTCGTTGGCAAAAAACGGTGACCGATAGTGTTACCAAATTTACGTTTTATATTGCCTTCCCAATTATGTTATTTCAGATTATGAGCCATTTTTCAGAGCATTCTGAAATTGATGCCAATCTTTTATTGGTCTTTTTTGGTGGCTCATTTATTGTGTTTGCATTAGGCTGCTTTATTGCGGTTAAATTTTTCAAACTCAATGGCTCGCAAAGTACCATGTTTGCAATGGGTGGAATTTATACCAATACTGTGTTTGTGGGCATACCAATTATCAAAATGTTATTAGGCGAAAAAGCCATTCCGATTGTTGCTATTATTGTGATTTTTAATGCGTTAATTTTATGGACATTAGCCACAGTATCCATCGAATTTGTCCAGATGGGAAAATTATCGACTAAAGGATTTATAAAAGCATTTAAAAATGTAGCAAAAAATCCGATTATTATTGGTATTTTTGCAGGAATAGTTGTCAATTATGTACACATTCCACTACCTTTCTTCATCAATCAAGCGACGAAGATGGTAAGCGATATGACAGCGCCTCTCTCATTAATCGTTTTAGGAATGGGGCTTGCTGAATATAAGATCCGCGATGATTTACCGATCACAATAGCCATTTGTGTTTTAAAACTATTTATCTTACCGATTGTGACCTATATTTTAGCGATAATAGTCGGATTACCACTTTTAGAACTGCAAGTTATTGTATTACTAAGTTCGGTATCAATTGCGATAAATTGTTATATGATGGCAAGACAGTTTGAGGTATTACAAGGTCCTATTGCTTCAAGTTTATTGATATCAACGGCATTATCATCCGTGACAACACCGCTAATTCTATCAATAATGTTACAGTTTGCTTAGAAAAATTAATTTGCCTCTAGCTTTTTGAATTTATGATGCAAGATCAAAGCAGAAACAATAATTGCACTACCTAGCGCAAATCGGCCCCAATCAATCGATTGGTGCCAAATAATAACATTAACTAAAATACCAGTTGGAATAACCAAATTATTCATAATGGCAAGCGTACCCGAATCGACTTTGGTTGCGCCATAATTCCATAAAAAATAGCATAACCCAGAAGCCACAACCCCAAGCCAAATAATTATCCCCCATTGTAATTGGGTAGTGGGTAGTTTTTCGGGATTGCCAAATAAAAACCAGCCAATACTAGCCACCAGTATTGCGCCTAAATAGACCCATGCAAAAGCTTGATGTTGCGGTAATGGATAAAGCTCCATAATACGTTTATATCCAACCTGTCCCAAGGCAAAAACCATATTAGCGCCCTGAATCAGGAGAAAACCGATAATAAAATCTCGACTAATATGATCGTAACGAATAACGGCTGCGCCAATTACAGCTATAACAGCGGTTAATAGGTAAACAAGTCTGAGTCGATGTCCTTGCAAGAAATCATAAATTAGCGTGACATAAATTGGCGTTGAAATAGTAAATAATAACACTTCAGGCACTGAAATATATTGGAAAGAGTTGTAATAAAAAAAGTACATAATACCTAATTGACAGGCACCAACGCCCATCAACAACACCATCTGTTTTACAGAAATACCTTTAACGCGTAAAAAAGGAATAAAGGTTATAAAAGCCAGCAAGACGCGCATTACAACTGCAAACCACGTATCAACTTGCCCACTTAAATGAACAGCAATAAAACTAAATGAAAACGACCAAACTATCGTCACAAAAATAAGATAATACATATTAAATTCTTATTGATAAAAGAAAGTTTGGCATAGTATCAATTCGGCTTATTAATGTAAACAGTAATAAGGATGATATGTTTACTAATCAAAAAAAGTTGAGGAGCGGGGTTTTTGAAACATAAATTTAGTAACAAAAGTGCTAAAAATCGCTTTATTATGGCATAATGTGCGCCAAATCACAGTTTAGCCACTTCACTTTTAGCTTAAGGGAACGCTTTAAGTACGAGTTGCACAAATCAATTCGAGAGTAATTATCCGTGTTAACAACAAGTAATATCACAATGCAATTTGGCAGTAAGCCACTATTTGAAAACATTTCAGTAAAATTTGGTAATGGTAATCGTTATGGATTAATCGGCGCAAATGGTAGTGGTAAGTCCACGTTTATGAAAATTATTGGTGGAGATCTTGTGCCAACCTCAGGTAATGTTTCACTTGATCCACATGAACGCTTAGGTAAACTTCGCCAAGATCAATTTGCTTTTGAAGAATATAGCGTACTTGATACCGTAATTATGGGGCACACCGAATTATGGCAAATTAAACAAGAGCGAGACCGTATCTATTCATTACCTGAAATGAGTGAGGAAGACGGTTTTAAGGTTGCAGATTTAGAAACCCAATATGCTGAAATGGACGGTTACAGCGCTGAATCACGTGCGGGTGAATTACTCCTCGGTGTCGGTATACCAATTGAACAACATTACGGATTAATGAGTGAAATCGCTCCGGGTTGGAAATTGCGAGTATTGCTAGCCCAAGCCCTATTTTCTAATCCAGATATTTTATTACTCGATGAACCGACCAATAACTTAGACATCGATACTATTCGCTGGTTAGAAGATACCTTAAATGAACGTGAAAGCACGATGATTATCATATCGCACGATCGCCATTTTCTTAATATGGTCTGTACTCATATGGCTGATATGGATTATGGGGAATTACGTATCTATCCAGGTAATTATGATGATTATATGACCGCCTCTACTCAAGCGAGAGAACGGCTATTAGCGGATAATGCGAAAAAGAAAGCACAAATTAGTGAACTACAATCGTTTGTTAGTCGTTTTAGTGCTAATGCCGCAAAATCCAAACAAGCAACCTCACGTGCAAGACAAATCGAGAAAATCAAATTAGAAGAAGTGAAAGCATCAAGCCGACAAAATCCGTTTATTCGTTTTGAACAGGATAAAAAACTGTTTCGTAATGCTCTGGTCGTTGAAAATCTCACTAAAGGATTTGATAACGGACCACTATTTAAAAATCTCAATTTAATGGTTGAAGTTGGCGAAAAAGTGGCTATTTTGGGGACTAATGGTATTGGTAAAACTACCCTACTTAAAACCCTTATGGGTGAACTAGTGCCAGAACAAGGTGATATTAAATGGTCAGAAAATGCCAATATTGGCTATTACGCACAGGATCATGAATACGAATTTGACGAGGATCTAACCGTATTTGATTGGATGAGTCAATGGAAACAACCAACCGATGATGAACAAGCAGTGCGCAGCATTTTAGGTCGCTTATTATTTTCACAAGATGACATTAAAAAGCAAGTTAAAGTATTATCTGGTGGTGAAAAAGGACGTATGCTATTTGGTAAATTAATGATGCAACGTCCAAACATTATTGTCATGGATGAACCAACCAACCATTTGGATATGGAATCAATTGAATCGTTAAATATGGCATTAGAACTTTATCAAGGAACGCTATTTTTTGTGTCGCACGATCGTGAATTTGTTAGCTCACTTGCAACAAGAATTGTTGAAATCACGCCGGAAAAAGTCATTGATTATACCGGTAATTATGAGGATTATTTGCGTAGCCAAGGAATTGAGTAACGTTAAAATCCATAAAAATAGCCACATTAGTGGCTATTTTAGTATTTATTCAATTTAGAAATTAAAATTCTAATTCATCCCACCAAATATCAATTAAATTGCTGGTTTTGACATTTTTTAAGCCATGGCTTTCAAGCCATTTAGTGACAACGTCACGATTTTCTTCAGTACAATTACCCAATTTTTGCGTACAAATGATACCTTTCCAGTTTAAATACCCGCTACCTTCGTAAGCCAAACCGTTTGCTTGTATTGCTTCAATGATGAATTGATCAACAACGTTATCAATAGTGTCTTCACTCGTCCCTTCGTCAAATGACCAACTTACGGTAAAACCTAACTCTTTAAACTCTTCAATATGTAATTTTTTTCTTAAACGACGACTGCGATTAACCTTAGCCATAATAATATCCTTCTACTTTAGAAAATTTAGTTAGTTTTAGAATATGTATGATGGCTAGATTGCTTCATACTATTCTGGTTATTTTTAGAAGATCGAGTTTTATCAACACGTCTTCTTTTTGCTGGAGCAGGCTTGGCTTTTTTTGCTGGCTCCGCTTTAATTCGAGGATCGACTTCAAATCCTTGAGTAAAAATTTCTGGAATCGTTTTTTTAATCAATTTCTCAATTGATTTTAATTGGGAAAGCTCATCAATACAAACTAATGATATTGCCTGCCCCTGATTTTGTGCCCGTCCGGTTCGACCGATACGATGAACATAATCTTCTGCAACTTGAGGTAATTCATAATTAACAACATAAGGCAATAACTCAATATCTAAGCCTCTGGCAGCGATATCGGTAGCAACGAGGGCGCGTATTTGTCCTGACTTAAAATCAGCTAAAGCTTTAGTTCTTGCTCCTTGGCTTTTGTTACCATGAATTGCCGAGGCTTTAATGCCATCTTTAGTAAGCTGTTCGGCAAGATGATTAGCGCCGTATTTCGTTCGCGTAAAAACTAATACCTGTTGCCATTGGTTTTTACCAATTAAATAAGAAAGAAGTTCACGTTTACGGCGTTTATCAACTCGGTGGATATATTGAGTAATTTGCTCAGATGCACTATTGGTTTTGGCTACAGCGATCGATTCGGGTGAATTTAAAATTGTATTAGCTAATGATTTTATTTCATCTGAGAATGTCGCTGAAAAAAGTAAGTTTTGTCGCTTTTTAGGTAATTTAGCGATCACTCGACGAATATCATGAATAAAGCCCATGTCTAACATGCGATCCGCTTCATCAAGTACTAATATTTTTACTGTAGAGAGATCCACCGCATTTTGATGAACCAAATCTAACAACCGACCCGGTGTTGCAATTAAGATATCCACCCCACCTCGAAGTTTCATCATTTGAGGATTGATACTTACTCCACCAAACACCACCAAAGAACGAATAGATAGATATTGGCTATAATCCCGAATATTTTCACCTATTTGCGCAGCTAATTCACGAGTGGGCGCCAAAATTAGCGCATATAAAGGACGCTTTCCTCTTTTAGGTTCTGTATTAAGTTGCTTTTCATGCAATTTTTGTAAAATAGGTAAACCAAACCCCGCTGTTTTTCCTGTACCAGTTTGAGCACTCGCCATTAAATCTTTACCTGACAAAATTACTGGAATAGCTTGTTGTTGAATGGGGGTTGGATCGGTATAGTTTTGTTCTTCAATAGCTTTTAAAATCTTGGCATCTAAGCCAAGAGAGTCAAATGACATGCAATGATTCCTAAATAAACGTGAAATAAATTATTCAAATCTATTATAAAGCAATTCAATAATAAATGTTTGAATATTTAACGAGGCATAGAACAGACACCATTTAGCGATTTATATTGGCAATGATTTTCTCTTTTTCTTCTCTATTAAAATTAGATAGATCAATCTAAACTCAATTTTGGGGCTGCCAAACAATGGTAATAAAATGCTTAATTATATTTTTTGTTTATTCATAAAGACTTTTAAAAAGTTTTAAGCTATATTTTTAACTAATCGAGTTAACTTTATTTAAATTTAAACTTAATTAGATTTAAATCAATTAATAGAATTTGATAAAATAAATGCCATGATTTTTAAAATGTTTTTTATAAAAAACATGCAGGTGATATTTATTATCATTCTCATTTATGTTACTATCTCGCTCCTAATCCCAATAAATTAATGGACTAAATATGTTTTTTAATTTCACTCGTATAAAAAATCTACTTTTAGCATTAGTTTTAGCTAGCGTTAGTATTAACTGTTTTGCTAAAGATGATATAACTTTTGCTAATTTTCGTGATATTCGTGACTTAAACCCTCATCTCTATTCCGGTGAAATGTGGGCGCAAAATATGTTGTATGAATCATTGGTTCATTATAACGAAGATGGCACTTTTTCACCTTGGCTTGCAGAAAGCTGGACTATTACTAACGAAGGTAAAACTTACACGTTCAAACTAAGAAAAGACGTGACATTTAGTGATGGCGCAAAATTTGATGCGCACAGTGCAAAACTGAATTGGGATGCCGTGTTATCAAACAAAGTTCGTCACACTTGGCTTGAAATGGTTCGCTTAATTACTGAAATCAAAGCAGTAGATGATTATACCCTACAAGTTAACCTTTCCGAACCCTATTACCCTTTTATGATTGAAATTGCCGTAACCCGACCGATGCGCTTTATTTCACCAAATTCTATGATTGATGGTGAAACTAAAAATGGCGTTAAATCTTACATTGGTACCGGCCCTTATGTATTAGGTGATCATAAGAAAGATCAATATGCAGTGTTTAACGCTAATCCAACTTATTGGGGAACTAAACCATTACTCAATAAAGTGACCATGAAAGTTATTGCTGATAACCAAAGCCGACTAATGGCACTCGAAAAAGGTGAAATCGATCTTATCTATGGTAAAAATATGGTTGATGCAGATTCATTTGAACGTTTTTCAACAATGGATAAATTTCAAACTTTAATGTCTAAACCTGTATCTAGTCGAATTGTATTAATGAACACGACTCGTGACCAACTAAGTGATGTTAATGTCCGCCAAGCGATTGAACATATCATTAGTAAAAAAGATATTTCAGAAGGTATTTTCAATAATAGTGAAGCACCTGCTGATACTTTAATGGCAACCAATATTCCTTATGCTAATATTGGGTTAAAACCTTATGTATATGACACTAAATTAGCCGAAACGCTACTTGATAAAGCGGGTTGGGTAAAAGTTAAAGGCCAAAATTATCGTCAGAAAGATGGCAAACCTTTTGAAATCACACTTTATTATGATAGTAACACCGCTTCACAAAAAACAATTGCTCAATATATGCAAGATGAGTTTGAGCAAGTTGGATTAAAGCTTAATATTCACGGTGAAGAAGAGCAAGGTTATCGTGATCGCCAAAAAGCGGGTGATTTTGATATGGTATTTGATATCTCATGGGGTACACCATATGATCCACAATCATTTTTATCTGGTATGAAACTACCTGTTTATGGTGACTATATGGCTCAACAGGGCTTAAAAGAGAAACCGCAAATCGATGCAAGTATTAGTAAAGCATTAATTTCAACAGATGAAAAAGAGCGACAAGATCTTTTCCGTTACGTGCTTGAAACATTACATAATGAAGCGGTTTACATACCATTAACTTATGAACGAAATCGAGCTATTGCTGTTAAATCTTTAAAAGGAATTGAATTTGCGCCTTCTCAATTTGATATTCCATTTGAGAAAATGCATTTTTAGTACATAAATATTTTTGATCAATAATGTTAAATTATATTGTTAAACGTTTAACGATGATGATACCGATATTATTCGGTATCTCTTTTATCGCTTTTTTGCTTATCAATCTAGCCCCTTCCGATCCTGCTGAAGTTGCCTTACGGTTAAATGAAATAATGCCAACCCCAGATGCTATTGAAAGTATGCGTCAGGAATTAGGATTAAATAAACCTTTTTTTGAACGATATTTTACTTGGCTATATGACGTTTTACATCTTGATTTTGGGCGTTCGTTTATTCATCGTGACAGATTAGTTTGGGATGAAGTTATCCGTAGCTTAATTCCTACATTAGTTTTAGCAATGTCGTCATTTCTATTTACACTTATTGTCAGTTTAGTTTTAGGTGTATTATGTGCAATCTTTGCTAATTCAGCATTCGATCATATTGTTCGAATTATTATTTTTTTAGGTACCGCAATGCCTAGTTATTGGTTAGGTTTGCTATTTATTTGGCTGTTTGCTACTTATTTAGATCTATTGCCAACCAACGGGTATGGAACTTGGCAGAACCTGATTTTACCGACGTTAACTTTGTCGTTTGTTTACATCTCAACGTATATTCGTTTTATCCGTAATAATATGCTGGAAAATATGCATAATTATTCGATCTTTTATGCCCGTAGTCGAGGTTTGAAAGAGAGAACAATCATTCTTAAGCATGTATTAGTCAATTCACTACATACCACAATTACCGCGTTAGGTATGACCATTCCACAATTAATTGCAGGGTCTTTTGTTGTCGAATATATATTTTCTTGGCCTGGTTTAGGAAGATTATGTATAGCCGCTATTATGAATCGCGACTATCCAGTAATTCAGGCTTACATATTAATTATGGCCATTTTATTTGTAGTATGTAACTTTATTGTTGATGTTATTCATCAATGGTTAGATCCACGATTACGAAGTAATGGTGGCTCTGTATGAATTTAATTAAGCAAGTAATTAGCAATAAAACCGCTTTAGTTTGTTTGATAATCATCATTACAATAATTGTTTTAGGTATATTAGCGCCTTATATTGCACCTTTTGATCCAAATAAAGTTCGGATAGTGCGAAAATATGCCGCTATATCGAGCGAGCATTGGCTTGGTTGTGACCACCTTGGACGTGATATTTTTTCTCGGTTACTTTATGGTATCCGTTCTACCCTATTCTTATCTCTGTTAACCATGATTATCACAATAATTGTTGGTAGTATCATTGGTCTTATTTCTGGTTATCAACGAGGCAAACTTGACGAATGTATTATGCGTCTTTGTGACATCATGTTGTCATTTCCGAGCCAAGTGATGATTTTAGCTATAGTTGGTGTTTTAGGTGTGGGTATTGAAAACATTATTATTGCTAATATTGTAGTCAAATGGGCTTGGTATAGTCGAATGATCCGAAGTTCAGTAATTAAATATAGCAGAAAAAACTATATCCTTTTTTCACGAGCAATTGGTGCACCTCATTCTTTTATCATTTATCGTCATTTATTGCCTAATGTCATGTCCGAAGTAGTTATATTGGCTACCTTAGACACTGGCTGGGTGATATTGAATATTTCAGCGTTATCCTTTATAGGATTAGGCGTCCAAGCACCTACTGCCGAATGGGGACTAATGTTAAGTGAAGCAAAAAA
The DNA here is from genome assembly GCF_026537005.1 of Gilliamella sp. B2785. Lineage (NCBI taxonomy): Bacteria > Pseudomonadati > Pseudomonadota > Gammaproteobacteria > Orbales > Orbaceae > Gilliamella > Gilliamella sp. B2785. Next base: position 144,048 of record NZ_JAFNNC010000006.1, on the reverse strand, counting down.
TGTAATGACTCAGCACCCTATGCAGATGGTTTATCCTGGTATAGCTATTTTAATTGTTGTAGCGGCATTTAATATGTTAGGTGATTGTTTACGAGATATCTTAGATCCTAAGGAAAAAACAGCATGAGTAGCCCATTGTTAGCAGTAAAGCAACTGACCGTTACGCTTAATAATGGTAACAAGTTACTTGATGATATATCTTTTACCGTCAATCATCATAAATGTTTAGGTATTGTTGGTGAAAGTGGCAGCGGTAAAAGTTTAACCTGCAAAGCAATCATCGGCTTATTAGAATCCTATTTTAGCGTGACAGGACAAATCCTGTTCAAACAGGCTAATTCAACTTTAGATCTGCTAAAACAGAATGAAAAGACATTAAGACCAATTCGCGGTAGTGCTATTTCGATAATATTACAACAACCTATGATTGCTTTTGATCCGCTTTATTGTATTGGCAAACAAGTAGTTGAAACCCTTCAAGCTCATCTCACTATCAATAAAAATGATGCTATTGCTAAAACCTTATTGATGATTGAAAATATAGGGCTCGATAATGCCAAAGAGATTTATAAAAAATACCCGCATCAGTTAAGTGGTGGTATGTTACAACGCATAATGATTGGTATGGCATTAGTACTTGAACCTGAGCTTATTATTGCCGATGAACCAACAACCGCATTAGATTCAATTAGTCAGTTTTATATTTTAAAAATGCTTGAAGAGATAAAATCTAAAACGACTATGATTTTTATTTCTCACGATTTAGGTGTAATTCATCATATTGCCGATGATATTATCGTAATGAATAAAGGTAAAATTGTTGAATCTGGCAGCCGTGATCAGATATTTTATCATCCCAAACATGAATATACTCGTTACCTGATTGATACTCGCAAGCAATTATTGAATAAATTTAATACGGTTATTTACGCTAATAATCCAAATTTAATCTCGGAGACAATTTGATGCCACCGTTATTGCAAGTTGTAAATGTAAAAAAATCGTTTTTGAAACCTGGTATATTTAGCCATAAAAAAAACACAATTATCAAAAATGTATCATTCGATTTAAAACAAGGTGAGTGTCTTGGTATTATTGGTGAAAGTGGTAGCGGAAAAAGTACATTAGGAAAGCTGATTTTAGGCCTTGAGAAACCTGACAGTGGCAAAATCTATTTTAGCGGGCAAGATATTAACAAACGTACATGGAAAAAAGCAGCTGTACGCAAAAATATCAGTGCGGTATTTCAAGATTATAATTCTTCGGTTAATCCATACTTTAATGTCGGCCAAATTATTGCTGAGCCACTTGATATTTACGAAAAGCTATCAAAAGAGGAACGTCAGCATCGTATCAATGCGTTATTAGAACAAGTTGGATTAGACCATTCTTTTTATGAACGGTTTCCTCACGAAATGAGTGGTGGTCAATTACAGCGTGTCTGCATTGCCAGAGCAATAGCTTGCTCACCTCAATTTATTTTATTTGATGAAGCGGTAAGCTCGTTGGATATTTCAGTTCAAAGCCAAATTTTAACATTACTTGCCGATCTACAAAAACAGCTAAATTTGACCAGTATCTTTATCACGCATGATTTAACTACAATTACTTATCTTTGTGATAAAGTTGCATTTTTTTATCAAGGTGAAATCGTGGAATACGTTGATAAAATAGAACAACTCAGTCAAGTTAAAAATCCTTATTCTAAACTGTTACTTGAATCAATTTTAGGTTTTTAAACAATGTCATCAACATCAAATTTGCAATATCAGTTTAAAGATTATATTAAATTAGTTATTCCATTTATTTTATCAACCATTACTACCCCTCTTCTTGGCGTGGTCGATACGGCTTTAGTCGGTCATTTACCCAATCCAGCTTTTATTGCTGGAATTGCGATAGGAACAGTAATATTTAATACTATTTATTGGTTATTTGGATTTTTAAGAGTAAGTACCACCGGTTTTGCCGCGCAAGCGTTGGATAATTGTTTGTTATTAAGATCGTCTCTTATACGGCCGCTTTTTATCGCAATTTTTTTAGGTTTGGCATTTATAATTTTTCAAAAATTGATTTTTGTTGCTTCAATGCACATCATCAAACCGAATCAAGATGTTCAACATTATGCTGATATCTATTTTTCTATATTAATTTGGGGGGCACCTTTTGTTCTGATTAATTATGTCCTAGTTGGCTGGTTAATGGGGATATCCAAAATAAAAGCCGTTCTGTTTTTACAAGTGTTTATTAATTTACTCAACATTTTGATGGCAGTAATTTTTGTTTGGTGGTTTCATTGGGACATTAAAGGCGTAGCATTTGCAACATTAATTGCACAAATATGTTGCACTTTAGTCGGTATTTGGTTTACCTGCCGTTATTTGCCTAAAAGTGAACAAAAAGTGGATTTAAGATCTATTTTGTCATGGCAATCATTAAAAGGTGTAATTCTAGTAAACACTAATTTAATGATTCGGACTATTTGCTTATTAATTGTAACTAACCACTTTATTTCTATTGGTTCAACGTTCAATACTGAAGTTTTAGCCGCCAATGCCATTTTATTTCAAGTTCACTATATGATGGCTTATCTATTTGATGGTTTTGCTAATGCTTCCAGCGTTTTCAGTGGACGAGCTAAAGGAAATAAAAATATCCACCTTTACAATCAAACTTTACGGTGGTCACTACAAGCCTGCATTATTTGCCCAATTATCTTAATTGCAATTTGGCTAACCTTCGATACAACCATCATAAAGTTATTAACCAATCAAACTAATATCATAACGCTATCGCTTCAATATCAATATTGGTTAATCATTTTTCCAATTGTTGCATCGGGTGGATTAATCTATTATGGTGTTTTTTCTGGAATCAGTTATACAACATCAATACGCGACTCAATGCTATTGGCGTTATTGGTTTGGTTTGTAGCACAATACATTGCTGTACCAATCTGGGGAAACCAGGGTTTATGGTTAGCTTATAATCTATTTAGTTTTGGTAGGTCGATATTTTTAATTATCTGGATTAAAAAATCACGAGCCTATATTTAATTAAAAATGATAGCCAAATAGAAAACGTACTGCTATTAAGCTATGTTTTCAGCCCCTTCAATAAGGGAGGAAATTTGCATTCATGATTCAATCATAGACAAATTTCTTTTATTGATAATGTGACAGGAATTTTTCGTTTATCACTAAATTCAAACTGAAAAATAAAGCCGATATCATAGGTATTTAATACATTAAATACGTCTGGTTTATCACAAAACTGACCTTTTATTCCTAATCTAACATTTTCTATAAATTCATTTAGTGCGGTATTTTTGCTATCAGTAGGCATTTTATATTCAAAAACAACATTATTGTGATTAGCTGAAATATTAGTTATTTCATAATCTGATTTGACTTTTAAAGGAAACTTTCCTTCATCGCCTAATAAAGATTTCTTTGCACTATCAGCTAATGCTTTGGAAATCTCAGCAGCATTATCTGTTTCAGACGCATGTACATTTGAAAATATTGCAAAACACAAAAATAAAATTGCCAATTTAATCACTTGCTTCATCATCAATACCTTAATCTAACAAATCTATAATTCCATTATTATAGTTTTAGAAATGATAACACATTTAAATTCTAACATAGTTTTATATAACTTTTTATTAAGTTGAAAGTTAATAATGTGTATATTTTCAACTATTTTAATCTTACCTTAAAACCAAAAAAGGTAACACATTGTGTTACCTTTTAAAGTCAAAAATTATTTTTTATTTGGATGAGGATCTTTAACTGAATCTCCTTGCCCACTAACTATATACCAACCATTTTTACTATGTGGTTTTTTATTATGATCCGGACAAGGGGGTAACGATTTCTTACTTTGGTTGGAATAAATATATCCACAGTCAGCACATTTATAAGTGCCAGCTGAAACATCACTACCGTATGCAGCAAATTTTTGTACCATTATAAGCTCCTCCAGTATATTTAAGATAAGCGAATGCTTATCAGTGATAGTTATAAGCTCTGATTAAAAAAAAAGCAAGTATGTTTTTTAATCATAGTCGATTTCACCGTTTTAAATAGATGGATTTAGTATCACTATTTGAAACATAAATTAAAAACTAACTTACAATCAATTTATTAATAAAAATACAGGAAATTTTGCAAAATCTTTCAGAAAACGCCTGTGTTTCAGTATAAAAATTGAGGAAGTTGAATATTTTTTATCACTAAAATGAGTATGAGAATTTTTTACCTTGTATTATTTTAACGGTTAAAAATTTAAATAAGATTACAAGATTCAATTACCTAATTTAAGGATTTTTTAATTTAGATATATTGTCATTGGCAACTTTTAAACGATTAAACAAATTTATTTAAATAATCAGACGGCATTATTAATTTATTATCAAATGATATATTCAAATAAAAAGGGAGCGTAATCCGCTCCCTTTTATAATTTCTGTTTAAAGAGTCATACCTTAAACATACAGACTTAAATATTATTTAGGGTGTAACACAAACCGCTTGGGTAAATTGATTTTTAATAGCTGATATACTATCACCTGCTGAATCGACAATATAATATTGATTTGGCGTTGAGGATGGTGAACCTGTCCAGAAAGCGAACATAGTGAAACCGAAGTAACTATGTAGCTCCCCCCATTCTGAAGCCAATCCACCATTTATTTGCCAAAGTGGTTTTTTACCATTTCCAGGGTAACCGCCATTCCAACCACCACCATTAGCATTAGTCAAATCTGCCACAGTCGGCATTCTATAACCCGCTAAGCTTGAGCAAAAACTAACTGCTGCATCATGGCTGACGTTTGTAATATAGTCATCACCCGTACTATTTAGTTGAGGAATAAACCAGCGGCGCAATTTAAATCGATAAATGGGGAGAGTCTTCGCTCGGTCAGCATAAATAGTAAATTGTGTTGGCACAAAACTCCTTTTATATGAAGGAGAATTAGCGTTTGGCCCTTTTAAAGTCACCACAGGTATTTTATAGTGTTGCGTTTCACTAAATTCTAAATCAATATTCGAATTACTTGGTTCTTTGGTATAACTAAGTTGACGGTAACTATCTAGTCCAGCAACAATAAATTTAAAGCTAAGATTATTGCCACCTATTGCAGGGAAATTAGATTCTGGATTGTTAATATCTTGAACTAAAAAAGCCTTGCTATCTGAGTCCCATTCTCCGGCAACGCCTCGATTATCATAAACCACAGATGTATTTGGTTGAACAAAACAAGTGTAAATGGTACTTGAACCAACAGTGAAAATATAATTATCATTTATATCACTAAATTTTGTTGTATTTGGAAGACCATATTGAGTTTGAATGCTACCGTCTTCAATTTTTAGATTGATATTATACGGCGCCAAACACTTGTCAATAGCATCAGTCCGAGCAACTTTTTGACCAGTAGAACCAACAATTGTCATTTGGATTTTACCAGTTCCTGAATTTATCACATCACCATCATCATCCCGACCATAATTATAAGGTGCTTGCAATAGTTTGATAAAATCAATCGACTGGATTTTATCACCATCAATAGGAGTATCAACCGGCACTATAGTTTTTATATCAGCAAAAGTTGCAAGATTAGTGGGAAGTGCAATAGATAAGGGGTTATTATCATTATCCACAGGTGGCCTATTATGTTTAACTTCACGGCCGTTTTCTATATAACTTACCCAAGATAATGCTTTAGTATCTGTGCTTTTTGTTTGACCATTATCAAATGTTAAATAAGGAGGGGTTCCATGAATAATATTGCTTGTCTTATTTGATAATGCTAAAACAGGACTCGACATACATACATACATACATACATACATACATACATACATACATACAATTATAAGTTAAATAGCTAGAATGGCAAGAAAGAAGCTTGATGAATTTTCGTTTTTTCTCAAAGATAAATGATGAGGATTTTTCTTTATTGGCACTCACAATATCCGAGCGCTGACTATAACTTGACGGAAACATAAAACACTACTCCTTTACTACAATTAATAATACTCACCCTAAGTAATACTAAACCTATCTTTGACATTAAGATCTGTATGATTAAACCTAATATCGACATTTAAATCATAAAAGAGTAACAAGGTTTTGTATTGGTATTTTATGTAAAGAGTTCTTAAAACTTTTAGGACTTTTTAAGGTATATCAATTTGATAAATTGTAACGGAATAATCTATGTGATTTATCGGTAATCTTTAGCATTGACATTATTGTCAATTTATTTAACTAAGCATTGGAAATTAAAGTGTATTTTATGATAACAAACAATCTCACTAAAGATATCAATCATTACTCTTACATTTTTTTAGGTTCTTAACAATCACCAAAGATGTTTGTCTATTTTAGTCGTAGCGATTATCTCATTTTTCTTATAATCGATGGTATAAATACCTATGTTTTTAACGAAAAATCTTAAAATCTTTTTAAGCTCTGTCGTTAATGGCCTTTTAACGCCAAAGCTTTTCCATATTTTAGCCCCCAAAATTTATAATAAATTAGCGCTAAAAAACGTTTCTAATTTATCAAAGGGAATTTTATTGGTGGTATTATCATATAAATCAGTATGCACTGCATTAGGAATAATCACTAATTCTTTATTTTTGCTACCAACCATTTTAAACGCATCTTCAGAAAAGTAACGAGAATGTGCTTTTTCACCGGCGATAATTAATGTTGGGCACTCAATTTCATGAGCATGATTCAATAACGATTGATTAATAAATGAAAGTGGCATACTTAACACCCATGAACCATTCGGATTTGAATTGACAGAACGAATATGAAAACCACGTTTAGTGGTATAAAAACGAGAATAATCTGCAATAAATTGTGGTGTTTCATCCGTGATTTGATCAACGGTAATATTGTTTCTTGGATTCAACGTGGCATAACTATTTTGTGAATCGTCCCAGCGGCTATTATTCAATGACTGTTTCATTGCTAATCGTTGCCCTTCTGTCATGCTATCATTATAACCTTTAGAAATAACTCGACTCATATCGTACATGACAACGGTTGCTACCGCTTTAATTCGCGTATCAATCGATGAGGCATTTAAAGCCATACCACCCCAACCACAAATGCCCAAAATGCCAATGTGCTCCCGCTCAACGCAATCTATAGATCCAAGATAATCGATAGCGGCACTAAAATCTTCGGTATTGATTTCAACAGATGCTTGATTACGCGGTAATCCACTGCTTTCACCAGTAAAAGAGGGATCAAATGCCAAAGCAATAAATCCTCGCTCTGCTAAAGTTTGCGCATAAAAACCCGATACCTGCTCTTTTACTGCGCCAAATGGTCCTGCGACAACAATAGCAGATAATTTATCTGGGCTGTTTTTTGGGCGATATAGATCTGCGACAAGCGTAATGCCATAACGATTTTTAAACGTGACTTTAAAATGCTCAACTTTATCACTTTGTAGAAAAATCTTATCCCAACGTTGTTCTAACTGAATTGTCTGATGTGGAACTGTAATTTGAGAATGTATATCATTCATGTCAATCTCTCACATTGAAATTAATGTTTTAAATCTAGTTAATTAGCATAATTTTTGGAAATCTTCTTCAGATACCGCTTCACACCATTCATTATAGGTATCCTCACCCGGCACTTCGATAGCGATATGGCTAAACCATGAGTCAATCTTAGCGCCATGCCAATGTTTTACATTCGCAGGAATGGTGATAACCATACCGGGCTCTAAACTTATTGGCTTATCCCCATATTTTTGATACCAACCGCTACCAGCGGTACATAATAAAATTTGCCCCCCACCTTGTGATGCATGATGAATATGCCAATTATTTCGACAGCCAGGTTCAAATGTGACATTTGCAACTAATAAGGGAGACTTTGCTGTTAATAAATTTAGATAGGATTGACCAATAAAATATTTAGCATAATTTACATTCGGCTCACCCTGTCCAAATAAATTATGTTTTTCAAATTCAGATTGACTGATTATTTTCATAATAACTATCCTCGTCAGGAAATGATTTAAAGCTATCTGTGTAATAAAACTTATTTTGTGAAGCATGGATATATTTACTATATCTATTTGGTTGTAATTTTTTATTGGCCTTTTACTGCACGGTTGAATCGTTCAAATTCGATTTCACCAATTTTTGATTTTAAAATATTCGCAATGCCATCTAATTGAGTGGGAGATACCCCGACATTTTGCGCAATTTGAACATGAGATTTAATCTGACTATCGGCACCTTGCAAGGTTGATAGCGCAGCTAATGTCGCTATCTCTCTATCTTCATAACTTAAAATATCTCGACCAAAAATATCGCCAAAAAGATGGGCTTTTAAAAATTGATCAATAGTAGGTGAAAAATCCATAATGCCACCCGTAACCGGTTTGCCTACAACTTTTGTTTGAATTTTTGTACCCAATTCTAAAGCGCTTAAATTAGTCGGTAATGGTGCCGAAGTAGAACCAACTGTGTCAGTAATGCCTTCTTTTTGACGTTCTTCTAGTAGAGCTTTAAAGGCACTCAAACCATTTAAACTTCTTGGAAAACCTACATAGGCATAAAGTTGAACTAAAATTTCTTTAATTTCATTGATGGTTAATCCTTGATTCAATCCATCAATAAAAGCTTGCTTTAAGCCAATCATATCGCCTTTAGACATAAAAGCGGAAATAGTAACAATCGATCCTTGTTTTGGTGTTAAAATATTCATAGTCTTTGCCCTTAAACAATTAGTTAATACTGCATACTTTTGCTAACCACCCTAGATTTTGACTATTAAGTGCGACTAAAAATGATAAATAATTTATTAGATGCTGATGCGAATGTATTTCACTTCGTTTTTTATTATTATAAGATCTGATAATAATATCCAATAGAGCCGATCCTGCCAAAAAGTTGCCTAATCCTATCAGAAATCATATGCTAATAGAGAAATCTAAATAAATAGAGAAATCTCTATGTTAAAAAAAGAAATTAAAAAAATAATGCTAAAAAGAATGCCAACTGTGGGTGACTATCCAACACAAATTAAAAACTTTGGCATTTATAGGCGTGAAGTTGGCAAAAATAAAGATATTTGTTTAGAAAATTGTTTTTATCATCCTATGATTACAATGATAATACAAGGTGAAAAAAGCTCTCTGCTCGGCACCAAACTTTATCATTATAAAGAAGGTGATTATCTTATAACCTCGATTGATATTCCAACGATAAATACAATTAAAAATGCAACGACGAAAGCCCCATTCCTTTCATTGTCACTTTTGATTGATAATAATTTAATTAAAGAGTTATTAATAGAATATCCGGAATTAAATAAACCTTCGCAACAAAGTTTTAATGGTATTATTATCTCTAAAGCTGAAGATGATTTAATCAATGCTTTTTATCGATTGCTTAAGTTGCTGGATAAACCTGAACAAATTTCGGTTTTAGCACCACTAATCATAAAAGAAATTCATTATCTACTCTTAATCGGTCCATTTGGTGAAGCACTAATATCAATTTGTATGCCAGAAACAAGAAGTTATCGTATTGCGAATACGATAGATTGGCTAAAAGAACATTTTAGAGAGCCGATAAAAATGGAACAATTAGCCAATCAAGCGAATATGTCACTCTCTAGCTTTTATCGTCATTTTAAAAAAGTAACAAGTTTAAGCCCATTGCAGTTTCAAAAACAACTTAGATTACATGAAGGCCGGCGTTTAATGGTCAGCGAGAATATGACAGCGATTCAAGCGAGTTTAAAAGTCGGTTACGAAAGTGCAACACAATTTAATCGAGAATATAAAAACTTATTCAACCAAACACCCTTGCAAGATGTGCTAAAAATACGCAAAGGTTCTCAACGAAGATAAATTAAAGTTGAGGAGTGGTGTTTTTGATTTGGGATTAGTTGAAAATACGGCGGAAATATTTGCTGTTATCGATTTTGTTTCATTTGCTTTTAGTAACTTCAGTGGCAATTATTGTTAATTAGTTTCCTAATATTCCCCCAATTTTAAATAAGAAAAATAGAGGCTATAAACTGCCAAGAGGCTTGAAAAAAAAGAAATCGGCTGGGTTATTCTGATTATTGGTATTCAGCTAACAATTCTCCTCAACCATCAGCCAACCATTTTAATAGCCACCTTTTTAATTAAACTCCCAGTCTTTCAACATACTCTGAATCCAATTCAAGGACTTTAGTAAAAAATTGGTGTAGGCTGTATTCTCTTCCTGCGTATTGAATATAAGATTTAAAGTTTTCAATTTTAAATGTGCGTTCATCTTTGCTTTCAAAACAGTAACCAGTGAAAAAAAGCTCGTTAGATGAATTTATTTGGACTCTATCTAATAATAATTCTTTATTGACGTTGGAATGTTTAAATGAAATCGTAAACAAGTCTGAATTCCATATTGTGGTTAAGTGATTTCTAAAATTATCAGAATCTAATTCTTGCTGTTCGTAATCAACAGAATCTTCAGAATTGGTTGAATAATTGAATGAAGTGTCTTTAGACGATGCTTTTTCTAAATTTAAATTTTTGTGCGCCTTATAATTTAAAAATTTCTTGCCTATTCCACATATTCCTCGAACTAACAAAATCAAACAACAAACAATAAATGAAATAACGGAAATACCGGCTAAAGCAACCATCGTTGGATTTGGAGGCGAATCATCATTAGGAAAAGTAATGATATAGATGGCAAAAATTATTAAACTAAAAATTAAAACCTTCTTCACGGTGATCTTATATGCTCGCATTATTTATTTCCTATCAAATCAATTTAGCTTTAAATTCATAAAACTTTTGATCGATTATTTTATTCTTTCTTCCAAGTTGAAACCTCTTCCAACTTTCTCAACATTCCATCAGAAAATATATTCATTAAGGTCTAAACGGTACTTAGTTCTAATTTCATGCTGAAACCATAAACCTTGATAATCCAATCAATTGCCCCGCTTTTTTCAAAAATTGATTTTCATAAATGGATTTCTGATTCACTTTTATATATGACAATAAATGAAATTTAATGACAGTATTCTATCTTAAAGTCAATTGGTTACAAATATAACCATCAATGTAATGTTTTTTATTGTGAGTACTATTATGAAACATCTACCAAGTTAATTCCTCTTTATCAGCTTTATTGTTTTCTTCATACATCATTAGTATGGTGCTATAACTACACATATCTATACCACTATTACAATAATCTTTAATTACTTGATCCATTATTTTTCTATTTGTGGCCTTAGTCGCTTTTTTAAATGCATCTAAATTCTCTTGCTCCATCATTCTCAAATTGGAAGGTTGGCACATGTCAATTTGTTCACAATAATCTTTTTTTACGTTATCCTTAATATATTCGATAACTTCTTGCTTTTGTGCATCTGAACCATCAAAGTCCATTGGATGAATAAATTTAGCTTGCGCAGCTGTCGAAAATAATATCGAAAGTAATATTGTCTTTTTCAACATAAAATCTCCTTTTTTGACTATTAATTTTAATTAAAAATTTTCTTTGCTACCATAAATCAATCTTACATTTAATTTACTAATTCGATATTAACATAGGTTAATAAATAACGCCCATGTTAAACTTTAAAAATCTATAAAAAACAAAACAGAAATAATGTTCAAACCAATCTACTATTGTTTATACTAATCTGAAACTTATTAATGATAGCTTAATTTAATTATGATAAAAATTATCGTGTTATTTATATTTACCGCTTTAGCTGAAATTTCAGGCTGTTATTTTGTTTATATTTGGGCTAAAAAAGTGGTTTCTGCCTGGTTTCTTATACCGGCGGCATTATGCCTTATGTTATTTGCTTGGTTACTTACTTTACACCCTGAAGCTAGTGGTCGAATTTATGCAACATATGGTGGTATTTATGTAGTAGCATCCATTATTTGGCTTAAGTTAGTCGATCATGTCAAACTATCAACTTTTGATTTAATCGGTTCCATGATTATCCTACTCGGAACGCTAGTTATTATTTTGGGTTGGAAAACATAATATTAATTGTTTAATTAAATTGATATATCCTATTCTTTTAATAAAAAATAAGTAAAGTCCATTATATATCGTATGTTATAAGTAATAATTTAGTATTGTTGTAAGATTTATTATATTGAATATCTTTTTTTCGCGAATTAACTCTCTTTTGAACTTCCCTTCGCTTGATTACAAAACACTTTAATCCATGCTTTTTACATATATTCTTGATTGTAAGATCAACAAAGATTACTAAGTTCATTAATCAATTTTTAGTAAGCATATAAAATGGAAAGAATAAAATCACATTGAATTTATATAATTAGATTATTATGAAAAGACAAATACAGATGGATTGTTGACTATATAGTTTTTATATTGGTAGCTCCTATGAACACAAAACACAACAACTTCCCATTGAATAAAAAGGGATTAGTGATTTAACTAAAAATCACGTTATTTTATTCAATATGATCAAAAAACAACTTAATGAAAATCAGCAATGCACAAAAAATAGCATTAAAACTGCTTTAAAAAAGCAGGGTATAAAAAATATTGAAGAAGTTTATTGCAAATGGCTAGAAAAATTAGTTAAGAATAAAATCATTATAATTTCAATCATAGATAACCAATCAATTGAATTAATTAAATAATTATCTTAAAAACGAAACAAGATCACTTTTTGTATACCTATAGTTTAAAAAAGTGATGTTAGGTTTAGACTAGGTAAAATTAATCTAATATAACTAGAATAATAGATCTGAATTATAGTTATTTCTATTTTTTGAAATACTCACACAAACACTCTATCCTTTTCAGGATCTGAATAATCTATGGTATGAAAAATAAATTATTCTTCAACAAGTTCATCTACTCTTTCTACCTTACTCCAACTATTAGAAAATTCAGCACTTTTTGAACTTGGACAATATGTTGGTTTTTTCATTTTTATAGTTATTGGAAAGGGAAAGTCAACCCCTAATAAAAGTGCTTCTCCTTGTCTTAATGTGGGTAAAAATGAAGCAGATCGATGATCAATAGAACCTATTGCTTTTTTTACTATATTCTGATCCATTTCATTTGTTAGTCTATGTACAAGTAGTGTTCCTATTTGGCTTAGCACATCTTCTGGAATATCTCTAGGCCTTTGGGTAGCTATAACTACATTCAAACCATATTTTCTACCTTCCTTAGCTATATTACCAAAGGCATCTAAATTGTACCTATTAAATTCATCACCTAGAGTTTTGTTTAAAAATTGATGAGCTTCATCAATAAAAACCAAAAGTGGTTTTTTGTAGCTAATATTTCTATCTCGCGCTAGAGATAATAATTTACGTCCTATCGCATTAACTAGAATTTCTCTAGCATTAGCCTCAAATGGAACGGCTGATAAGTCTAATCTTACAATTTGAGATTTTGAAGTAATACTACATAATTCCTCTAGTATGGATGGTATGGTTTTATACTTAGGATCTGGATCAATCATCCATTTTAGATGAGGGTTATTTGAATAAGCTTTAACTCGAGAAATTAAACTCATGCAATAGCCAACATCAACGTCCGATCTTCTTCCCCATTTGAAAGTTTCAGGAGAAGAACCTGTACCTCCGAATGAGTACACACACTCATGTACAATCTGATCTGCTAAGTTAGAAAAAGACCAATTTGTAATTTCAGTTAAACTATTTACATATAAAGATGCTTTTTCATATGGTTCTTTTACTTGATTAGCCTTGCAAAGTATTTTACTATTAATAATTGTTAAGCCACCGTAATCTTCTTTACTGATATAATGTGTAACAATTTTTTGACTTTGAATAGCTTCTTCTAATTTTGGAGATTGAGTCTGTGCGGACGGTCGTAATAGTGTTCTAATATCACTATCTGTAAATAGTGAATGTGGATATACTGCGCTATTTGCATCTCCCGCTTGAGGATTTGATCCTACATAATATGTTTCACTGGGTAAGCTACTATACTCCCCTGTTGGATCAATTATTAATGCCTTCCCCCCAGCTTTGGTCACTTGTTCAATCAGATTTGCTATTGAATAACTTTTCCCACCACCTGTTGTTCCTAAAATAGCACAATGACGTGAGAATAGTTGCTCTGGTGTCATGTGAATAGTTATTGAATTATCAAATGGTAGCTCAGCTAAAGGTAAAAATAGATTATTTTTATCATTAGCACTTTTACCTTCAATTAATTTAGCCACTAATAGAGGATGTGCAGAGTATACTTGGTTGCCTAATCGAGGATATTGTTGGATGCCACGAAAAATTTTACCAGATGTAGAATCTAAGCTTGTTAATAATTGAACAATTCCGATTGGATGGTTTTTTGCTATTTCATCTGAAATACCATCAACACTCAAACGTTCACCATTTTCAATCCAAACTTTGATTAATTTACCTAAAATAGCTTTTTCACCAACATCTATAAAAATATATTCATTTACCTCTCCAGCAGCAATTCTATAACCAAAAGACCATTGTGGTTCACCTAATCCAGCTCTAGTTAAATTTATAATTACCTCACCTGATGACACATTGATAACACTACCTATACGCCTGATAGAATCATAAGGAGAAAACCATTTATTATTTTGCATTTGTATTAGACTCCGAATTCATAACTTGGGATAAAACATCTTCAAACTTACCAAATAATTGCTCTTCCGGGCTACTAATTCTTCGTTCTGGCGTTGCGTTAACGAATTCTTCAAATGTTGCATCCACTAAGGCAATACGCCCATCTCCATTTTTAATTGAAGTTTCAAGTAGTTTTTTTATTTGCGGATTAAAGGAACTTTCATCATTTGAAATATTTCTTGTACCAACCATTAACATAAAATCAGGATTTGTTCTTAATGCCATCGTAATAGCGTTATTAATATGCTTGTCATTAAATCCAAACCCTAAACATAACAATGCAGTTTTGGGATGTTGTAACGCATTTAAAAAAGCACTCATCATATCCAGATAAGGTGAGTCATAAGATTTTTGGAATTTATTACTGCTTGGATAAATAAAGACAGGCTCATAAATCAGATCAACATTTGCTAGTGATTTCCCAGTTATTTTACTCACACGACCTTCGCATTTGAACCAGTCAATAGATCCATGAATTTTATAGAGTTGTATCACATTTGGAATATATCCAGCAACTTTATCTTGGTTCAATCCACGATTTACAATATCATAGTTAAACCACATTGGGTTAAAATAGGATGGATTTGTATACTCAAAACCATCAATAATAATTGTTCCTGTATTTGATGAAGCATTTTCAAAAGCTAGGTCATAATTAGTAGTAAAAAGCTTTAATCTTTTCTGTTTGATATTTCTTCGAGAGAATGTTCGGATGAATTTATTGTGTGTTTTCCATTGTTCCTCATTCGTTTTATTGATAAAGTCAGTTTCCCTTAAAATTATATTTTTAGCATTTGTTACAAAATCTTGAACCTTTTTTTTATCGTTTTGGTTAAGATTACCCAGAGCTACAATTGAATCACATATTGATAATAATAGTTCTATATCTGGTTTAGGTTTTATTTCATTTTCACCCTCATTATTTTTTTGATTAACTTTTTCTTCTTGGAGTTGCTTATAATTAATAAGTTCTAAAATTTCATCAAATTTAGATTCACTATCATTTTTGCAGGAATTCCACAAATCCCACATACTAGGAGCTATTACCGCCGAGCCTGTAACATTAAAAGTTAAGGATGTTCCTGAACCTGCAAGTATAATAAGATTGTCAACATCTAATATTTTATTAATATATGAGCCAAAATATTTTGCCTTTTCAGCATCATCTTTTAATTCAATATATGTTTTATTATCTTTAATAGTATCTGTTGAAAATAATTTCATTATTATTTATAACCTATTTTATTTATATGGAATAGATTATATTTGATTATTTAATATTCATAAAGCTAATAAACGCTTTAGTTATTATCAAAAATAAATAACAAAATAGTTTAAAATTAAATTTAAACGCAATTTGTTAATTTTGTGTAATTTATTTCGTATACAAGATTTCCTCACCATTGCATGATATTACGCCGTTCACCTAAATAGGTTGAGCGGTTATAAGCTTTGCGGACTTTGCCAGCTATTTTATGAGCTAAACAGGCTTCAATTGCATCTGGGTTAAAATTTAACTCACTTGATTTTCATTTAATGTTGTACTAGCTAAGACTCTAAGTTCATGAGCAGTTAAACGCCCTTGAAATCCAGCTCTTTTTATTGCCATATTAGCCGTTTGAGAACTCATATGATCGTTACGCTTAGTTCTATTTGTAAACACGAATCGACTATGAGCAGAAAAAGGCAAAATTCGGACAATATATTTAGTTCTTATTTTGATAATGGAACAACATGATAATTTTTATGTCCCTTTTCCATTTCATTTTTTCAGCAAGAATAGTCCACTCTTTTTTTTCAAAGTCAATTTCATTTAAAGCAAATAGCTTCTTTTGGTCTAACCATTGTCAATAATTTCCACATAACTAAATTTCTTAATGACAAAACTCACTTTATCAGTTGAGTGAAGCTTTTCCAAAAACTCAAATAACTTTTTATATGAAATTGTGGCTAAATGTTGTTCTTGATGCACCGCAAAGGCTTTTATGATTCTTAAACTTATATTCAAGTGCTCCGCAATCAATAGCGAAATTCAGTATTTGATTAATTAAGGATACAACACATTTCAAAGTATCCAATTTACCACATTTTTCAAGAGGCCTTAAAAAATTAATAATCTGCTGTCTCTTTAAATCTTTAACAGGGACTTTTGCTATATAAGGATAGACAGGTTTTTCAAATCTTTCACAAGATTTTTTAATTGAATATTCCTTTACTTGAGTAGCTTTTTTAGTTTTCCATTGTTCAGCAAATTTATGAAATATATTATTTTGATTTATGATGTTATTTACTAAAATGAAGAGTAGTAAAATATGATAAGAAATTTAATGGTGGCCCCTACTGGACTTGAACCAGTGACCAATCGATTATGAGTCGACTGCTCTGACCAACTGAGCTAAGGGGCCATTTGAATGTGCTACTGACTTAGTAGGGTTGCGATTATAATAGAGTTAAAATTAATTTGCTACATTTAATTAACTAAATAGGTTGATTTGGTTAATTATTAAACTGAAACCTATTATCATTTCATCATTTGTAATAAGCGATATTTTTTAGTTAATTAACCTGCTACAATGTTCTAAATTATTATTACTCGTTATATTGGTTGGGGAAATATTATGTCTATCAAGAAAATTCTTTTTATTAGTGCAGCGTTATCTACTGCATTGTTTTTAAATGGTTGTAGTAGTTCAGATTATCAAGCCACTTCAGCTGGTCGACAAGTTCAGTTTATTGATACTAAACCAGCAGCAAATTGCCAATTTATCGGTAAAGCTGAAGGCCGCCGTAGTACTTTCTTTTCTGGTCTAAAAACCCATAGTGAGTTGATTCGTGATGCAGCTAATGATTTGATGAATAAAGCTGCTGCTATGGGTGGTAATGTGATTTATAACGCACAAGATGCATCGTTACAATATGTTTCAGATATTGCTCCGACAGATGCTGTGATGACTGGTGAAGTCTTTAGTTGTAAATAAGAATGTGTAAAATAGAAAAGGGATACTACTGTATCCCTTTTTTTATTTGCCGATATAACTAACCATTTTGTTTTTCAAATTGTTTCATGAAATCTATTAGGTAGTTGACTCCATCAATATCCATTGCATTATAAATCGAAGCCCTCATTCCACCTGCAATTCGGTGACCTTTAATTCCAATGATATTTGCTTGTGTTGCTTCACTAACAAACTTTTTATCGAGATCTTCATTTGGTGATAGGAAGGTGACATTCATGATTGATCGATTAGCAATAGCCACAGTATTACGATAAAAATCGGATTGATCGATAAATTGGTAAAGTAATTTTGCTTTAGCTTGATTTCGTTGCTGCATTGCATTCAATCCACCCAAGCTTTTAATCCATTTAAAGACTAAACCTGACATGTACCAAGCAAATGTTGGTGGTGTGTTAAACATTGAGTCATGATCCATTAAGATTTTATAATCTAGCACGGAAGGTAATGCTTTTTGAGCATGTCCAATTAGATCTTCACGAACGATGACAATTGTGATTCCTGAAGGACCAATATTTTTCTGCGCACCCGCGTAAATAATGCCATAGCGACTTACGTCAATCGGTTGCGATAAAATGCAAGATGATAAATCAGCAACTACGATTTTATCCCCAAAATTAGGTTGTTCGAATATCTCTACCCCATCAATGGTTTCATTAGGGCAATAATGGATATAATCACTGTTATCACTTAGTTGCCATTCGGACATGGGTTTAATTGAGGTTATACCTTGATTATTAATTGTCACATTTTGTTCAATCACATTACAGTATTTGGTTGCCTCTTTGGCTGCACATTGGCTCCAATAGCCACTGTTAATGTAATCAGCATTTTTTGCCGAAATATTCATTGGCACAGCAGCAAATTGTGCCCTAGCCCCACCTTGGCAAAATAGAATTTTATAATTTTCAGGGACATTTAAAATATCACGAAGATCGTTAGTTGCTTCAATCGCACATGCATCAAAATCTTTACCGCGATGGCTTAACTCCATTACTGATGCGCCGGTGTTGTGCCAATTTAATAATTCAGCTTGTACTTGTTTTAAAACATCTGCAGGAAGTTTTGCTGGGCCTGCACTAAAGTTATAACTTTTATTCATTGCAATTCACTTTCATCCATCTAAAAATTGAAAATCTATTTTTACACTCTATTGAGCGATATACAAACAGATTTTTATCAAAAAAAAGTTGAGGAACGGGGTTTTTGAAGCATAAAAATACCGACAAAAGTCGGTATTTAAAATAAAAAGTACTATAAACAGAGCTGTTTTTTAGCATTGTCGATTGCCAATTTAACTTGTTTAGGCGATACGCCTCCTTTAGCAGATCGTTTAGCTAGGCAAGATTCGAGTGATAAAATTGGATAAACGTCATCTTCAATAACATCACTATAGACTTTTAATTCATCCAACGTTAACTCTTCTAATGCTTTTTGCTTAGCTATCGCGCCAACAACGGCTTCACCTACAATGTGATGAGCTTGTCTAAATGGAATACCTTTAGCAACGAGATAATCAGCAAGTTCTGTTGCATTTGAGTATCCTTGTTTAGCTGCATTTTGGCAATTTTGGTAATTGATTTTAATATCTTCAAGAACTAACGCTGCCATGTCTAAACATTCTTGCCAAGTATCAAGTGCGTCAAATAGATGTTCTTTATCTTCCTGTAGATCTTTATTGTAAGCAAGTGGTAAACCTTTAAAAGTCATCATGGCGCCAGTTAGTGCACCAACAACTCGCCCTATTTTTCCTCGAATAAGTTCTAATGCATCAGGATTTTTTTTCTGTGGCATTAATGATGATCCTGATGTGACACGATCAGACAGTTCAACGAAATCTGCTTCACCGCTATTGAAGATAATTAAGTCTTCTGCAAACCGAGATAAATGCACCATTCCTATAGATGCATTATTGAGTAATTCAAGTACATGATCTCTATCAGATACTGAATCTAAACTATTATTTGTTGCTGTTGCAAAACCTAACCAATCGGCTAGCTGATCGCGATCCATTGGATAAGCAGTTCCAGCTAAAGCGCCACAACCTAGAGGGCTTACATCCAAGCGTTTAAGTGTATCTTGTAAACGGCTTTCATCACGTGTTAGCATTTCATAATACGCTAAACACCAATGAGCAAAAGTGACTGGTTGTGCGCGTTGTAGATGAGTATAGCCAGGCATAACTGCATCTTGATGCTGTTCAGCGGTAAGCACTAAGCGTTTTCTGAGTTCATTGATAGCTGTGATAAGATGAGCGATTTCATCTTTACACCATAATTTTAGATCGGTTGTTGATTGATCGTTACGGCTACGACCAGTATGTAATTTTTTACCTAAATCACCGATTTTTTCGATAAGTTTTTGCTCTACCCAACTGTGAATATCTTCCGCATCACTTTGTAGAATCTGTTCTGGGTTTTGCCGTACTGATTCTAATAATTCATTTAAAGCTTTTTCTAATTTTTTTTGTTCATCATAAGATAAAACGTCAACAGTGACCAAAGCTTTAGACCATGCAATTGATCCAATGATATCTTGCTCCGCAAGCCGATAGTCAAAGCGTAGAGAATCATTAAAATGTTTAAATCGTTGATCTGCTGCTTGGCTAAAACGCCCACCCCATAATGCCATAATTACCTCAATTTTTAATCCTAAGCGATTTTAGTTTGATCGCTTTTTTAATAATGATAAATCAATAATACTATAAAAAATATATACAGACCAAAGTCTGTATATATTGTGTTTTATATCTAAGTAAAAAGTGATTAAAACTTACTTTTTAGCTTTGGCTTTCGCTTTCACTTTAGATTTTGGAGCAACTGTCGCTTTAGCATCAGCTTTAGCTACTTTTTTGACTGTTTTTTCAGTTTTTTTAGCTGTATCTTTTTTAACTGTAGCTTTTTTAGCTGGTTGTTTTTTCTTACCTTCATTTAGAGCTCGAATGCGTGAAGATAATGAGAATAAGCGAATAAATCCACCTGCATGACTGTGGTCATAGACTTCATCCTCACCAAAAGTCGCAAATTCTTCACTATATAAGCTATTTGGTGATTTTTTCTGAACTGCTGTTGCATTTCCTTTGTAGAGTTTAACTACAACTTCACCTGTCATATCTTCTGCTAATACATCAGCAGCGGCTTGAATTGAGCGACGATATGGTGCAAACCAACGACCATCATAAACAACGTATGCCATTTCTAAACCAAGTTGTTCACGCCATTTGAAGCTATCACGATCTAAAATTAATTGTTCTAAACCACGTAATGCTGTCATCATGATTGTACCACCTGGGGTTTCATAACAACCGCGAGATTTGATACCCACCAAGCGATTTTCAATAATATCAACTCGACCAACACCATGTTTAGCACCAATTTTATTAAGTGTTGCTACGCAGTTATATGGAGAGAGTTTTTTACCATTAACAGAAACGACTTCACCTTTTTCTATACCAATGGTAACAAGTTCTGGTTTATTGGGTGCATCTTCTGGTGAGACAGTCCATGCCCAACAATCCGCGTTGGCTTGATTCCAAGTGCTTTCAAGTACACCACCCTCGGTAGAGATGTGCCAAGCATTTTCATCACGACTATAGATTTTTTCAACGGTTGCAGTTGTTGGAATTTTTCGTACTTTTAAGTAATCAATTAAAGCTTCACGCGAACGTAAATCCCATTCACGCCAAGGTGCAATAACTTTAAGTTGTGGTGCTAGAGCTGTATAAGTTGTTTCGAAGCGAACTTGGTCATTACCTTTACCTGTTGCGCCATGACAAAGGGTATCGGCACCAACTTCTAATGCATATTCAACTTGGGCTTTAGCAATAATTGGGCGAGCCATTGAAGTTCCAAGATAATAAGTTCCTTCATATAAAGCGCCAGTTTTTAAAACAGGGTAAACATAATCTTTAACAAATTCTTCTCGTAAATCGACAACTTTACAAGCTACTGCTCCAGATGCTTTCGCTTTTTTCTCAACATCTTTTAGTTCTTTAGGATCTTGACCAACGTTAGCGACAAGAGCGTAAACTTCACAACCGCCATAATTTTCTTTTAGCCATGGAATAATAGCTGATGTATCTAATCCACCTGAATAGGCTAAAACCACCTTTTTTGTTGCACTTTTTTTCATGTTATACCCTTTCTTAAATTTACTGACGAAAAAATAAATGATTTAAAGATTAAATTAAGTATATTTAATAAAAAATATACTCAAATAATATACTAACTGATTTATATTTAAGCAATAATTCTTGTACCTGTTATTCCTGATTTTCCATTAAATAATTCAATAAGTTTGTCGGATTCTTTCCAACTAGCTATATCAATTGGTCGCCCAAGCGTTTTTGCTGCTTCGAATGCCGAATTGACTTTGACAATCATGCCATCAGTAATAATGCCTTGTGCGATCAAGTGATCAGCTTCTGCTTGCGTTAATGATTCAATTCGTTGTTTGTTAGCATCTAAAACACCGGCAACATCAGATAATAAAATTAAATCTGCATCTATTGTTTTTGCGAGTGCAACGGCAGCGTGATCGGCATTCACATTCATCATCTTGCCTTGATCAGTAATGCCAATTGAACTAACAATCGGTAAATAACCATTATTAAGTAGTAAATTGATTAAGGTTGGATCACCTATTTCAGCTTCGCCTACATACCCTAACTCTTCAGAAATTTGTTTAACCTTGACACTATCTCCATCGGCTAAGCAGAGTCCGATACTTGGTATTTGTAATTTTTTGGCTTCTGACAATATTGTAGTATTGGCACTACCGGCAAGACTGCCTACAATCACATCAATCTGGTCTGCGGGTGTAACGCGTAAACCATTGCGTCGTACTACCGGTAATGAAAGACGATCCATTAAGGCGTCAACAACACTACCACCACCATGAACAATAATTAAAGGCCTATTAAAATTCTTTTTATATTCGCTAATAATAATGAATAATTTACTTAACGCATCTTTGTTATCGAGTAATACACCGCCAAACTTAATAATTAATGGTTTCATTTTTATTCCCTATCCATTTAAACAAAGTCACTTGATTGATATTATTAACAAATGAGTATTTATAATAAGGCTGTAGTTTCATCAAAGCCAAATCGAATATTCATACACTGTACCGCTTGTGCTGCTGCACCTTTTAATAAATTATCTTCAACTGAAATTAAAATCAGATGTTGCCCTTTTAGTACAAAACCAATATCGCAATATGGCAGATCTATTACTGATTTTAATGCTGGCCAATGTTTTTGGTAAACCCTAATTAACGGTTTATTTTGATAATATTTATTTAATGCGTTACGAATATCATCAGATGTTACGCCTTTCTTTACCATACAGGTAATAGTGGCATGAATGCCTTGTTTGAAACATCCTAGGTGAGGCGTAAAGATAACTTCTTGGCCTAAGTGTGTTGCAATTTCAGGTTGATGACGATGTGTAAATAAGCCATAAGCATGTAAACTCACTTCACAAAATAAATTGTTAGTCGAAGGTTTTCGTCCAGCGCCACTTACACCACTTACAGCATTGATAATAGGCCATTGACTTTTGTCTAACAAATCTTCTTCAATTAACGGTTTTAATGGCAGTTGGGATGCTGTTGGATAACAGCCAGGAACTGCAATCAACTGAGCTTGTTTTATAGCCTCATAATTCCATTCAGCTAATCCATAAACGGCCTTCTCAAGCCACTGTTTATGTTGATGCTCAAAACCATAAAATTGAGTATAAAAAGAGGATGAATTGACACGAAATGCGCCAGATAAGTCGAATACTGTGCATCCTTTGTCTAAAAAATAAGGTGCGATATCGTGACTAACTAAATGTTCTGTTGCTAAAAAAACAATATCAACATCATGAATGAGAGATGAATAGTCGGCGGTTGCAATTAAGGGGAGATCAACTACACCTTTCAATTGAGGATATAAATCATAGTCCGAGATTAACTTTCCACCATCACGACTATTTTCAGATACGGTTAATGCGACTAACTCAATATTTGGATGCTTTGTTAAATAATATGCAAGTTTTGCGCCTGCATAACCACTTGCTCCGACAACTATTGCTTTTAACATACCTTTCCTTATCTATCACTAAGTTTTTTTTGGTAGTATAGTAGGCTTTCTGAAAAAACAAAGCAAGCATAAAATGCATTTTTATTCACTTTTAGTGAATTTATTTTCAAATTAGTCGATCTTTAGTAAAGCTAATAAGTCGGATGATTCCTCCTCTCTAATCAATCAAAAGGAGGAACCGTAATTTTTATTTCAAATAACAAGCTGATTTTAAGATCGCAATTAATAGTTCCCAATAACGATATACACTATGAATATTAACTTTTTCATCAGGTGAATGAGGTGAAACTAT
This sequence comes from Gilliamella sp. B2785, assembly GCF_026537005.1. NCBI lineage: Bacteria > Pseudomonadati > Pseudomonadota > Gammaproteobacteria > Orbales > Orbaceae > Gilliamella > Gilliamella sp. B2785. Next base: position 119,965 of record NZ_JAFNNC010000006.1, on the reverse strand, counting down.
AGTTGGTCCAATTGAAATCATATCCATATATGGATAAGACTGTTTAAATAAACCGCATTCTAAACCAGCATGGATCACCATAATTTTTGCTTGCTTTGAAAAAATCTCTAGGTACTTATCTTTAGCTAATTGTAGTAGTCTAGAATTCAAATTAGGTTCCCAACCTGAATAACCACCACTGATTTCATAATTGGCATTCACTAATTGGCTTAATGATATTAAGGTTGAAACAACTGCATCTTTCGCGCTATCAACTTGAGAACGAATTAAAAAGTTTACACTTAACTGATTGTCACTAATATTGACAATGCCTAGATTTAAAGAAGTTTCAACCACACCATGGATCTCTTTGCTCATGCTGACAACACCATTAGGCGCAGTGTTTAAAATATTGATGATTTTGTTTTGTTGATCAATCGCGATAACTCTTTTGACTTTATCCGTTTTCACTTCTTTTAAAGTTAATTCAATATCTGGTTCAATCTGTCTAAATTCATTTTGTAATACAGATTGATATTGTTTAACAATTGCTTCTAACTTAGGCAAATCTTGCTTGCTTAAAGTTAATTCAACAAAAGCTTCACGAGGGATTGCATTACGTAATGAACCGCCGCGAATGTCAGCTAATCTAAATGAGATATCTTGTGCGTATTGAGCTAACAATCTTGCCATTAATTTTATGGCATTCCCTCGTCCAAGATGAATATCACAACCTGAATGTCCACCTTTCAAACCTTTTAGAGAAAGTTGTACATAGCAATCGTGAATCTCCGGCATAACCGCGTATGTAATTGTAAAATTCATTGAGAAGTCTATACCGCCTGCACAACCAGTAAATATCTCACCTTCATCTTCAGAATCAGTATTAATGAGATAACGGCTTTTTAACCAATTAGGTTGAAGACCAAAAGCACCATGCATACCAGTCTCTTCAGAAGTCGTAACTAAAACTTCAAGAGGACCGTGTTCGACAGATGGATCAATTAATACAGCTAGAGCAGATGCAAGCCCTACACCATTGTCAGCACCTAATGTTGTACCTTTTGCTTTAACCCATTCATCGTCTATATAAGCTTGGATTGGATCGATTAGAAAATCATGCTCTGTACCTTCGTTTTTTTGAGGAACCATATCCATATGGGCTTGTAAAGCAATAGATGGGCAATTTTCCATACCTTTAGTTGCGGTTTTGCTCAATAAAATGTTTCCAGCTTTATCAAGCTGACAATCAATGTGATGAGTTGCTGCAAAATCGACAATATATTTGGTTATCATTTGTTCATGATGAGAAGGATGGGGAATGTTACAAATATCATTAAAAATCTGCCAAACAAATTTTGGATTTAGGGTTGATAGCATAATTTATCCTCAGTATTAGCTAGGTAACAAATTAATCAGTGGTTTTTTTTATCTAATCACTCTATAATAAGGTGCAATTTTACATCTATTTCAAGTTCATTAATATTAATTTATTAAATTCGTTTATTCGATTAAAATTGCAGGTTACACATGTCAATAGAACAAACTTTAACAGAAGAAGAAATCAAAGCCAAAAAACAGCATAAAGCAGAGCTCATCGCTGAAAAGAAAAAATTCAACGTTACTTGGGAAATGCTTCAAGCTTATGGTCGTCAACTTTCTGAAAGATTATTACCCGCCAAACAATGGAAAGGCATCATTGCCGTTAGTCGTGGAGGCTTAGTTCCTGCGGCTATTCTAGCTCGTGAACTTAGCATTCGTTATGTCGATACCGTTTGTATTTCAAGTTATGACCACGATCATCAACGTGAAAAACTAATTTTAAAAGAAGCGAAAGGTGATGGCGAAGGCTTTATTGTTGTTGACGATTTAGTTGATACCGGAAGCACAGCTCATACTATTCGTGAAATGTATCCAAAGGCTCACTTTGTAACTATTTTTGCTAAACCTGCTGGCAAACCATTAGTTGATGATTATGTTGTCGATATCGCTCAAGATACTTGGATCGAACAGCCATGGGATACTGGCGTTATGTTTGTTAAGCCACTTAGTGATCATTAATAATTAATTTAATAAGGTTGCTATGACTGAAAACCTTTCTGAAAAGATATTTAAACCACAATATGATTATCCTGAAACATCATCGCTAATCAATCGGTTAGATAGTAGCGATGGTAGCAGTATTAGTCCATTTGATGGTGAAGTAGATTCAAAATGGTACCGAATCATTAATCCTATCCTATGGTTTTGGCGTGGCTTACCGAAATTGGAAATCGAAGAAGTTTTATCGCAAATCGCAATTTCGACTAAACGTCATACCAATGAAAAGTGGTTAGATTCGGTTATTGGTTATCAACCTGGCAATTGGATTTATGAGTTTTTAAATCAAGCTGCAAAATGGCAAGCTAAAGCGGATTCAATAGATCAATCTGACTTATCTGAAGAAGCAAAAAATAACTTACATCAAGATTATTTAATTGCGAGTGAATTTGCTAGTATTGCTAGCTATCCTCATTTTAAAAATGATGAGCTTGCCATGTATGCACAAACTTGTGCATATCAATCTTATATAAAAGCACTTGAGTTTTCGCCTTACACGACAAAACAGATAGAATTTAAAGTTGAAAATCGCAGTGTTAAAACAATTTTACATTTACCTAAGAACTGTGATGGCGTATGCCCTGTCGTGTTAGTCTGTAATGCATTAGGTAATTTACAAATCGACTATTATCGCTACTTTAGTGAATACCTAGCGCCACAAGGTTTTGCAATGCTAACAGTAGATTTGCCAACAGTGGGCTTTAGTCGAAATTTTGTATTAACACAAAATAGTAGCCAAATTCATCAAGCTATAATTGAACAACTAGCGACAGTACCTTGGGTTGATAGCAATCGTCTAATTGTGGCAGGATTCCGTTTTGGTTCACACATTGCTACACGTCTTGCTTATTTAATGCCAAATAAAATAAAAGGACTTTTCAACTTTACACCTTTTGTACATCAAATATTTGTTGATAAAACCTTACAACAGAATCTACCAAATTGTTATAAGGATATGCTAGCTTGTCGATTAGGTTTAACATCAGTTTCAAATCAGCAGTTAGCTGCTGAATTAAATTACTTTTCTCTAAAAAATCAGGGATTATTAACTCATTCTTGTCCTGTGCCAATTATGAATGTCATCTTTGAAGATGATAAGTTAAGTAATTTAACTGAAGCAAAATTAATTCAATCTTCAAAGCAATGCAAAATTGTGACTATTCCTAAAACACCATTACAAAAAGGATTACAAAATGCCTTAACTCAATCAGTTAAATGGATGGAATCTATTTTGTAAGAGATGATTTAAATAAGATTATTGCTATGACTAATAAAAAAAAGCAAACTGTCGTTATTAAGTTAGGTACCAGTGTTTTAACTGGTGGAACTAAACAGTTAGATCGCGCTCGAATAGTTGAACTGATTCGGCAATGCTCTTATTTACATCAAATTGGTCACAAAATTATTATAGTTACATCGGGAGCAATTGCTGCTGGTCGAGAGTATCTAAACTTCCCTAACCTTCCAAATACTGTTGCATCAAAACAATTACTTGCTTCTGTTGGACAAAGTAAACTTATCCAGCTTTGGGAACAACTGTTTTCAATATATAAAATTTTTATTGGACAAATGTTACTGACACGAGCTGACTTAGAAGATCGTGAACGCTTTTTAAATGCACAAGATGTTCTAAAAGCGATGCTAGATAATCATATTGTGCCTGTCATCAATGAGAATGACGCCGTAGCTACAGCCGAAATTAAAGTGGGTGATAATGATAACCTATCAGCACTAGCGGCAATTTTAGCAGAAGCAGATAAACTCATATTACTGACAGATATTGAAGGATTATATACTGCCGACCCAAGATCTGATACTAATGCTCAATTAATAAAAGAAGTTTCTCATATTGATGAAAGTTTACGAAACATAGCTGGTGATAGTGTTTCAGGGCTGGGAACCGGTGGTATGAGCACAAAAATTCAAGCAGCTGAAGTAGCAGGTAGTGCAGGAATAGAAGTAATAATTGCAGCTGGGAATAAAGAAAATGTGATTATTGATGCAGTCAATAATCAATCGGTAGGCACGCGTTTTTTACCACAGAAAACCCCATTAGAGCATCGTAAACATTGGCTATATGGTGCACCTAATGCAGGAAAGGTGTTAGTTGATGATGGTGCTATAAATGCTATTTTGAATAATGGTAGTTCGCTCTTACCAAAAGGAATTATAGCGGTTGAAAAAGATTTTTCGCGGGGAGAAGTAATAAACATCTGTGATAAATCAGGAAAACAAATCGCACGAGGTGTAAGCCGTTATAATAGTGATGCGCTAAAACAAATAGCAGGACATCACTCACAAGAAATTAGTCAAATTATTGGCTATGAATATGGATCTGTAGCCGTACATCGGAATGATATGATTATCAAATAATAAGGAGGTTAAATGGAACTAGCTATAGGTGGCGTAATAGTCAACTGGTTAGGTGTATTAATTGTTTACTTGAATTCACTAAACAACTCAGCTTATCAAATGTTATTACCGTTAGTCATAATATCTGCATTAATAAGTACCCTAGGCATTTTATTTGCCAAAAATAATCAAAAATTAGCAGGTACTTTAATTATTATTGGCAGTATACTCTTTATCCCTTTAGGTTTAATAGGGATTTTTGGTGGAAGAAAAATAATTAACAAAGCTAATGAAAAAACATTAGAAGAAAGACGTAATTTATAGAAAAATTGGATATTAATTTTAAGGATAAAAATGGACTCTCAAAATATAAAATGTTTTCATGCTCGACGACACATCATACTTTTAATTATATTAAGTATAGTTATCTTTTTCGTGTCTTTGTCTTTACCAGGTAATCTAAAGATAAGTATAGGATTGCCCATATTAATAATTATTCGTGTTTTTTGGCAATACAATTTGGTTTATATTTCAATTGGGGAAGACTTTATAACTTATCGACCTGCTGCTCCAATAAGAAGTAGTGTGAGCATACTTTTTAAGGAAATCACATCAGTTAGTTATAAATATAATAAAGTTGTCATCAATTACATAAATAATATTAGTAACAAGCAATACACTGTAAATATTCCTTTATCAGTTATGGAAGACGCGGAAAAAGAGAAACTTTTAAGCACGTTACATATCATTCTGAAAGATAAAGAAATATAAACTATAAAATTTTAACTTTATGCAAAAAAGGTATCTTTACCCATACCTTTTTTTATTAATTCAAAAGTTTATTTTATGAATTTATAATACATTGCCAATGCTGTAATTAAAATTAATTATTATTAAGTGATATAAATCATTAATTTAAATACTTAACTATTGGTTACAGCTTTTTAGCAAAACATAATTAAAAGTTACTTAATGAGCATTGAGAACTATTGTGTAAATTGGCGATAGATGATCAAATTTGAGAACATTATTAACTTATATATTACAGCCTTTATAATAGATTTGTTTACTGGCTATATTGGTTTCTTTTTTACATTAAATACCTTCATATCTCAGCTTACTTTTAAGCTTCATATTTGACAATCGCCTGAAAAATACATTATTGTTGGAATAAATTGATTCCTATTAGCAAAATTTGTTTAAGGTGACAGCTCATACCTCTTTAACTCTATTATTTATTCTATAAGTTTTATAAATAAGAATTAGAGTGGGATGTATAATATCATTAGATAAATTATTTTTTAGAGAATCTGTATTCTGTCAAACACAGTTGTGAGTAAAATCTATTAAGGTTAAGCAATGATAAACCAAATTGGAAAGTTAGCAAAACAAGCCTCATATCAATTAGCACAATGCCCAACTAAAATCAAAAATCAGGCTTTAATTAGTATTGCTGATTTATTGGAGCAAAGCTCTCAAAGCATTTTAGAGGCGAATCAAAAAGATATTGCTATAGCAAAAAATCAAGGATTGAGTGAAGCAATGCTTGATCGTTTATTATTAACGCCAGAGCGACTATCCTCTATTGCTAATGATGTTCGCAAAGTTGTCTCCTTAACCGATCCTATTGGGCAAACTATCGATGGGTCAGTTTTAGAGAACGGATTAAAGTTACAACGTCACCGAGTTCCGCTAGGTGTAATTGGTGTAATATATGAAGCCCGCCCTAATGTTACTATAGATATTGCTGCTCTTTGTTTAAAAACAGGTAATGCAGCGATACTTCGTGGTGGAAAAGAAACGGTTAATACTAATACGGCTATCATATCCATTATTCAACAAGCATTAAATCAAGCCGGCTTACCTGAAACTGCTATTCAATCAATCGATAATCCTGATCGTAAATATATCACTGAGTTACTCAAACTTGATAAATATGTGGATATGATTATTCCTCGAGGCGGTGAGGCTCTACATAAACTTTGCCGTGAACATTCAACCATTCCGGTCATAACTGGCGGTATTGGAGTTTGCCATATCTTTGTCGATGAAAGTGCAGATTTTGACGCAGCTTTTTCAATCATTCTAAATGCGAAAACTCAACGACCAAGTACATGTAACTCTGTAGAAACATTACTCGTACATACTGAAATTGCAAATACTTTTCTGCCTAAACTTAGTCAAATTATGGCTGATAATCACGTCATATTACATGCTGATCCTGATGCTTATAAAATTTTAAATTCAGGTGTAGCAAATCTATTTCCAGTAGAAGATGACGAACTTAGACAAGAGTGGCTTTCCAAAGATCTGAACATAGTGATTGTTGATTCACTTGAATTAGCAGTTGAACATATTCGGGAATATGGAAGTGGCCATTCAGAAGCCATTCTAACTCGAAGTCTACTTAATGCAGAGCAATTCATTAAGCTAGTTGATGCGGCTGCAGTTTATGTTAATGCATCAACTCGATTTACGGATGGCGCACAATTTGGTTTAGGTGCCGAAGTTGCTGTCAGTACTCAAAAATTACATGCCAGAGGACCAATGGGTCTAGAAGCATTAACAACTTATAAATGGATTGGTTATGGTGAAGATTTAATCCGTCAATAATGATATTAGCTAACTGTTTATAAATTCAAACAGTTAGCTAAATAGAGATGGACTAATCAAAATTACGCATTAAAAGCGCATAATTTAAATCGATATCTTCAGCTACCGGAATATAAACAATATGGCCATCACCGAGTCCAGCAGGAACAGGTTGGCCTTTTTTATTTTCCATTCGTTCAATAATGAACGTTGTGTTACCTTTTGGTGTCATCATCTCAACACTATCACCTACTGAAAATTTATTTTTCACAATAATTTCAGCTAATCCATTTAAACGTTGACCACTAAACTCACCAACAAACTGTTGTCTATCTGACACTGAATGGCTATGAACATAGTTCTGCATATCTTCATATTTATGACGACGCAAAAAGCCTTCGGTGTATCCTCGATGAGCGAGTGAATCAAGTTCAGTTAATAAACGAGGATCAAATGGCTTACCTTCACTCGCTGCATCAATAGCTTGACGATAAACCTGAGCGGTTCTAGCGCAGTAATAAAAGGATTTTGTCCGCCCTTCAATTTTTAATGAATGTACGCCAATTTTCGTCAAATCTTCAACTAATTCAACCGCTCTTAAATCTTTGGAATTCATGATATAAGTTCCATGTTCATCTTCAAAAGCTTGCATATATTCGCCAGGACGACCTGATTCTTCTAACATAAAGACTTGATCTGTTGTTGTGCCAATGCCCAAAGTCGGTTCAATTTGCTTTACAGGAATTGGTTCATATTTATGTACTATCTGCCCTACTTCGTCCTCCTTACCTTCGGACACTTTATATTCCCAACGACAAGCATTGGTACAAGTTCCTTGGTTAGAGTCACGTTTGTTAATATAACCAGATAATAAGCATCGTCCGGAATAAGCCATACAAAGCGCACCATGAATAAAAACTTCAAGTTCCATCTCGGGTACTTTTTCACGAATTTCTTTTATTTCATCAAGAGACAACTCTCGTGATAATACAACGCGGGTTAATCCAATATTGTGCCAAAATTTTACCGTAGCCCAGTTAACGGCGTTTGATTGTACAGACAAATGAATTTCCATTTCAGGAAAATGCTCACGTACCAACATAATTAAGCCAGGATCAGACATGATAAAAGCATCAGGCTTCATATTTACTATAGGCTCTAAATCTCGAATAAAGGTTTTCAGCTTTGAATTGTGAGGAGCTATATTTACAACTACATAAAATTTTTTGCCTTGCGCATGTGCTTCATTAATTCCAATCGCTAAATTTTCATGATTGAATTCATTATTTCGAACACGCAAACTATAACGTGGTTGACCAGCATAAACCGCATCTGCCCCATAGGCAAAAGCGTATCGCATATTTTTAAGCGAACCAGCAGGAGAAAGTAATTCTGGTTTTGAATATAAATTTGTCATTAAAAAATGCCTCTGATTTCAAGTCAGTATTACCCTATAAGGTAATAGGTTAAGCAAAATAGGATGGGCATTTTACGCTTTAGCTATAGGATTGGCAAATTAATTGCATTTACAATAAAGATCAAAAAAATCGCAATAAGAAACAATAATTTCACAAATCTAATCTTATCGCCTAATTTTATATGAGCTGTTGACCTAGATTTTTATAAAATTGGATGCGTGAAACGCACTAACTTTGTGACGAAGATCACATAACGCTATTATAAAGCCCAATATTTTTTTGTTTTTATAGCTCACATTTGTGCAAAACCACATAGATAGCAAACTAATTCGATAATAAAATTAGCGCAATACTTTTTAATAGTCATAGAAACATGAGGAAAATTTAAATGACTGAACTCATTAGTTGGTATGGAGCTATAATAGGACTTTTTCTTGCAATATTTCTTATATTACGTGGAATAAATCCAGTCTATTCGTTATTTTTTGGTGCGATAATTGGTGCTTTCATTGGTGGAGCAAATCTAATACAAACTGTCACAATTTTAACTACTGGTACTCAAAGTATCATGGGCACTGTGATTAGAGTATTAGCTGCGGGTATTCTAGCCGGGGTAATGATGGAATCGGGCGCAGCGGAAACTATTGCTCAAGCTGTCGTTAGAAAATTAGGTGAGAAAAAAGCATTACTCGCTTTAGCATTAGCTACAGGTATTATTACTGCATCAGGCGTATTTATTCCAGTTGCTGTATTAATAGTTGCACCTATTGCTTTATCTGTTGGTAATAAAATGGGCATTTCTCGATTAGCGTTATTATTAGCACTTTCTGGTGGTGGTAAAGCTGGGAATATTATATCACCTAACCCAAATACTATCGCTGTTGCCAATGGCTTCAATTTAAGCTTAAGTGATGTGATGATAGCGGGTTTTATTCCTGCTCTATTTGGTTTAATTGCAACTGTCGTTATCGCTTCATTGATAAAAAATAAAGGCGATAAAATTGCTAACGACGAAGTCGTTGCATTACAAAAAAATGATGCTGAACAGAAAAATAAAAATCCATCATTAGGCAAAGCAATCGTTGCTCCTGTAACAGCAATCCTTCTATTAATGGTTAGCCCTATAGGCAATATTTTCCATATTGAAGCACTAGCTAATTTAAAGATTGATGCATTATATGTGCTTCCTGTAGCAGGGATCATCGGCATGTTAGCAATGGGACAACATCGTAACATTGCAATGTATACCAAATCTGGGATTGAAAAAATGACACCAACTGTACTTATTCTTGTCGGTGCTGGTGCTATCGCAGGTTTAATTGGTTCATCAAACCTAGCAGCTCAAGTTATCAATATCATTGATTCAATGGGAATTTCTGGTTATTACTTATCACCAATTTCAGGTATCTTAATGGCAGCAGCTACAGCATCAACTTCAACAGGTGTAATTTTAGCAACAGGTACATTTGGTTCAACCATCACAGATTTAGGAATACCAGCTCTTAGTGCAGCTGTTATGATGCATACTGGTGCAACAGTTATTGATTCATTACCGCAAGGGAATTACTTTCATGTAACTGGCGGTAGTATGAATATGACAATTAAACAACGTATGAAATTGATTCCATATGAAGCGATGGTTGGTGGAACAATGACAATTATTGCCATTATTTTCTATCAATTTATTATGTAATATTAAGAGTAATTTTTATGAAACAGAAAACATTTGTTCTTGCTCCTGACTCATTTAAAGAAAGCTTAACAGCAAAGGAAGTGTGTCAAGCAATGGAGTCAGGTTTAAAAAAGGTATTTCCTGATGCCAAATATATTCATGTCCCAATGGCTGATGGTGGTGAAGGTACAACACAATCACTAGTCGATGCGACTAATGGAACTTTACATGCTTGTGAAGTTACTGGTCCACTTGGTAACAAAGTGACTGCCTATTATGGAATCCTAGGAGATAACACCACAGCAGTCATTGAAATGGCTTCAGCAAGTGGTATCCATCTTGTTACCAAAGAACAACGTAATCCATTAATTACCACAACCTTTGGTACAGGTGAATTGATTCTTGCCTGCTTAAAACAGGGTATTAAAAAAATTATTTTAGGTATTGGCGGTAGCGCGACAAATGATGGTGGAGCCGGAATGGCACAAGCCTTAGGCGTAAAGCTTTACGATAAAAACAATCAACTACTCCCTAAAGGTGGAGGAGCATTAGGCAATTTAGCTAGAATTGATATGTCTGAAGTAAATCCTCAACTTGATAGTGTAGAATTTATTGTTGCAAGTGATGTTACCAACCCACTCTGTGGTGAAAAAGGTGCTTCAAGAGTATTTGGACCACAGAAGGGAGCAACCCCTGAGATGGTTGAACAATTGGATGCGAACTTACAACATTATGCATCAATCATAAAATCTCAGTTAAATAAAGATGTTGCGACTATTCCTGGTGCTGGTGCTGCTGGCGGATTAGGGGCAGGATTAATGGCATTTACCAATAGTAAAATGGAAAAAGGCATCGATATTGTTATCAAATATAGTAATTTAGAAAACCAATTAATTGGTGCCGATTTTTGTTTTACAGGAGAAGGTGGAATTGATTTTCAAACCAAATTTGGAAAAACGCCTTATGGTGTGGCACAAACTGCCAAAAAACACAATATTCCAGTTATTGCATTAGCAGGAATGATTGGTGAAAACATCGAAGAACTTTATCCAGAAGGAATTAATGCCATTTTTGGAATCATCCCATCTCTATCTAAGATTGAAGATTTATTGGCTGATGGATTCAAAAATATTGAACGAACCAGTGAAAATATTGGTCGCTTAATTAGTATTACTAAACTTTAACACTTTTAGACACTAACAAACAAAAGCATGGGGAAATAAAGAGGCTATTCTTTACTCCCCAATTATTATCTAATTAAACATAGATAAATCTTAATATTAAATTAACAGACCTAAAGTCTGCTATAATTAAAAAGTTTTAACACGATCTCAACAAAAGTTATAGTAATAAAATTAAAATCAATGAGTTATGAATTAGAACTTGTTAATAATATAAGGTTTATCGCTATGAAGTCGCAAAGCATCTCACCAATACTTGCTCAATATATTGTTGATAAAACTATGAAAATCATCAACTGTAATGTCAATATAATGAACAATCATGGTGAAATTATAGGTAGTGGTGATACACAACGTATTGGCGAATTACATGAAGGTGCGGTGTTAGCTATATCACAAGGCAGAGTTGTTACCATTGACAATCCAACTGCAAAAAAGCTTAAAGGAGTTAAACCTGGTGTTAATTTTCCACTAAAACTAAAAAAAGAAATTGTTGGCGTTATTGGCATAACAGGTGAACCCGCACAAATAATCCAATTTGCTGAACTTGTGAGCATGACAGCAGAGATGATGATGGAACAAGCTTTATCATTCAATCAACAATCTCAAGAAAATCGGTTAAAAGAAGAGTTTATATTATCAATAATTCAATCAGATAAAACGCTTTCAAATATAAATGAATGGAGTCGAAAATTAAATGTTGACTTATCGTTAGCTTATGTTGCTGTTATTATTGAAATCGAGAGTGGTCAGCTGGGAATTCAAACAGCAATGGAGGAGTTACAACAAATCCGAAATGAACTCGAAACACTAACCAAACTAGTAGCCATAAAGTCACTAACCGAAATTGTTATATTACTACCTGCTTTAAATAAGTTTAACCGATGGGATTTTTCAGAACATAAGGCAAAACTAGAAAAACTAGTTAGCCATACAAAATTACTTAGTCAATTTGCAATAAAAATATCTTTAGGAAAATATTTTCATCAGGGAAACGACACAATAGCAAGATCTTATCAAACAGCTAAAACAGCTTTAGAAATCGGTAAAAAAAGATTACCAGAATACCGTAACTACTATTATCAAGATCTTATCTTACCGGTTTTATTAGATGGTTTAAATCAAGATTGGCAAGCTGAAGAATTACTTTCCCCTTTAAATAAATTAAAAGCATCTGATACAAATGGTTTATTGCAAAATACGCTTGAAACTTGGTTTTTTAATAACTTGCACAATAGCAATACTGCCAAAAATCTATTTATACATCGCAATACACTTGAGTATAGATTAAATAATATTGCTAAACTGACTGGATTAGATTTATCGAAATTTGATGACCGTGTATTGCTTTATATTGCACTACAACTCGATAAATAACCTTAAATTTTCAAATATAATTAAATTATTCATCACCAGCTTCAATAAGCGGCAAATACTCTTGCCAGCGATATTCTCTTATCGGCATTGGATTTGAATTCTCAAAATATAAAACTAGTGCTGGTTTGATGCCATTCCAATTATCGACAAACTCATATCGAGTAAGAAAACCCTCTTTTATCAATTTTTTGGCTTTAGCATGATAATTAAAATAACTCATAATTTATATTATCCTAATTATTGATAAAAATAATAAAAAAATCGCAAGTTAATCAATTTTGAATTATAAATGATAAATCTTCATTGAAGATATAAAGTAAACTTTTAAAAATAAAAATCGGAACCATGGATAAAAGTGCTAACCACAAAGATTTAATAAAAATAAAATGCAACGGCTTAATTTAGTTTATTAATAATATGGCAAGTTCCGATTATCGAGCAATATTAAATAATAAGATATAAATAAATATTACATAAAACCATTAGTGAACTTTGTTAACTTAATGAATTATAAAATTATTTTTAAAAGACTTTGGATTAAGGTTGGTATCTCTACCACTAATCTATAGCAACTTAGTTTTATTACAGAAATTTTAATTAATTAAAACATTGACGTTAATGGAGACGAGTCCCTAGTCGAGGTAGACGGATTTTCAATTTGTTATAATTTTAATTCTTACATATTCTAACATTCTTTCAATTCGCCTCAACGTTGTTAGAGTAAATCTTTTATAACTAAATATTGGTTTTTGACAAATTTAATTAATTTCATTAAATAAGCACACAAAAAAAACAGGCCACCTTGTGTGAGATTTTTATTACTCATAATTTTTACTCAAATAACTAACCTATAAAGAAGATTGGCCTTTCGGACTCAAAGGACTAAGGTATACTAGAGGAAGTACAGCATGTCTATTATCTTCATATTGGTAAAAACATCCATCGTATGGAGTTATACTGATTCCATTTAAAGAGAAATCCATTAAGCAATCAATATAATCTCTATGTGTGCTTTTATTGATTCGATTTTCATTATCATCTGTATCATTCACTAAAGAAAAATCCATTTTAAAAGCCTTATCTTCATTTTTTAATTTACTCATCTTTACCTCTTATTTTTTAGGCCATTATATGATTTATTTTTTATTACGTTCTTAGGTATTCTACTTACCGAGGTATATAGGAAAACGATTTGATAATGCTTTATATTAAATATATCACCGGTTTATCCCTATGTATATAGGGAACACGATCCCAATTGATAATCTGTGTTTTCCCATGGCGGTTTATCCCTATGTATATAGGGAACACCGAATTAAAGAATATTCAAAAGCCTTTTAAATCGGTTTATCCCTATGTATATAGGGAACACCCTTATTATAACTTATTGTTTATTAATTAAAATAGCAAGGTATAAAATTCCACCAATTTTTTTGATGTTTTTTTAATCAGATTACACTTAAACCTCAACCGGTTAAATCTATAATTTTATCAATGTGTTAAATGAAATTAATAAAAAATTCTGTATACTACCCGTTTTTGTGGTTTTTGTTGGTACCAAGCAATATTTTGTTGGTTAATAGTTCATAGCCGATAGTAAGCTCTCGAACATCTAATGTCGCGTTACTTTTATCTTTGATAATTTTAAACATTAAGAAAAGAGAGTTTTAAAAAACTTTTTGTGGATTGGATACATTAAACCAATAGTTTTAATAAAATTTAGCCTGTATTGTTTTACGAACAAAATAAAATTCTTGGGATTTTAATGGAGGCGCGTCCCGGAGTCGAACCGAGGTAGACGGATTTGCAATCCGCAGCATGGCCACTCTGCCAACGCGCCGTAGAGGTCTATCTGAATAGGTGGCAAATATTAGCATTGGCTTACTCTATCGTCAAGGTTAAATAGGTTATAAATACAGCAGTCGTAGCGATTATTTCAATTGTCCTATATTTGGGACATTAATAAAAAATTTAAAATCACCTACGTCAAGATAAATTATTGCAAAAAAAGTTGAGGAACGGGGTTTTTGAGTTTAAAAATCGACTTTATCCGTAAAAAAATACCTTTTTATATACCTAGAAATAAAAAGAATATAATTCGTGTTATAGATTCCAACTTTTTAAAATAATATTTATTTTTGTATAGAAATTGATTTATCACTTGATAATTGACCGTATTTAGTATAAAAATAGCGCTGCATTTAACAATATATTTTTAAGGAAAGGAAATGTTCAAAAAATTACTAGCTGTATCATTATTAAGTTTTGTCCTAGTTGGTTGTGGTGACGATGGACCTAAAATTGATTTATCTACTCAAGAAACTTATGCAACTTCTATTCAAAAAGCTACTGAAAAATTAAGTGACTCTGATAAGCTTGCTTTTGGACGAGCAGTAACTAAAGTAGCTTCTACTGCTGCACTTAACCCAGCTAATGCTGGCGATCAAAATAAAATCTTTACTGAAATGAAAAATAAACTTGATGGAAAAACAGCAAAAGAAATTATCAGTGAATTTGATAAATAATTTTCTTTTATTACACTAAAAACCCGCTTTTGCGGGTTTTTTTATGGAAAAGTTTAATATTATTGAATCTTTTTTATTATTGATAGCAACTAATAGGATTATGTGAAGTAAATTTGATTAATAAATTATAAAATTATTTTTAATTTCTGGGACGAATTTTATATACTTGCTTCACTAAAATAGTTTTTTGAGGTGTGCAATGATTGAACTAAAACTCAGAGAAGTAAAAAAAGACTTATCAACTAAGGAGTTAAAAGTATCCGAATATATTATTGCAAATACTCAAGCGCTAAAAAATATGAGTATACAAACCTTAGCAAAACACAATCATGTTAGCACAACGACCATTTTACGACTTTGTAACAAATTAGGTTATAAAGGTTTTAGTGATTTTAAGGTCGATCTTATCGGCTCAATTCCTCAAAAGCTTAGTACTGAAATTCTTCAAGATGATATTAATTTGAATGACTCTCTTGAGGAAGTAAATAGCAAAGTTCAAGCTATGGAAAAATCCTCTATAGACGAAACTCATTCCATTGTTAATACTCATGCATTAAACAGTGCCATCGAATTAATAATCAAAAGTAACAAAATTGTGATATTTGGCGTAGGAAGCAGTGGCTTGGTTGGTAAAGAGTTTGAATATCAACTAATTAAAATCAAGAAAGATGTAAATTGTCATTTTGATGCTCATATTTCACGTAGTTTGATCAGCACGTTAGACAAGAATGATCTTGTTATTATTATTTCGCATTCTGGTGAAACACCTGAATGTGTAGATTTACTTAAACTTGCTGGACAATCATCAGTCCCTTCTATTGCTATTACTAAAATGGGGCAAAGTCAAATTTCATCATTAGCCTCTTTTGTCTTACATACGACATCTATGGAACACGCTTCTAGATTGATTCCTGTTCGTTCCAAAATTTCACAAATATCAGTCATTAATATGTTGTTAACTAACTTATTTATTCGTAAATATGATGAAAGGTTACTACAGCAAACTCAAAATCGTGAAAAACGAAAATATCCTCGATATACCCAGAAGTAATAACAAATTTACCAATCAAATAATCTCATCAAGTTGAAAAGTCATTAACTTAAACTTTTCCTTTAATAAATTTGATCTTGTTCACAAAATTATAAAAATTTCTTAAAAAATGGATGACTATTTTTAAATGTAGATGTAACTTTATTACTAAACATACTTACATATTTAGTAATAAAGTTACAAACAAGGAAATTTTTATGTCTAATCCTTTACCTATCATTTTAGCAAGTCATGGCCCTTTTGCTCAGGGTGCACTTGAATGTGCACAGATGCTTATGGGCGAGCAAGAAAGTATCCACATTATTTCAGTTTTAGTTGATAGCAATATCAATAACTTACGACAAGAAATGCAAAGTAGTTATAAAAAACTTAATCAAGGCAATGGAGTAATTATTTTGGTTGATATTATGGGAGGAACTCCCTGCAATCTTGCTAGCGAATTACTGATATCCCATGACGATGTTTTACTATTTTGTGGTTTTAATATTCCCGTACTACTTGAAGTTTTAAACAATCGAGAAGGAACATTGAACGATGCCAAACAAGCTATTGAAGAAGCATTTCCTCAAAGCTGTAAAGACGTTAGACAACTGCTAAATATTAAAAATGAAGAAGTTAATGAATTGTAAGGAGAACACCAATGCCAATTAATGTAGCACGAATCGATGACCGATTAATTCATGGACAAGTTATTACTACTTGGGTGAAAAACTATGATATCGAGCAAGTATTAGTCATCAACGATAAAGTTGCTGATGACAAAGTTCAACAATCAGTATTAACCATGTCTGCACCGCCAGGATTAAAGGTTTTGATCTTTGGAGTACAGCAATTTATCGAAATCTTAAAAAAGACACCTATCAAAAAAAGAACAATGTTACTGTTCACCAATAGTATTGACGTTGACGCATTAGTGGACGGTGGATTGTCACTGGAAAAACTCAATGTAGGTGGAATGAGAATGCAAGATGGTCGTCATCAATTATCAAGAGCGGTGTCTGTCACACCAGAAGAAGAACAAGCGTTTAGAAATCTCATTGCAAAAAATGTTGAAGTTGAAATTCAGATGGTGCCTAAAGATCCCATTGTCGATCTAAAAACCCTACTCAGCTAACACTATTTATTAAAACATTTATTTCTATAATTTGGAGGTTAACACATGTTAACACAAGCTATTCTTGTCGCCATTTGGGCGGGAATTTGTTCACTCGATGATGTCGGGCCACAAATGTTACGTCGGCCTTTATTAACCGGTACTGTAGCAGGCATCATCATGGGTGATATGGTTCAAGGATTAGCCATTGGTGCAACACTTGAACTTATGTGGATGGGCGTTGGAAATGTTGGAGCTTACTCAGCGCCAGATATTGTTGCTGGTGCAATTATTGGCGTTTCATTAGGTATTTCAACTGGCGGTGGCGTTGCCACTGGAGTTGCATTAGCCCTACCCGTTTCAATACTTTGCCAACAATTACTTATTCTATGGCGTTCATTTGCTTGTTTCTTAAATCCATGGGCTGAAAAAAGCATACAAAATGGAGATTATAAAGGACTAGTTAAAGTACATTATTTTTCAACACCTATATGGTTTTTAATTAGAGCTGTTCCATGCTTTTTAGCAATTTATTTTGGCAGTGATCTGATTAAAACAATTTTAGACGCTATTCCAAAGAATATAATTGATGGTATGGGTGTCGCTTCAAAATTAATCCCAGCAGTAGGTATTTGTATTTTATTGTTGATGTTATTAAAAGGCTCAATGTGGTTCTTCTTTTTACTCGGATTTGTTTTAACTAGTTACCTAAAACTACCAATCATACCAGTTACCTTTGTTGCACTTGCCTTTGCTGTCTTATATGACATGGCATTCACCGCGGGCAAAAACAATAATCAAAATAATCAAGAAAAACCTATGCAAAATGACAGTATTGAAGAGGAATATGACCTATGAACAATGAAAAGAAAATTACTAAAAAAGATCTTAATAGTGTCTTTTGGAAAATACAAACAATCCCTTTTTCATTCAACTATGAAAAATTACAAACGATTGGATTTGCTCACTGTATGATTCCAATTCTAGACCGTCTTTATAAGGACGCCGATAAAGAAACTCGCGTTAGAGCAATGCAACGCCATTTTGAGTTTTTCAATACGCAAGTTAATGCCGGAGCATTAGTTCTTGGCGTTACAGCTGCTGTCGAAGAGAAAACAACGGAAGAAGAAAAAGATGCGGTCATTTCGTTAAAAGCTGGATTAATGGGCCCGTTTGCAGGTTTGGGTGATAGTCTACTGAAATTTACTTGGATGCCGATATGTGGAAGTATTGGCGCAGCTTTTGCGTTACAAGGTAATATCATTGGCCCCATATTAATGTTTTTCATCTATAATTTAGTCAACATTTTTACAAAATATTTCTTTGTTCATTATGGATATAACAAAGGAATTGATCTTATAGAACAATCTAAAAATTCAAATATTATTCAGCGAATTAGTAACGTTGCTAATGTCGTTGGCGTAATGGTGCTAGGATCGTTAATAGCCTCAACAGTAAAAGTATCAACACCTTATTTAATTGAAGTTGGTGAGCAATCAATAAAAGTTCAAGAAATGTTTGATAAGGTAATGCCAAATTTATTAACGCTTCTTTTTACCTTAGCTGTATTTTTCTTAGTTAGGAAATTTCAAGGTAAATATACAGTATCGCTCATTATTGCTGTAATGGTAATTGGAGTCGTTCTTTCATCAGTCGGCATATTACACTAGGTAGGAAGAAAGTTATGTTAGAAAAAAATAATGAAATATCAGTAATTAGGAATAAGCAAGGAAAATTAGAAGTTACTTTTAATAGTGATAAGCCTGCAGATTTATATTGGACAACCGAAGCTGATGTAAATACTAATAATAAAACGCTAATTGGAAAAGCATTAAAATCCCCAGTAATATTTGATGATCCATTAAATGCTAAAAGCCGAATCTATCTCATATTACAAATAAATGACCAAAAACCATTTTTATTTGGAGAACGAACATTACCAATCAATGGACTAAATAATTTCCGTGATTTTGGAGGTTATGTCGGTGCAAAAGGAAAACGTATAAAATGGGGAATGTTGTATCGTTCTAATCATCTTCATGGCCTAAAACCTGATGCACAACAATATATAAAAGCATTGAATATAAAAACAATCATTGATTATCGTTGTGAAAATGAGGTTAAAACAAGCCCGAATTGTTCAATTGGTGAAAGACAAACTTTTAATTTGGATGCCTCTGCTCAAACAGCAGAATTAGCTGCACAATTTGCAGCTGATCCAAGCAATGAAGATCGGGCATTGATTGAAAGTGTTCTTCGTGATATTCCAAAGGAGTTAGTTAATGGTGACGGTATACAAGTACTTGAGCAATATCGTAACTTTGTACTAAGTGAAAAATCTAAAAAAGCCTATCGAGAAATGTTAAGAGTAATTTTAGATTCAAATAACAGCCCTAGCCTTCAACACTGTCGAGGCGGTAAAGATCGGACGGGTTATGGTGTATTGTTAATTCAAGTTATGTTAGGTGTATCTGAATCAGATATTATATATGATTATATGCTAACACATGATAATCGATTGGAACGCAATAAAATAAAAATGGCTGCTTATCGAGAGATCACTGATAATGAAGACGTTTTGGGTTATCTACTAAGTTTAATTGATACCCGAGAAATCTTTATTAATGAGGTTTTCGATACTATGAGAAAAATTGCAGGCTCACCTAGCAATTACATTAAGCAAGAACTTGGTTTTACCGATGAAGATTTCGAAAAAATGGCATCTATTTATCTCGAAGCTTAATCATTCAGTTAATAATTTAAAAGCGTAATTGTAAAATTGCGCTTTTTTCAATTTAAACAAATTATTGAAATTAATTGTAAAAACATGAAGCATAAATAAAAACTGATGAAAAACTTTAAAATGAGCTTTCTACTTTTTCCACTGTTCAACTAAATCTAATTAATCTCAGTATAATTTTCGAAAACACAAGAAAATCAATAATCACCAATTATCAAAAGATGTCAGATGTATTTCCATGCTGAAGTGAAATTGAATTTATATTCAATAATGAAGAAAAATTTTAAAAAACTGATGATTATAAAGCTATGAATCCATTACTATATTTGATTAAATTCTTAATCTAATGCTTTTAATTATTTTTTGAAGTATTAATTGAGACAAAGAATATAACCATCATTATTAATGCATAACGCTGTAATGTTTATCATGCTAAATGACAAAAACTAATATTGTTAGAAGACATTTAACCCAAAAAAACTTATTTAAAATTTTGTAATATCGTTAACCAATCATCACTTAATTTTGCATGAATAGTGATAGGGGTAGATGTAATGGGATGAATCATTTTAATAGTACTAGCATGTAACATCAGGCGCTTAATATCAAAATATTGACTAAAAGCTCGATTTTGATGAAGATCACCATGTTTACTATCACCTATGATAGGGTGAAAAATATGTTTAAGATGACGACGTAATTGGTGCTTTCTTCCTGTTTGTGGTTTTAATTCAACAAAGCTATATCTAGCTGTTTTATATTTACCCACTTCAATAGGCAACTCTATTTTACTCAAACCTTTATAAAAAGTTATAGCATCTTGGGCCGGCTTATCTTTACGAGTAAACTTATCAGCGATTTTATCCAACTCTTCAACTAAGGGATAATCAATGATTGCTTCATCATCAACATAACCACGTACAATAGCATGGTAAACTTTTTCTATTTGTTTGGATGCAAATTGTTCAGATAACAATCTTGCAATCTCACTAGATAAAGCAAAAATTAATACACCTGATGTTGGTCGATCAAGACGGTGGATGGGATAAACATGCTGTCCGATTTGATCGCGCAACGTTTGCATGACAACGACAGTTTCATTTTTATCAAGCCAGCTTCGGTGTACTAACCACCCTTCTGGCTTGTTGATTGCGATTAAATCATTATCTTGATAAAGAATTTCAAAGACCATCTTAAAATTAATATTTCTAATTTAAAAATATTTTTTCAAGTTCAGCGGCAATACTTGGGCTGTTATTATCGCCAATTGAATAATTGGCTTTTTCTTTGACTTCTTTATCCGCATTACCCATTGCTATGCCTAATCCTGCTATGGATAACATACTGATATCATTGTAACTATCACCAAAAGCTACAATTTCACTTAATTTGATATTTTCATGTTCAGCCCAATGCTTTAATCCGTTTCCTTTAGTATTCCCTTTTACCGCCACATCAGCACGATTTGACCATGACCATTCACAAGAAAACTCACCAAGCGCATCAACCGCATTTGAAAATTGTTTTAATGCTGAAATATCATGGCTACTAGTCGCAAATTTGAAAATCAAATTTGCTTGATCAATCAGTCTCTCGAAGTCATCAACTTTTTTAACTTCTGGTTGTAGAAATTCAGGTAAAGACTTCACCCATTGAAAGAAACCTTCTAAATGATCATCAAGAACTTCATAATTCATAAACTGATCAGTATAAATCATAGTATGAATGCCATATTGGTTAACTAAATTTAACAATGTTTTTGCTTGTTGTTTAGTCATTGGTTTTGCAGCAAAGTTTTGCTGCTTTTCGAAATCGTATAAATAGGTTCCATTACAGCAAATCGCAGGTGTAGATAAATTTAGTTGGTAGTAATAAGGGTGAATCACGGTATGATGACGACCTGATACCAAAATGACTTTAATTCCTTTATCACTAATTCTTTGTATCATATCTACTGTTTCAGGAAGGATTAAACGATTACTACCAAGTAACGTACCGTCCATATCAAATGCGACTGCTTTATATTTCATAAGATTTCTCTTCCTCTTTCTTCTTAATACCCATTAATAGCTAATAATCTGATTGTTGGTAAATTATCAAAAGCTAAAAATCTATCTTTTGTCGCCCAACAAAGGAATGTGACAATGTCGTACCATCAACCATTTCAAGCTCTCCACCCACTGGTACACCGTGCGCAATGCGAGTCGCAACGATATTAAATTCATTACACATCTGGGCGATATAATTGGCGGTAGCATCACCTTCAACCGTGGGATTGGTAGCTAAAATAACTTCACTAATTGATTCTGAACTTAACCTACTTTTTAAAAGGTCGAGACCAATATCATTCGGGCCAATACCATCAAGTGGTGACAGATGCCCCAGTAAAACGAAATAACGACCACTATACTGCCCTGTTTGTTCAATAGCAAAAATATCTGCTGGCGATTCAACCACACAGAGTTGATCGCTACTTTGCCGACGGACATTCGCGCAAATATTGCAGATCTCTTGTTCAGTAAAGGTACGACATTGTTTGCAATGACCAATATTATTCATTGCCTCATTTAACTCTTGAGCCAAATGGAGACCTGCTTGGCGATTACGTTGTAATAGATGATAAGCCATTCGTTGTGCTGATTTTGGACCAACCCCAGGTAAGCAGCGAAGTGCGCTAATAAGTGATTCTAATAACGGACTGATTTGCATGAATTAACCACATAATTAAAAGATGAATAATAATACCTTGTTTGAATTGTCTGTAAAACAAAAAATATTCTATTACTATAA
Organism: Gilliamella sp. B2785; assembly: GCF_026537005.1. Lineage (NCBI taxonomy): Bacteria > Pseudomonadati > Pseudomonadota > Gammaproteobacteria > Orbales > Orbaceae > Gilliamella > Gilliamella sp. B2785. The sequence goes on along the minus strand of NZ_JAFNNC010000006.1, from coordinate 97,095 downwards.
TTTAAAAATAATTAATCTTTCATATATCACTAATAACGATTAGTGACTGAAAATTAAGCTTAGTTGTGTTTTAGATTATTTTTTACTGCGACGATAAAAGCTTTTGGGCTCTTCGCCTTTTAATAGGCGCATTATGTTGCTACTATGGCGAATAATGATTAAGCATGAAAGCATTGTAACAGGTAATGTCAATTCTGGTTTAAATAACCAAACATATAAAGGTGCAAAAAGAAAACCGACTATTGCCGCCACAGAAGAATAACCCGTTGTAATTAATGTAAAAAACCAAGTCAACAAAAAGCAACCTGTAAAATCAAGTCCAATCGGCGCCATCATTCCTAACGCAGTTGCAACACCTTTTCCACCACGAAAATGAAAAAAGCATGGAAAAATGTGTCCAAGACAAGCCGAAATACCAATAATACCTAAAAAGAAAGGTGATATTCCAAGTCGATAAGCAATATAGACCGGAATAGCACCTTTTAACATATCAAAGATTAATACAAAAACAGCAGGTAATCGCCCATTAATCCTTAATACATTTGTCGCACCGGGGTTATGAGAACCATATAAAGAAGGATTATGTAACTTCATCAAATGGCAAATTATCATAGCACCTGAAAGTGAACCACAGAGATAAGCAATAATGATCATTAGTATAATCTGTAATGACAAAACCCTTCTCCTATGGTTAACTTTATTTATATAACAATACTTACTACTTTTGCTTTTCCAGTAATGGTTTTAAGTATTTACCAGTATAAGATTTTTTCGATTTAGAAACGTCTTCTGGTGTTCCTTCGGCGATGATTTCTCCACCGCCACTACCGCCTTCTGGACCTAAATCGACAATCCAATCGGCAGTTTTGACAACATCTAAATTATGTTCGATAACTACAATAGTATTGCCTTTATCTCTCAATGAGTGTAGTTGAGCAAGCAATTGTTTTACATCCGCAAAATGTAAGCCCGTAGTTGGTTCATCTAGGATATAAAGTGTGCTACCAGTATCTCGCTTAGATAACTCTTTTGCAAGTTTTACTCGTTGCGCTTCACCTCCAGATAATGTTGTTGCTGATTGACCAATGGTAATATAAGCAAGACCAACATCAATTAAAGTCTGTAATTTGCGTGAAATCATCGGTACCGCGTCAAAAAATTCTCGACCTTCTTCAACAGTCATGTTGAGGATTTCATTAATCGACTTACCTTTGTATTTGATTTCTAATGTTTCTCGATTATATCGTGCGCCATGACACTGATCACAAGGTACATAGATATCAGGTAAAAAATGCATTTCAACTTTAATTAAACCATCACCTTGGCAAGCTTCACAACGTCCACCTTTAACATTAAAGCTAAAACGTCCAGGATTATAGCCTCTTGCCCTGGCTTCTGGTACCCCTGCATAAAGCTCACGAATTGATGTAAAAAAGCCAGTATAAGTTGCTGGATTAGATCGTGGTGTCCGTCCAATTGGGCTCTGATCTATCGCAATAACTTTATCAAAAAAGTTTAATCCTTTAATTGATTTGAATGGTGCAATTTCGGTTTTTTCAGCGCCATTTAATTCGTTTTGAGCTAATGGATATAAGGTGTCATTAATTAATGTTGATTTACCTGATCCAGAGACGCCAGTAATACAAGTAAATAGCCCTACAGGAATGTTTAATGTGACATCTTTAAGATTATTTCCTGTCGCGCCAATCAATGATAACATTTTTTTCTTATCAACTTTATGACGTTTAGCTGGGATCTCAATTTTCTCTTTTCCAGAAAGATATTTACCAGTCAAAGAGTTCTTACTTGCCATAATCTGTTTTGGCGTACCTTGAGCAACAACTTCACCACCATGGACACCAGCGCCTGGTCCAATATCAATCACATAATCAGCAGCCATTATCGCTTCTTCATCATGTTCAACAACAATGACGGTATTACCTAAATCGCGTAAGTGAGTTAATGTATCAATCAAGCGACTATTATCACGCTGGTGCAAACCAATTGATGGTTCATCGAGAACATACATAACACCGACAAGCCCCGCACCAATTTGACTAGCCAGTCGAATTCTTTGAGCTTCTCCACCCGATAAGGTTTCAGCTGAACGTGACAGGGTTAAATAATTCAAACCAACATTGATTAGAAATTGCAGGCGATCATTAATTTCTTTTAGAATCTTTTCGGCTATCTGCGCTCGTTGTCCGGTTAAAGTAAGCTTATCAAAGAAATCTTTAGCTTGTTGTGTACTTAAATCACTAATTGTTGGTAAATTAGTATCATTAATAAACACATGACGCGCAGTTCTACATAATCGTGAACCGCCACAACATGGGCAAGGACGATTACTGATATATTTAGCTAACTCTTCACGGATAGTTTGTGAATCAGTTTCTTTATAACGACGACTAAGGTTATTGATGATCCCTTCAAAAGGGTGATTACGTTTAACGACATCACCACGATCATTGGTATAAACGAACTGTATTTCTTCATCACCAGAGCCATTTAATAAAATATCTTTTACTTTGTCAGATAATTTTTCATATGGCTTATCGATATCAAATTTATAATGGTTTGCTAACGATTTTAACATTTGAAAATAGTAGAAATTACGTCTATCCCATCCTTTGATTGCTCCAGCAGCTAAAGAAACCTCAGGCATTTGAACAATACGCTTTGGATCAAAATATTGTTGTACACCTAAACCGTCACATTCCGGACATGCACCAGCAGGATTATTGAATGAGAATAATCGCGGCTCAAGTTCAGGAATGCTATAACCACATATAGGACAAGCAAAATTGGCAGAAAATAGATGCTCTTCTGCTTTCGGATCATCTAAATTCGCGACTTTGACAATACCATTAGTTATGGAAAGCACAGTTTCGATTGATTCGGCTAAACGTAATTTCAAATCATCCCGAATTCGGAAACGGTCAACAACGACTTCAATTGTGTGTTTTTTCTGAAGCTCAAGTATTGGTGGATCTGAAAGGTCATAAACATCACCATCAACTCGAACTCGAATATAACCACTTGCTGCAAGTTGTTCAAACAATTTAACGAACTCACCTTTACGCTCAGTAACAACCGGCGCAAGCAACATATAGCGGTTTTCAGATGGCAGAGCAATAATACTATCAACCATTTGCGACACAGTCTGTGCAGCTAAGGGTAAATTATGATTTGGACAGCGTGGCTCACCGATTCGAGCAAATAAAAGTCGCAAATAGTCATAAATCTCAGTGATTGTTCCCACTGTTGAGCGAGGATTATGCGATGTTGATTTTTGCTCAATCGAAATGGCAGGAGATAATCCTTCAATATGATCGACGTCAGGCTTTTCCATTAGTGATAAAAATTGACGAGCATAAGCTGATAATGACTCAACATATCGCCTTTGTCCTTCAGCATATAAGGTATCAAATGCTAATGATGATTTACCAGAGCCGGAAAGACCGGTGATAACAACCAATTTATCTCTTGGTATAACTACATTTATATTTTTTAAATTGTGTGTTCTTGCACCACGAATATCGATATCTTTAATTGACATAGATCTCTTCTTATGTGTGTTTTTAGATAAATAAAATTAACTGTATATTATACCAGTATCAAGTGATTAAATATACAACTATATAGCTCAATAGGGTCTATTAGCAGAAATTCAATAATATAAGCCAAAATTGTCAATTAAATAGCACAAATTAAGCATTTTTTACCCCTCAAAAACCCCGTTCCTCAACTTTTTTTCAAAATAGATTAGAACTAAAAGTTATATTTCTATAACTCTAAATTATTGGTTTCTTGAATTTAATCATCTTACAATAAATCATTGATACACTTTTTTGATATAAGGAATAATTTTGAATAACGACGTTTTACAAGCATTAAATTTATTAAAATCGAAAAAATGGATAGATTTGACTCATGCATTTGATCACAATTCGCCCCATTTTTTTATGTTTAAACCGGCTGAAATAAAAACACTATTTGACCACAGTGATGGCTTTTTAGCGCAAAACTTTAGTTTTGCTGGTCAATATGGTACTCATTTAGATGCACCAATTCATTTTGTTCCTAATACTCGATATTTGCATGAACTTGAATTACAGGAATTAGTATTACCTCTAATCGTAATTGACCAATCTATACGTGCAAAGCAAGATCCCAATTTTTCTTTTTCTAAAGATGACGTTTTAGCTTTTGAAAAGCAACATGGGCTAATTGAAGCGGGTAGTTTTGTTGCACTGAGAACAGACTGGAGTAAGAAATGGCCATCACAATCTGCAATGGAAAATAAAGATGAGGATGGAAACAATCAAATCCCAGGCTGGGGACTTGATGCATTAAAATTTTTATTTGAAGAGCGAAAGATTAAAGCTATTGGCCACGAAACTTTTGATACCGATTCAGCGAAAGCATTTCGAGAAAATAATGCGCTAAAAGGCGAATACTATGTTTTAGAGCAAGATACTTATCAAGTAGAATTAATGACAAATTTAGATCAATTGCCAACCAAAGGCGCGGTTATCTTTAATATTGTAGCCAAACCAAATAACGCTTCGGGTTTTCCAGTACGCTCTTTTGCAATACTACCGTAATCTATTTTGCCTAAAAATCGATATTAAATATTTTTAGAGCCAAACTATTCTGATATAAAAAACGGTCATTACTGACCGTTTTATTTACTAACCTTCAATTAGTTTTGGCGTAGCATCCAAAGGAATAATAGCACCTCGATACTGAATCACGGTACCGGCAACTAGGTGACCTTGGCTTGCTGATTGTGAAGGATTTTTACCACTTAAACGTGCAGCTAAATAACCCGCACTAAATGAATCCCCAGCTGCCGTGGTATCAATAACATCTTCTTTAGCGATTTTATTTGCTGGAACGTCAAAACGCCCTTCCACAGAATCAATAATACAACTATCGCTACCACGTTTAATGACTACTTCAGAAACACCAAACTTTTTAGTTCGTTCAATTACTTGTTCGTACGGTAACTTGCCCCATAATAAGTCTTCATCATCTAAAGTTAAAAACGCAATATCAGTAAATGATAAAATATCAGAATAGACACTTCGAGCCAAATCCAAGCTACTCCATAAACGTGGTCTGAAGTTATTATCAAAAATCACTTTACCACCATTGGCTTTAACTTGTTTTAATAGATCTAATAATTTGATAATACTTTCCGCATCTAAAATTGCAATACTGATACCACTTAGATAGACATAATCGTATTTAGCAATTTGCTCAGCAATTTTTGCTGTTTCAGCTGTTTTTAACCAAAATTTAGCAGCTGCATCATTACGCCAATAATAGAAAGAACGCTCACCCTGTTCATCAGTCACAATAGAATAAAGTCCTGGCATTTTATCAGACATTCTTTGTACCAAATCAGTTGAAATATGCTCTTTTTGCCAGCTATCAAGCATCTCTTGACTGAAAGGATCTGTTCCTAAACCAGTCACATAATGAATTGAAAAATCTTTATTTTTTAATAAACGAGATAAATAAACCGACGTGTTAAGAGTATCTCCCCCAAAGCTACGGGTTGTTGAATCTTGTTTTATTGAAAGTTCAATCATACATTCGCCAATAACAGCGATTTTTGTTATCATAGTGCTACCTAAAATCCTTACTTCTATTTATAAATAATCTAATGCGATTTTTACCACAACTTTACGAACCGTTGCAATCTTATTATCGACAGCACAAAGCGGTTTATGTACTTCATTAGGTAAAAATACAATAAAATCGTCTTTCTGTAATACTAACATAGTTTCTTCGTTAGGTGTTTTGATAAAAGCGATATCATTTTCTGCTATTTTATCTTCTAATACTTGTGTATGAGGAGGTAGAGTGGAAACAGCCATTCCTTCTTGACCATCTAAAACAATCTGCACATCAATATACTTTTTATGGTACTCAGGGTTTGCTTCATGAATATATCTTAATGAATTGTCAGAAACCATAAAAAACATATTATCGCTGTCAATATCATAACGACCAGCTGGTGTATTGCTATTAACGTTGTCTTTTACATATTCAATTGATTGTTTAATCTTGGTAGGCAAATAAGGAATTAAATCCAAATGATTAACATTACCTAAAATCATACTTAACGGTCCTTAATTTCTCAAATGAGGTAATAACTTAAATTAGCTTTATCCGCTTTTACTCAATAGCGAAGAAACCTATATAAAAAGAAGTATATACTTAAGTTAGTCATTTTTGTAGATCATTTAGCAATAAGTTTCTAAAGGTTTTTATATTTTAATTAAAATGCTATTTCACACTGAGTGTTTAAGTTTATCCCCTAAACCTTAAAAATCCATCATTCAAAGATAGAAATGATATAAAAAAGCCTTGATAAACAAGGCTTAAGATAAAAAGATTATATGGTATTTGTTGCAATTATTCCCACTCAATAGTGGCAGGCGGTTTTCCACTTATATCATATACAACTCGTGATATTCCATTGACTTCGTTGATAATACGATTTGATACTCGCCCTAAGAATTCGTAAGGTAAATGTGCCCAGTGAGCGGTCATGAAGTCGATAGTTTCAACAGCACGTAATGAAACAACCCAATCATATTTACGTCCGTCTCCCATCACTCCAACTGAACGTACTGGTAAGAATACGGTAAATGCTTGGCTGACTTTGTGGTATAGGTCAGCTTTATAAAGTTCTTCGATAAAAATAGCATCGGCTTGACGCAGTAAATCACAATACTCTTTTTTCACTTCACCGAGAACACGCACTCCTAAACCTGGACCTGGGAATGGATGACGGTAAAGCATATCGTAAGGTAAACCGAGTTCTAAACCAACTTTACGTACTTCATCTTTGAATAATTCTCTTAATGGTTCTACTAGCCCCATTTTCATATCTTCAGGTAAACCACCAACATTATGATGTGATTTAATCACGTGGGCTTTACCTGTATCAGCAGCAGCAGATTCAATGACATCTGGATAGATAGTACCTTGAGCAAGCCATTTGACATCTTTTAATTTTGCCGCCTCTTCATCAAAAACAGCGACAAATTCACGACCAATGATTTTACGTTTAGCTTCAGGATCAGCCTCTCCCTTCAGAGCAGCCATAAAGCGATCTTCGGCATTAATTGCGATAATATTTAACCCAAATTTATCACCAAACATATCCATGACTTGCTTTGCTTCATTTAAACGTAATAAGCCATGATCAACAAATACGCAAGTTAACTGGTCACCAATGGCTTGATGTAATAATAATGCAGTAACCGAAGAATCAACACCACCTGATAAACCTAATAATACTTTATCTTTACCGACTTTTTCTTTTATACGAGCAATTGCATCAGTAATAATAGAAGACGGTGTCCATAGCTTTTCACACTGACAAATATCAATAACAAAACGCGTTAATAACTCTAATCCTTTAACCGTATGCGTGACCTCTGGATGAAACTGTACGCCATAAAACTGTTTTTCATCGTTGGCCATAATGGCGAATGGACAAGTTTCTGTTTGCCCAATTAAGGTAAATGTGTCAGGTAATGAAGTAACTTTATCACCATGACTCATCCATACATCAAGTTGCTCTATACCAGCATCATTGGTGCTATCTAAAATACCGTCTGTTAATTTTGATTTTGCAACAATATCAACTTTAGCATAACCAAACTCTCGTTGATTAGAAGCTGTAACTTGTCCACCCTTACCTACTTGAATTGCCATAGTTTGCATACCATAGCAGATACCTAACACTGGCACGCCAGCGTTGAACACATATTCTGGTGCTCGAGGGCTATTTTGGTCAGTAGTACTTTCAGGACCACCAGATAGAATGATACCTTTAGGGTTAAATTGTTTGATTTTTTCTTCCGAAACATCCCATGGCCAAAGTTCACAATAAACACCTATTTCACGAACCCGTCGAGCAATTAATTGGGTAACTTGTGAACCAAAATCAAGAATTAAAATACGTTGCTGGTGGATGTCATTTTTCATCAAATTTATTCCTAAACTATGGACTAATACAAAATCAAGGCGCTATTGTAACATTTACCGATTAAATTGAACGGATTAAATGAAAAACAATTGTAAATATTTTACATTAATATATTTTAAATCTGTTAAACATTTAATCTTGTTAATTTTATTAGATAATTAATTATATTAAAGAATCAAATACCTGACTATATAATACTTATTTATTCATTACGTTAATTGAGGAATTTTGAATAATCCCACAATTTTAATCTATGCAAAAAATTTTCTTTACCTATTTAATAAGTATACTTATAATAAGCTTACTTATTAAATATAGGAAAAAAATAATGAACACAATTTCAATCTCTTTCGTATTACCAACAAAGGCAAAACCATCTAAAATTTGGCAATACTATACCGATCTTAATTTAAGAAAATTATGGGAAACTGATCTTGAAGACTTTCGTATTTTTGGTGACTTGAAAACCGGCACTAAAGGTATTTTTAAATTACAAAATATACCAGAAATGGAAGTGACTTTATCAAAAATCATTGATGAGCAAGAATTTACTGAACAATTTGATATGCCTGATATAGGTTTATTATTTTTCTCCCATCAAATTGTTGAAATTTCAGAAAATCAATATGCTTTGAAATCAGAGATTTCATTAAAACCAGATACAAAAATGGACACTAAAGCATCCTATGATTTTATAAAACAGATTTCTGATGATATTATTGATAAAACTTACAAATTAAATGGCTTAGTTGAAGGATAAATTATGGCAAAGGGCGATAAGTTTCTGACACAATTTCAAAATGATTCTCAATCCATTGGTTTTATTTTTATGAAAACTTATTCGTCCTGGCATACAAATATCAAAAGTTGTTTGAAAAAACAGTCTATCACTCATCCTCAATTTATCGTACTTGCAACACTTGCTTATTTATCACAATACAACGATGAAATAACACAAGTCACTCTATCCAATCGAACAAATATCGATGTGATGACAATCTCACAAATTTTAGAGAATTTAGAGAAAAAAGATTATATTGAGCGCCACTGTTCAAGCAAAGATAGTCGAGCAAAATCCATTCAACTGACACAAAAAGGGTTTGATAAAGCAAATGAAACTGTACCTTTAGTTGAACAAATAGATACAGAATTTTTTTCAACATTAAAGGCTGATAAAAAACTATTTATGTCAATGTTATTAAGACTATTAGAAAGTCAAGGTGAGTAAAGTAATTATCCTCTATTATATTTATTCAAGTTTAAAACATTAAATGGCTTTAATTCATCTAAAAATCAATTTGTTAAGTATTAATAAATGAGTTCTATTTAACAAAAATTTCATTATAAAATGATTTGTTGGGTTAAATTTATTCCAATCTTAAAAATATCACTTTTGCCATTTGCAATAAGTTTTACGCGATGAACATTAAGCCATATTATTTTATTTAACTTGATTATTAGTTACTTTTTTATAAAAAAGTCTATACGTAATGCATGACTAGCCATTACGTATAGAACAGAGAAATAAACTTATAATTCTAAATTACCATTTATGTTCTATTCCAATATTTCCTTTATAGCCTTGATGCTTGGTACTTCCAAAATCATGTTCATAACGAGCATCACCATAAAGAAAATTATCTTTGCCTAATTCCGTTTTTATACCAACCCCCAATTCTCCCCAAGTAGTTGCATAATTTTCACGTAAACTATCTTTACCTATTGTGACATGAGTTGGCTTAATAAAGTCATGCCAAACATTACCAATTGCATAAATCGACATTATTTGTCGATCTGCTGCTTGATTATTATGGTCTACTCGTACACCTATTCTGCCACGCAATTGATCCTGATTATTCTGATCGACTTGACGATATTTATCTTTAAAACTATCCAAATTAAGATATTGATAAACAAGTTGAGCTTGAGGTTCGATTAGCCATTGGCTTGAATCAAGACTATTTTGACTAAAGTTGAAGGCATGTCCGGCTTCTGCTGAAACAGCTACACCAAAACCATTTTGATGGATAGAACGGGCTTCTTTTCGTGCATCATATTTATTGCGGATTGAAGAGAACTGTCCAACTAAATCTAAATAACTGTTATTAGCAGAAAAATAGGTATTAGTTAACCCAAGGCTAAATGCTTCCGAAGTACCTTTTCCGGTTTTTTTGTTATGAGAAATTAAACCATTAACCGCTCGATATTTATCGGAAAAATCAGTATTAGCTTTAGTATATGAAAGATAAGCACCAGTATAATTGTGGCTTCCATCTTCGAATAAATTGTTTACCAGATCATGGCCAAGTTGTAATCCATAAACGTCAGTTTCTAAATTCAACCGTTTTTTTCCGTCTGATTTGAGATGTTTGCCTAATATTCTTCCCCAAGTTTCACTTAAATGTTCATCGCAAGTACTACAATTAGCTAAGTTAAAGTTAGCATATTCGCCTCTACGTTCATGCAAAGTACCAATACTTAATAATCCTTGTTCTTGGTTTACTCGTGGCATTGATACATAACCAGAAACGGCATTTGAATAGATCACCTTCTTAGGTGGTTTTACTGGTTCAACTGGTTCAACGGGTTTGACTGGTCCAACTGGGCCAACGGGTTCACCTGGATTACTTGCCTTCATAGTCCAATAGTATTCATCACCATTAGTTGTTTGACGTTTTGCCAATTGAACTTCTGTTGCACCTGTCGTTTGTGCATCACCAGTAAAATTGCTTTCTGAGCTTGAAGTTCCTACATTAATAACAGGAATACTATTCAATATTGCAGCAACTTGCTTTATGTTACCATCAATAAAATTTTCAGCTCCATTTGCATTAACAGGAATAACTTTAGTAACACCACTGGCAGCTCCAGTAATTTTTAGTAAGTCTGATTGTGAAGTATTATTATTCCATAACGTATTCATCTTAACTATTGCATTATTTGATGCCGAATAATTACCTTGAATAGTTAAACTATCATTATATTTTCCATGAGAATGATTATCCAAACTAATAATACCACCATCACTAATAACATTACCTTGTAAAATAAACTCATTTGCACCCGCATCATCAAATGCAGCATTAAGTAACGCACCATTTGATAAGGTTAAATTATCAAATAAAGCAGTTTTACTGGTATCATTTGCTTTCAAGTTCCAAGTAAAGCCATTATTTAAGTTTAAGTTGAGTGTAGGCGTTTTATTGGCATCTAAAACTTCACCCTCTTCAGTTTTAACCAAACCTTTATAAACCAGCCCAGTCATACTTCCCTTGTCAGAAGCATTAAAGGTAACTGATGACGCTTGATAATCATCATGACTTTGTTCTGTTCCAGTTTGATCATAGGTATTTGAAAAGAACTGATAACCAGATGCGGTATAATTTCCACTCACGTTAAGAATATAACCCGCATCATTTGCTGTTAGATCAGTTTTATCACCGGTAAAAGATAATACAGTATCGACTTGACCTTGATCGACAAAAATTAAATCTTTGCGACCAACAGAACCACTGATAACCGGGTCAGCACTAGTACCATTCGTAGTAAATATCGCATTTTTAAAGCTTGCACTTACACCATGTGATGCAGCCTGTTCAAATACTCCACTTGAATTCGCATCATCATGAGTCCCGATTTCAAGTGCATAACCATTTGTTTTGATGATTGTCGAACTATCGTCATAATCTGCTTTTAATAAAGAATTGCGAACCATCTTAATACCAGAACCATTTAAAGCATTTGTAGTATCAATATTAAGTTCACCATGAGATTCTAAAATACCAGCACCTTCACCAGTATTACGCGTCTTTCCTAATTTGACACCCACACTGTCCCAGTTCAATGATGAACTATCGCTACCTTTATTCAACACTATGCTATTTTTAGCGCCTTTTAAAATCACTATTGGTGTTAATTGACCATCAGCACCAGTATCATTCGCGCCACCATGATTGGTTGCATTACCCGATACATAAATACCGATGGCGCGATTACCAGTCAAAGTCATATCCAAATCATCATTAACAATAACTCGCCCTGCAGAACCTTGACCATTATTGTCATATGCACCTTGAATAGCACGAATACCATTATTTAATATTGGAGAGGTTTTACCACCTGATGTTGTTTGGTTGATCGTCAGTTTATCAACTGTGACTGTGCTATATTTACCATTATAGGCGTTTCTCTCACCGGCATTTGCAGCTGAACCGGTTAATATCCCATAAGCAGCCACACCACCACTAGAGTTACGACCACGTGTATAGTTATCAGTTATATTTAATACAACATCTTTAGCAGTGATATCGACATTGTGATAAGTCGTAAGCCCCATCACATTACCATCATTCTTTATAGTAAAATTTAAATTGCCCGCTTTAATTGAGCCACCAGAAACACCATAAGTATATTGGTTACCTAAGCCAGTATAATCGGCACTGACATTTGCAGTAAGGGTCGTATCACCCACATTTAGTTGTTCATGCAGTTTACTTCTAGTTAAAATATAAAAACCAGCATTACCACTTTGCGTTGCAGTAGCAGCATTTATATTATTACAACTAGGAGCGTCTTGGCCTACTAAATAAGATCCATCAGGATTTGGTGTACAATCTAACGCAAATAAAGAGGTTGAGGCTGATAAAATTGAAACAGTTATCGCTACTTTACTAACACGTCGTGCCAATTCAGAACAAACTATGCTAGTACCAGTTAGAAAATTAAATTTTGTTTGGTATATTTGATTCATAATTCTTTCCTTATAGACTCTAACATTGAACTTTTTTTACAACGGTGTTTGTTTTTGACTTGTGGTAACCGAAAAAGCAGAGATTATTTTTTAGAACTTTTTTACAAATAGATTTCAACAAGAAAGATTCATTCCGTCCAAATGGGCAAAAGAAAGATAAAAGCCATAATTGTTTACTTTCATCTTTCTTATTACATTGAACAAAATTCACATAACTTTTCGTTTTGTTTAGATATTCCCGTTCCTCATCTTTATTTAAATATGCCCAATTGAGATAACCGAGTGGTCGATTATTTTTAATGAGTAAAATAAAATTCCTAGACTGAATAGTAGGCAGTAAAGTTTCCAATGCTGAACTTATGGCAACATTTCTATAATTGGAATTCCTGTTCCATAACCAAACCATGGCGCCTAATACTTCGGCTTCATTCCATGAAGTATCATGATAAATGCTGGGAGCAATGACTCTAATGGAGTCCTGATTAAGACAATTCATTCCGTTATACCTTTAGTATTTTTAATTAAAAATAATATTGAAAATAAAACTTATCTTTCTTAAAACTTAGGAATATAAAAACAGCTTTGCTTAATCTTTAAACAGGTAATGAAATGGACAAATAATTAACAAATTGATTAAATTAGGGAGATATAGACCATGTGTAGTCATATAGCTTGAATAAATTAATCAAAAAGAACTTTATAATGTATAGAATTGGAACAAAAAACAGCGCTAAATAATGTATAACTTACATCATCCTTAACTAATTTCGTCACTTTATGTGATTGGACTTATCGGACAGATAAAAAATGAGAGGTCTTTGAAAAACCTCTCATAAATTTAAACATAAATATTAATAATTTACTAGCTATTTTTTTCTTGCGCGGATTGAATAGCGGTTAATGCAATTGTATAAACAATATCATCAACTAACGCACCACGAGACAAATCATTAACTGGCTTACGCATACCTTGTAACATAGGTCCAATTGAAACAAGATCAGCTGAACGTTGTACAGCTTTGTAAGTTGTATTACCAGTATTTAAATCAGGGAATATAAACACCGTCGCTTTACCTGCAACTTTAGAATTTGGCGCTTTTGATTTCGCAACATCAGGCATAACCGCAGCATCATATTGTAAAGGGCCATCAATCATTAAATCTGGACGTTTTTCTTGAGCAATACGTGTTGCTTCTTTCACTTTTTCAACATCAGCACCTTGACCAGAACTACCGGTTGAGTAAGAGATCATCGCCACACGTGGTTCAATACCAAAAGCAATAGCAGTATCAGCAGATTGAATAGCGATTTCAGCAAGTTCTTGCGCATTTGGATCTGGATTAATAGCGCAATCCCCATAGATATAAACTTGATCAGGCATTAACATAAAGAACACCGATGAAACAAGCGAACTACCTGGAGCAGTCTTGATTAATTGTAGCGGAGGGCGAATAGTATTGGCCGTAGTATGAACAGCACCAGAGACTAAACCATCAACCTCATTTGCTTCAAGCATCATTGTACCAAGCACAACATTATCAGCTAATTGCTCACGCGCAATAACTTCAGTCATACCTTTGTTTTTACGTAATTCAACTAAACGAGGTACATATTTATCACGAATGCGTTCTGGGTCAACAATTTCAACACCTGCACCTAAAGTAACACCTTGCGACGCAGCCACTTTACGGACTTCATCAGGATTACCAATTAACACACACTTAGCAATATGACGCTCTGCACAAATTGCAGCTGCTTTAATTGTTCTCGGTTCATCCCCTTCTGGTAACACCACCACTTTTTTCGCATTACGTGCAAGCTCAGTTAATTGATAACGAAATGCTGGAGGAGATAATCGACGAGCAGAACTAACCACTTCATTCAGTGATTTAATCCAACTTGGATCAATGTGATCGGCAACAAAATTCTGAGTATTATCCATACGTTCTTTATCATCGACCGGGATTTCTAAATTGAATTGCTGTAAATTGATTGAAGTTTGGAATGTATTGGTTTTAACAGTAAATACTGGTAATCCTGTATCAAAAGCAGGTTGACACAATTTATAGATTTTTTCATCAATATCATAGCCACCAGTCAATAATACACCACCAATAGCAACACCATTCATGGCAGCTAAACAGATTGTTACTAAAACATCAGCACGATCAGCTGAAGTAACTAATAACGCGTTCGGTTGAAGGTGATTAATGATATTTGGAACGCTACGAGAACAGAAAGAAACATGTTTAATTCGACGATTTTTAATACCGCCTTCATTAATGATTTTAGCTTGCAAATGATTAGCAATGTCATATGTACGACAAGAACTTAAATCGATGTTCCAAGGAATACAGCCAAGTACAGGTAATGGGCTATGCTCGCTTAAATCATTAATTGTAATTTTCTTACCATCAAATTTAGGTGTATGATAAATTTCAACAACATCTGGACGAGCGAGATTTTGTTCTTCTACTGGTGCATTGACTTTGTTAACAATCACACCAATAATTTTATCATTTTTGATGCCACCAAAATTAGAGCGAGCAATCTCAATGCGTTCTTTTAACTGCTCTGGATCATCTTTACCCATATTAACCACAAAAATAATCTCAGCGCCTAAAGTTTTCGCGATGTTATTATTTAGTTCATTAGCAAATGGATAATCAATAGTTGGTACAATACCTTCAACTAAAACAACATCTGCACCTTTAGTATTTTCTGCATATAGTGCAACGATTTCTTCCATCAAAACATCTTGTTGATTCAAACCTAATAAGTTTTCAACATAACTCATTTTTAAAGGTTTCAAAGTTGGAATCGATGTATTATTACTAACTAAAGTCGTTGTATTATCAGGCGCATCACCACCTGCTCTTGGTTGGGCAACTGGTTTAAATACATTTAAGTTAATACCTTGACGTTCCATTGCTCGAATAACACCAAGACTTACACCCGTTAATCCAACATTGGTACCAGTTGGAATCAGCATAATGGTACGAGACATAATAAGTTTCCTCTTAATTCTTTATTAAATCCAAAACAAACCGCCTTAACGGCGGTTTTAAAGTGCTTAAGCTGTTAAGCGTGCTGCATCTTGTGCGATGACAAGTTCTTCATTGGTAGGAATAACCATTGCAATAGCAGAACCATCTTTAGTGATCACACCACCGTTACCAAAACGTGCAGCTAAATTGCGTTCTTTATCAATCTCAAAACCAAGTATACTTAATTTTTCTAAAGTTTTACGACGAATACATTCAGCATTTTCACCAATACCACCAGTAAACACGATTGCATCTAAACGGCCGTCTAACAACATCGCATAACCACCAATGTATTTGACTAAACGGTGAACAAATACTTCTAAAGCATTTTTAGCATTTTCGTCTTTATCTGCATTATCTGTTACATAACGGCAGTCGCTACTTACACCAGTTAAACCTAATAATCCTGATTTTTTATTTAATAAATTATTAATACCAGCAACTGACATATTTAAATTGTCATGTAAAAAGAACATGATAGCAGGATCGATATCACCACTTCGTGTACCCATCACTAGACCTTCAAGTGGTGTTAGCCCCATAGAAGTTTCAATACTTTTACCGTTTTTCACAGCAGTGATTGAAGCACCATTACCTAAGTGGCATGTAATCACATTCGTTTGATCAACCGGTTTATTTAATAATTTCGCCGCTTCTCGGCTGACATAATAATGACTAGTACCATGAGCACCATAACGGCGAACACCGTACTTAGTATATAATTCATTAGGAATTGCATATAAATATGCTTCTTTAGGCATTGTAGTATGGAAAGCTGTATCAAATACTGCAACATTCTTATTTTTTAAATGAGGAAATGCAATAAAAGCTTCGCGAATACCAATTAAATGTGCTGGATTATGTAAAGGCGCAAAAGCAGAAGCTTCTTCAATACCTTTTAAAACGGAATCATCAATCACAACTGATTGGGTATACTTCTCACCACCATGAACAATACGGTGCCCAATTGATTTTATGCTGTCTAATAATTCTGGTTTTTGTGGAAAAATGTTATTAACAATGAATTTAATCGCTTCGCTATGTGCTGCACCAGCTCCTAAAGAAGCTTCTTGCTTTTCACCATCTAATTTCCATTTGATACGAGCATCAGGAAGGTGAAAACATTCAGCTAAACCAGATAAAAACTCATCACCATTTTCAGGGTTAATAATAGCAAATTTTAAAGATGAACTTCCACAATTCAGAACGAGAGCGTTATTACTTGATGACATAGTAATTCCTATAAATTGAATAAAAGATTTTTACCAATCAATATTGGCAACTCTACACATTAATCAATGTGTTATATAAGGCGACTTCTGATATCTTGAAATTTGAGATAAAATAAAGAGAGCCCCCAATTTGAATGGCTCTATTTTAAGACAATAAAATGTGAATGTCGAGGAATCCAAACCAGATGAACTTAGTTAAAATTTTTAAGGCAGGTCAAATATATATGGATATTTGCCCAAAAGATAAAGCCCTATCCTATTCATTTCCTGAATTAAAAATTATTAACTACATCAAAGTTGCAAAAAAAATTTTACCGCCGATCATCATCGGCTTAATTCTTTGGCAATATTATTTACCCGCGCAATTAGCGGTAACAGCAATCACAATTCTATTTGCCTTAAGTTTACCTATTCAAGGGATCTTGTGGTTAGGATATCGTTCTCAATCGCCATTACCGCTCAACTTAATTGACAGCTACAACCGAATCAAATTGCAATTAATTGAAAAAAAGATATTAAGTCCGAATAAAAATCCAAATGAAAAATTAACTTTTGAATCGTTAATGAAACTAATAAACTTATCTAAAATTCATTTAGGGAATTATTTTGGGCAAAATGACGATAACCAACCATAAAGATATATCCATGCAAAAATTTTTGGAAAAATTGAAAAATCAAATAAACGAGCTTGAACAGCATTTGAACTTATCCGAACAACAAAGCTATCAAGAGCATTATTTTGATGAGCATCTGTTTAACACCAGTAAAATTGAAACCGACAATCAATTCTATTTAGATAAAGTAAAGCAAACCTATCTAGCACTTTGTGATGCAGTACTTTCGGAAAAACGCACACAAATCGAATTTTTATCAGAAAGACTTATAAACCAAATTACCGCCCTAACACGTGAGCTTGCCACAGTACATTTACGTAAACAAACTACTGGCCATATTATTACAGAAACATTAGCTGAAAAACATTCAAGACATTTAGATTATTTACGACGATTACAAGAGATGAAATATGAGCTCGAACTCTCTTTAGAGTCAATAGAACACACCAAAATCGCTGCCCTTGATAATCGAATATACCGCTGCGAACAAGCTATTAAAAGGATTGAATTAGACATGGAAAATAGTTTCATTGAATAATGGTTTCATAGATAATCATAAATTTCTGAATATTTGATGATCAACGATTACCTAACTTAAAATAATGTCTTAACAAAACACGCCTGAATATGGCGTATATGTAAATTCACATTTCAATACTATAGTAAGATCCCAGCACTAAAAAGGATACCAGCTAGTCAAAATAAAGGCCCTTATATCAAAAATGCATATGAATATAATTAATAATTAGTATCATCTTTTCAGTTCAATCTATAATATAGTCATCAACATTAATTAATTACTTGCCACCACTTTTGAATCTAAGAATAAACTAATAAGGACTTTTTCCATGAGTAAGATATTTGATGATAACTCACAAACCATCGGCCATACTCCCCTAGTTCGATTAAAACATTTTGGGAATGGTAATATATTAGCTAAAGTCGAATCTCGTAATCCAAGTTTCAGCGTCAAATGCCGAATTGCATCAAATATGATTTGGGATGCCGAAAAACGTGGTTTACTTAACCCTGACGTCGAACTTATAGAGCCAACTAGTGGTAATACTGGTATCGCATTAGCTGCTGTTGCCGCTGCTCGTGGTTATAAATTAACCTTAACCATGCCAGAAAGCATGAGTATTGAACGCCGCAAACTTCTAAAAGCGTTAGGTGCAAACCTTGTATTAACTGAAGCTGCCAAGGGAATGAAAGGTGCGATTGAAAAAGCGGAAGAAATCGTTGCTAGTAATCCAAAACACAATATTATGCTCCAACAATTTAGCAATCCCGCCAATCCAGAAATTCACGAAAAAACCACTGGGCCAGAAATTTGGCTTGATACAGATGGTAAAATCGAGATTTTCGTTGCAGGAGTGGGAACTGGTGGAACCTTTACTGGTGTAACAAAATACATCAAAAAAGTTCAAGGAAAAAACATTACGGCTGTCGCAGTTGAGCCAACTACCTCACCTGTAATTACGCAAGCACTTGCTGGCGAACCCATCAAACCTGGCCCACACAAAATACAAGGTATCGGAGCTGGATTTATTCCTGGTAACTTAGATTTGAGTTTGATTGATTTGGTCGAAAAAGTATCTAACGAAGAAGCAATCGAAACAGCTCGCATTATAATGGAAAAAGAAGGTATCTTAGCAGGAATTTCATCTGGTGCTGCGGTATTTGCAGCTGATCGTTTGGCTCGATTACCAGAAAATGCGAATAAAACCATCGTGGTAATATTACCCTCTTCAGGTGAACGTTACCTTAGTACTGATTTATTTAGTGGTATTTTCACTGAGAAAGAACTTGGTTAATTATCCTATAAACGCAAAACACCGCCATTTGGCGGTGTTGGATTAAAAATCGGATAATTCAAATTAAAATAAATCAAATTAATCATCTTGAACAATACCAAAATGTCGATAAGCATGAGGTGTTGCAATCCGTCCTCTTGGTGTTCTTTGGATATAACCTTGCTGAATTAAAAATGGCTCTAACACATCTTCAATCGTTTCACGTTCCTCACCAATTGCTGCAGCAATATTATCTAATCCTACTGGACCACCCATGAATTTTTCGATGATGGCAAGAAGTAGCTTACGATCCATATAGTCAAAGCCTTCATTATCCACATCTAACATATCTAAAGCTTGAGTCGCAATACGCTCATCAATAACACCTTTGGATTTAACATCCGCATAATCTCTCACACGTCGCAATAAACGATTAGCAATACGAGGCGTTCCGCGTGAGCGTTTAGCTATTAAAAATGCCCCCTCTTTAGAAAGATCTAAACCTAAAAACTTAGCACTACGACTAACGATATACTCCAAATCCTCAACACGGTAAAACTCAAGGCGTTGCACAATCCCAAAACGATCGCGTAATGGCGATGTTAACGAACCCGCTCGAGTAGTGGCGCCAATAAGCGTAAAGGGCGGAAGATCGATTTTAATTGAACGTGCGGCTGGACCTTCACCAATCATAATATCGAGCTGATAATCTTCCATAGCAGGATATAATATTTCTTCAACAACTGGAGATAAACGATGGATTTCATCAATAAACAGCACATCATTAGGCTCGAGATTGGTTAACATTGCAGCCAGATCACCTGCTTTTTCCAACACTGGGCCAGAGGTAGTGCGCAAATTAACATTCATTTCATTAGCAACAATATTAGCTAAAGTGGTTTTACCAAGACCAGGAGGACCAAAAATTAAAACATGATCAAGCGCATCACTACGTTGCTTGGCAGCCTGAATAAAGATTTTCATCTGCTCTCGCACTTGAGGTTGACCAATATACTCATCCAAATATTTAGGACGAATAGCCCGATCTAACGACTCTTCTTCTTTTTGAGCCTGTGGCGCAATTAAACGATCCGCTTCAATCATCATCGTTCCCTATTTTCTTTATAATGCTGACTTTAATGCTTCACGTATTAGCATTTCACAATCCATGTCTGGCTTAATGACTTTACTAATAATACGACTTGCTTCTTGTGGTTTATAACCCAAAGCGATAAGTGCCGAAACGGCTTCACCTTCAATCTGACTTGAGGATTTTTTAAGACTTCCAGTCTCAACAGTTACGTTTACATTAGCTAACTCTTCACCAAACCGTTTAACTCGATCCTTCATTTCGACAATCAATCGTTCAGCCGTTTTAGTACCCACGCCAGGTAATTTAACTAACGTCTTGATTTCACCTTGCTCAACTGCACTAATAAATTGCCCTGCTGACATTCCTGATAAAATTGCTAACGCTAATTTGGGACCAACACCATTCACTTTAATCAACTCACGAAACAATTCACGCTCTTGTTCATGATTAAAGCCATACAGCACTTGAGCATCTTCACGAACGGCAAAATGAGTTAACACAATCACTTCTTTACCATTATCAGGTAATTCATAAAAACAGGTCATTGGCATAAACACTTCATAGCCAACACCACCAACTTCAATTAACACTTTGGGTGGTTGCTTTTCAATAATGATTCCACGTAAACGACCTATCACAATATATCCTTAATAAATAATGTCAATTAAACAACATTGATCAATCAGTATTAAACGAAAACTCTCGTTCAACATCAGCCTAATTATTATGATCAAAATTGAATGTGAATTAAAAAAACAATTGTGAGTTAGTTTACCTGATAGGAGGAAATTAATAAAGACAAACTGTATAAATAAACAGTCAGTAGACAAAAATATTGCCGACAAAAGTCAGCAATATCAGAAAAATAGAGTTAAAGATTCAAATTAGAATGGCATTTTAAAACCAGGTGGTAATTGCATTCCACCAGTAACTTGAGCCATACGTTCTTTTTGAGCTTCTTCCAAACGGCGAGTAGCATCATTATAGGCTGCAGCGATAAGATCTTCTAACATCTCCTTATCATCTTCGGTTAATAAAGACGGATCGATATCAACGCGTTTACAACTATGTGCACCATTTACAGTAACTTTAACGATACCCGCGCCAGACTCTCCAGTAACCTCTAATTTAGCAATCTCTTCCTGAGCTTGCTGCATTTTTGCTTGCATTTGTTGGGCTTGTTTCATCAAATTGCCCAAACCACCTTTTCCACCTGGAAACATAATTATTCCTCATTAAAAACATTTAGTCTGTAATTATACAGGACGAATACTCGATTCATCAATCTTGGCATCAAAATATTGACAAATCGTCTCAACTTTAGGATCTTGATGTATCGTTTGTTTAGCTTGTTCAAGCTTCTGCTGATATAAATCTTCACGTAATTCTAATGGCGTTTTTATATCCTTACTATCATCAATCACAACCTCTAAATTAAGTGTTTTTTGACGATAAGCTGACATCGCAGTTCGTAGCTTAATACAATTTGCCGACGACTTAGTTAAATGCTCAACAGCCGAACGCGTATGCAAAATTACACTATTATCATCGACTATTTCAGGATACGAATTAACCGCAATCTGTTTAATTAGCGGTGCAATCTCCAATTTTTCAATTTCCGCACTCCAAGCATCTTTTTCGATCATCTCTTCAATCAATTTTTTTGTCATCTCTGGAGTTTTATCAACCTTAAGTGACTCCCTAACTGACTTCGCATCTATCACCGGCTCATTCTTAGACTCAAACAGTCCAGTCGATTGCCATTGATAATTTTCTGCTGTAATTTCCTCTTCGTCGTCCTCTACAACCTCATCCACCACTGCACTATTAACTTCAGTCTTAGTAGCCTGTTTAACACGGCTCAAGTTAACTAAATCGCTTGATGGTTGATTGGCACCAACCGGTTCAGACTTTTTTGAACTTTGTTCCTCCATTAACTGCATTCGCATCTCTAAAATATTTTTAGTGATAGACGAAGCATCATCTGGAAGCGATATAGAATGGGCTGGCATCGAATTATTAGCTTGATGCACAGGAGAAACATTATTATCAGCTAATGATGATTGTGAATGTGCCGTTGATTGAACTGATGACTTAGCTGCATCCTTCTTTACTGGAATCGGTGGCACAGAAGCTGATGTTGCTGATTCAACTTTTGGCGGATTAGACTTTGGGACAGGTGCGTGTCCTACAGCTGAAGGATTAGTGGTTGAAACCGGTTGAGAAATCGAATCAACATCTTTTGGCATAAAGGCTAACGCGCGTAAAAAGCTCATCTCCACGCCCATTTTCTTGTCAGGTACAAGCGCGAGTTCTTTTCGACCCATCAATAAAATTTGATAAAACAATTGCACATCATTTGGCGAAATGTATTGAGCTAAAAAACGCAATTGCTCCTCACTATCGGCATAATCACCTAAGGCTGTAGGTACTACTTGTAATAAAGCAATTTGATGCAACAAAGAAATGCTTTCAGCTAATAAATTATCCCAATCCGCTCCTTGCATTGCCGCCAATTCAATTTGTTGCATTAACGCATTACCATCGCCTTGGTAAAGTGCATTAACTAACGCAAAAGGAATAGCCTTATCTAATGTTCCAAGCATTGATGCAACTGATACGGCATCGACTTTACCATTACCTAGCGCAATAGCCTGATCGGTTAAACTTAACGCATCTCGCATACTTCCATTGGCTGCTTTGGCTAATAAATGAATAGCTTTTGGCTCACTTTCAATATGCTCTAATTGTAAAATGTGATTTAACTGATCACCAATTAAAGATGTGTCAAGCACATTCAAATGTAAATGCAAACAGCGAGACAAAATAGTAATAGGTAATTTTTGAGGATCGGTTGTCGCTAACAAAAATTTAACATGTTCAGGTGGTTCTTCCAAAGTTTTTAATAATGCATTAAAACTGTTGCGAGACAACATATGCACTTCATCGATCAAGTAAACTTTAAAACGCCCTTTAGTTGGCAAGTATTGGATATTATCTAGAATTTCACGCGTATCTTCGACTTTAGTTCGTGATGCAGCATCAATTTCTAACAAATCAACAAAACGACCTTGCTCAATCTCACGACAATTATCACAAACACCACAAGGTGTTGCAGTGATACCACTTTCACAATTCAAGCCTTTAGCTAACAAACGAGCAATCGACGTCTTTCCTACACCTCGTGTACCAGAAAACAGATAAGCATGATGCACCCGACCAAGAGAGAGGGCATTAGATAAAATTTTCAACACATGTTGCTGCCCTACTACCTCAGAAAACGACTTTGGTCGCCACTTACGTGCTAAAACTTGATAACTCATAATCACCATTACTTATTACGATTAAATTTTGCTAATCATATCATAAAGAGCCAAATTAGTCTTTAAGATGCCACTTTTCGAATTAATAATAGACCTTAATTAATTTATAAACAAATTAGATTATAAAAACGCAATTTTAAGTAAAACATATAATAATTAGCGTCATATTACAGGATTTTTTTGCTCAAAAACCCCGTTCCTCAACTTTTTTTTCAACGAATAAATTGATTTAAATTTTAACTTACAGCGTTATATATTTTTAATTACAAAGTCATTAATCTCATCCAAAAACAGATTGCCGTATTTCTCCAATTTAATTTTACCAACACCTGACACATTAATAAGTTGTGTCTTACTTTCAGGCATCGTTTGCACCATTTCAAGTAAGGTTGCATCACTAAATACAATATAAGGAGCGATATCTTCCATATCGGCAATCTCTTTACGTAATCGTCTAAGATTATTAAATAAAATTCGCTCTTCATAAGATAGAATAGTCGTTAAATTAATTGATCGAGCATAACGATTTAAACGACTCTTCTTAACAATTTCTAATCGTGGTTTTGCTAACTTTAACTGCACCTCACCTTTCAATATTGCCCGTGCGTTTTCAGTCAATTGCAAAGTATTAAAATTGGAAATATTTTGCCGCAAATAGCCTAAAAAAATTAACTGCCTTATTACACTAAGCCAATAATCAGCGTTATGCTCTTTACCAATTCCATAAACTGAAAGCTTATTATGTCGATTATCTTTAATTTGTGAACGCCCCGAACCACGTAAAATATCCACTATGTATTGGGCACCATAGCGCTGCTCAACCCGATAAACACAAGACAAAACTTTTTGCGCATCAATCAACGCATCATATTGCTTAGGTGGATAAAGGCAAATATCACAGTTATTGCAAGGCTCAGTTCTATGTTCACCAAAATAATTTAACAACACAATACGGCGACACGTCATACATTGCGCAAATGACTCCATCGCCTGAATCTTATGAAGCTCCACTTGCTTCTGATCGTTATCATACTTTTCAATGATTTGCTGCTTATACCAACTTAAATCATTACTTTTAAACAATAGCATCGCTTCTGCAGGAACACCATCGCGCCCAGCACGACCTGTTTCTTGATAATAAGCCTCAATTGAACGCGGACAATCTGCATGAACAACAAACCGAACATTTGGCTTATTAATCCCCATTCCAAAAGCAACTGTTGCCACAATAATTTGTGTATTATCCTTTAAAAAACTCTCCTGAGCGCTTTGCCGTTCGCTTGTAGACAATCCAGCATGATAAGCGATAGCCGAAAACCCTCTTGCCACAAGCCTTGTTGTCATGTCCTCAACTTTAGAACGGCTAGAACAATAAATAATCCCGCTATTCCCTTTTTGCGTTTCAATAAACGACACAACTTGTTCAGTAAGATTAAACTTTTCTACCACGGTATAGCGAATATTCGGCCTATCAAAACTACGAACCACAAACAACGGATCAACTAAATTGAGCTGATTAAGAATATCCCTCTGTGTCATTTCATCGGCAGTGGCTGTAAGCGCGATAATTGGTACATCAGGAAAACGTTTTGATAACTGGTTTAATTGGCGATAATCAGGTCTAAAGTCATGTCCCCATTGTGAAATACAATGCGCCTCATCGATCGCAATTAAAGAAGGAGGATGCTGATCCAGTAACGCGCCAAAAGATGATACTGTCAACCGCTCGGGGGAAATATACAACAATTTAATTGAATGGTTTAGATACTGGTTGATAACATTTTGTTGTTCGATGCCTGATTGAGTTGCATTTAAAAATGCGGCAGGAATACCATTCACCAACAATTGATCGACCTGATCTTTCATTAACGAAATAAGTGGCGAAATGACTATAGCTGTGCCTGGTAATACGACCGCTGGAATTTGATAACAAAGCGACTTACCGCCACCGGTAGGGATAACGGCCAAAACATCACGCCCGTCAATCACTGATTCAATAATATCTTTTTGTTGATTCCTAAACGACTTATAACCAAAAATATTATGTAGAACATCTTCAATCTGATCTTTAAACGACATAACAACCTGAACCAGTAATAACTTAACGACGCTGTGGAGTATAGCTAATTTAGCACCAACAAACCACCGAGAACATGCATTTACCTATAAACAATATTAAAAACAGAATCCATATCGAACTGTTAAATGAATTAGTGAAAATAAAAAGTACAAAAATGTGACAAATATCTGAATTTTCAATATTGGTTTTGCCTATTTTATCACCAATCTAGTTCAAAAGATTAAAAAAACAGCTATTTTTAATTATTTTACTTGAAACAAAACTATTTGCCCGCTAATATTTGCGTGTTTTCTAAATATACGCCCGTAGCTCAGTTGGTTAGAGCATCACCTTGACATGGTGGGGGTCAGTGGTTCGAGTCCACCCGGGCGTACCATCCTAAAGCCTTATACTAAAAGGCTTCATAAAGGTTCTGTTTCACATCATTTTTTTGCTGGGGTAAAACCGGGGTAAAACTCATACCATTTTTATCAAATTTTTGCGATCCACTTTTTCATAATTTCACATCATAGCTTCACACTTTAGAAGATTAATTTATTATGAATAAAATACAAAACGACTTGAGGCGCCTTGATTTTTAGTAAAACAATGAATAGCCCAACTTTAGTTCAGGCCCATTTTTATTTTAATTAAATATGCTTCCTAATTTATTTCATTGTTTTTGGCAACTACTATTATCCACATGAATGACTAAAGGCTCTCCATTATCAAAAGAATATACATAAGATGCCCCATTTGGGAATATATTTTTTAGACGTTGCAGTATTTTATTGTCAGACTTATCAATATCACAGTATTTATCTACTGCAAATACGCTTAAAAAGGCTTTTAATGTTTCATCATTAGCATCTTTTATTGAAAAATTTTTTATGGTTAATTTAAAGAACAATTCATTATTATTCTTATAAACATCTTGCAATACTGTGTATACATCTAAATCTTTAGGAGTCTGTTTTTTAAAGCCTTCTATAATTTTATCCTGCAATATATTCAAATAATCTTGAAGTTTTTTTCTATCAACTTTATGACTAAAAGGGTTTACTGTGTTAAATTCACAAAAAGGCTGGGTATTCTTACCGGTGGTGTTTAAGAAATTGATTTCTAATTTATTGTAAAAGTAATCTGGCATGTCATAGACAAGTTTTAGTCTGGAGTTTTCTATATTTTCTACTTTTAGTTTTTCGATATATCCATCCTCAACTAATAATTCGCCTAAGTATATAACTCCATCCTCTACTTTATATTGCTTAAAAAATTCGCCATCATATAATGCTTTTTGGGAATTATCATTACAAATATAAGTTTTATAACTAACTTTTCCATCATCATAAAATGTAACAATTTGTGCTCGTTGACCAATTTGATACATATTCCACTTTCCAATAATTTTTTGTTTAATTTCTTGATTTGATAAACTCTGTTTATCATTAGCAAAAACAAAAAACGGAATCATTAAAAGAATTAACAGTATTTTTTTCATATCTATTTCCCTTAGAATAATTAATCCAAATATTAACAAAAATAATGAGGAGAAATACCCAAAAAATTTAATTTTTGAGTACTTTTGTTCATTTTCAATTTATTGCAATCGATATCTCTCAATAAAGTATTTACGGGGAATAAAGTTAAATGCATCAAGCTTCATGCTGTCGATATAGAATTGATTGAGTAAGCAAGTCCCAGACTTTTATATCGCAAAGTCTAAAGTTGTCATTAATGCAGTTAAGTCCAATTAAAACAACAGGCCAAATTAACTAAAGCGAAATAATAGCATAGCAAATTTACCACATAACTCCCTTACACCATCTCTCTGTTTTTGTAGGAGTAATTAACTCAAAGTTATTTCTGCGCATACATTGTTGAAAATGATACTTATTAAAATAATAGAAAAACTGAGAATCGGGACCGATTCCTTGATAATGATAACGTATGTTATTTTGGGGTATATAACGAGCACATGCTTTATGAAGTAAATCTGCATTAAGCGGTTTATTTTCGATATTTTCGCCTAAAAGCCGGAGAAAAATTTGGTCCGTTGTTCCTATCAAATTTTTAGGTCTTGATCTAAAATGGTCCTCAAGATAATTGTGCTGAATCGCAATTGCATTAGGTAAATTTTCCTGAGATATATGCCCACTTGAACACAACTCGGTAAAGATATTAACCATAATTACTCTTGTATTTTCTGTTTCTTGATTACATTTTTCAAGATCACTTTTTGAAGCTTTTGATTTATTCTTTACAACTGATCGCCAATATTCTTTATCATAATCTGGAAATTCATTGTCAGTATAGCCAAACAAACATAAATCGCCTCTACTTGAACAGGAGTTCACGCTAATAACCATCAGCGTTAAAATAAAAATTCTTATTAATTTAGCCATTAATTATTTCCTAAATAATTCATATAAAATACATTTTATATTTATACATATATTTTCATTCATTACAATACTTTAACAGCAAAGGTTTAAGCTTTTTGTTTTTAGATAAATATTATCGATATATCAACAATCTTTTATCGTACAAGAGAAAGATTAAGAAAAGAGATGCAGAAGATGTTCAAAAAACCCCGCTCCTCAACTTTTTTAATTGAATAAATTACAAGATTAATAGGCAGGATTAAAGTAAAAAGGCGTCATAATGAATATAAGGGAATTTGACCCAGCAGGAATTAATTTAAAATATTAATTAGTTAATTTATAACAACATCCTTCATGATACAAAGTATGTCTTATATCAAATACAAAATCACTAGATAAAATAGTAAATTTTGCTATATCTGGTAACCAATTGCTGTTATTTTTAAATAAATTGTTGCTAATTAGTTGAATCAAATATATATTTATCACTCAGCAGTATTGTAAATTATGTTAGTGAAAAGTTAATTAATGAAAACATTTGTAATAAATCTGGACAGCGCGGTTGATAAACGAAATAGAATTTCTAATTTATGTGATAAATTGAAAATGGATTTTGAGATTTTCACAGCTATTGATGGGAGTAAACTAGATGAAAGTTTTATACGTGACAACGTTTACGATTATCAAAATTGTTTTTTGACAAACGGAGAAATTGGGTGTGCGCTCAGTCATATTGGCGTATACAGGGAAATTATAAGCAGAGGTTTACCATACGCGCTAATTATCGAGGACGATGCTGTCCTTGATAATAGAACTCTAGATTTTATGAGGGATTTTGAAAAAAAAACAAAAAACGGGATTTTTTTGCTAACTGGCGATTTCGAATACGCAAAAAATAAAAAAATTAAACTCGGCAATTTTAAGGTTTTTCCCGTTGCCAAAGCTGTTCGAACTACTGGTTATATTATCACGCTAAAAACAGCAAAAAAAATGGTTGATTTTTTGTTGCCAATCAGATACGAAGCCGATATGTTTGAAATTTTCAGAACGTGCGGAAATGTAAAAATATATGCCACCCTGCCGCATCTAATTGAAACCAACGATCGAGATAAAATTAGCTCCTCAATAGAGGCGGAGCGCAAATTGGTTGTTGCTGATCGAGAAAATTACCGACAAAAATTATACAGCCTAGAAAAGCGACCTAAAATCAATTTTGTTTTTTCAATACTGCAAAAACTATCAAAAAAACCTAAATATAGGAATTATCTAGATTACTGACTGATTATCAGGCAGTGTAGGGAAATCAATATCAATACTATTAACGTCACCACGCGTAAATAGTATTCAGTGTTTTCCATAATTCTAATGATTAAACTCATCGCTCTCAAACGTCTCAAGTTTGATTATATCCTGTAAAGTTGAAATTTTTTATTAGTAATATTAATCAGTTAATGTTTTTCCAAATTATTTTTGTTAATAATTTGCTCAGCAGTAAAAACTAATTCTGAGATCATAATGTATGAATGCAAGCTTTAATAATAAGGCAATTTATTTAGTTTAGTTTTTATGTTGAGGTTTAGATTGATTTAATTGTTAGCATGATTTACGGTATTTTTCATTACGGTATTAAAATATACCGTAAATATACCGTAAAAAAATTTGCGTTGTCAAACGTAAAAGAGAGTGTGGCGGAGTGATAAAAATACTATAAACCCAGTTTTATAGAGGCTTTGAGCGTAAGAGGGAGTAATAATGAATATAAGGGAATTTGACCCCAGCAGGAATCGAACCTGCAACTAGCCCTTAGGAGGGGCTCGTTATATCCATTTAACTATGAGGTCATCTCGGGCGGTTATTCTAATAAATTTATCAAGATATTACTATTTAAATAATGAAAAATTTTCTATTTTGAACAAACATGATACAATCTTAACATTCGTCAATTATGATTTATAACATTATGAAAAAAAGAATAATAGGTATGATGTTCTCGGTTTTAGCACTGACAAGTTGTGCCACTTATCAAGCTGAAACCAACAGTTATAGTGACCCATTATCGGGTTTTAACAAAACCATGTTTGATGTTAACTATTATGCCCTTGATCCTTATATTTTACGCCCTGCAGCTGTGGTATGGAAAGATTATGTACCAACACCTGTGCGTAAAGGCGTTGTTAATTTTTCATCTAACCTTTCTGAGCCAGCTTCAGTAGTTAATAGTGCACTACAAGGTGAAGGCCGTGAATCTGGTAAACATTTAGCTCGATTCTTTATCAATACCGTTTTTGGTGTGGCGGGTATATTTGATGTTGCTGGAATGGCGGATCCTCAATTGCAAAAAGGCTCTAAACGTAGTTTTGGTCAAACATTAGGTCACTATGATGTACCTTATGGTCCTTATGTTGTATTACCTTTCTATGGTTCTGCGACACTTCGTCAGGAAGGTGGTGACATCGTTGACACCTTATACCCACCACTTGTTTGGTTAGATTGGGAATGGGCACTAGTTCGTGGCGTTGTTGATGGCGTTGAAGCTCGTGCCGTAGCTATTGAGTATGAAGATCTGCTTAAAAATAGTGATGACCCTTATAACTTTATGCGTAATGCTTACTTCCAACGTAATGACTTTAATGCGTCAGGCGGTAAAGTTGATGAGAAAAAAGAGAAACAACGCCAAGAAAGCATCAACGGTATTATTAGCGATATCGACGCCCAATAGAATTTTCCCTACATTAATAAAAAACGCCGGCTTGTTCGGCGTTTTTTATTTTTGCTGCATTTCAGGTAAGTGTTGCCAAAATCGTCTTGGCATATTTTGTCGTTGTAATTTTGGGTTAATTCTTTCTTTTATCGTTAGTGCATTACAATAACGGTACCACATGGTCTGAAAAAGTTTTTCATCATCAGTTAAATAATCTTGGTTAATTTTGTTATTGACAATCAGATCATCGTTTAACGATATTTTCTCTAATTTTTCTAAATCATAAAAATAACCATACTGGCGTTTTTCATCATAAATAGCCCATTTTTGGTCGGCATAACGATCTTTAAAGAATCGTGTCGTTAATGGTAAAGCATTATAAATGGGACCAATAACCGCAAAATAGATCTTTTCATCACTTGTTGGATTTTTGATAGCATTAAATCGAACAAATTGTTGGATATGGTGTTTTTCTTTATTCACTTTTTTAGCGATATCATGAATGACTAATACATCTGGATCGCCAAAATCAGTTTCAATTGAATAGTTAGATTTAAATACTTTGCAAATATAACGAAAAATGATTAAATCACTTTCAGGCAGCTCTGATAACCAAGTAAATAAGATCTGATTTAGTGCAATCTTGGATAACTTTTTTTGTAGCGCCGAGTATACCCTTTCATACTTGCTATTACGAAATTCAACATGGTGAGAATCAGATACCAAAAGCGGTACAACATCATCATCCGACAACAAGCATTCCGGCATTTTTTTAAGTTTAAACGCATCAAAAACCGCGCATAACAATCCTTCGAAAGATTTGTCATAATAAAAAGCTAGCATAACTTACCATCCCATCACAAGCTGCTGAGGAATAGGATCTTTTTTAGGTTCAAGTAATGGCGGATCTTGCAGGTTCAGTCGAATATATTCAGCAGATGACTCGAGCAATTTATAGGTACTCATTTCGTGACATACAATAAAAAATTGCGCACGTTTAAGCACAACGCCTATGCGTTTTAACGCTTCAATATTAAGTTTTCTATGTCGCCTTGCCATCACTATTAGTTTTGCTGATTTAACACCAATGCCAGGAACTCGCAAAATTTTTCGATAACTGTCACGATTGATATCTACCGGAAAAAACTGCGGATTACGAATCGCCCAAGACAATTTTGGATCGACAGTTAAATCAAGATCAGGATGTTCATCATTAACAATCTCATCAACGCTAAAATCATAAAAACGAAGTAACCAATCAGCTTGGTATAAACGATTTTCGCGAACGCGTGGAACTTCTTGCAACACCGGCAATCGCTTGTCATAACTATTGACCGGAATAAACCCCGAATAGTAAACCCGCTTCATGCTTGGGCGTTTATAAAGTTTGGCGGTAAGTTGTAATATTTGATTATCGGTTTCATCTGTCGCCCCAATAATAACCTGGGTGCTCTGCCCTGCTGGTACAAATTTTGGAGTAGACTTAATTTTTTTGCGATCTTCAATATTTTCCATCAAATTTTGTTGGATATGACGCATTGGTTGATAGATCGTTTGATGATCTTTATCTGGTGCAAGTAATTTTAAATTACGTTCAGTAGGAATCTCTAGATTGACACTCATTCTATCTACTAATAAACCGGCTTCTTTGATAAGCTCATTACTTGCGCCAGGAATAGCTTTCATATGGATATAACCATTAAAATTGTATTCTTGACGTAGAATTTTGACTACCCGAATCATTTTTTCCATTGTGTGATCAGCACTACGCATAATGCCAGAACTTAAAAAAAGTCCTTCGATATAATTGCGACGGTAAAATTCAATGGTTAAATCGGCTAATTCTTTTGGAGTAAATCCAGCTCGTGGGATATCATTACTTTGGCGATTAATACAGTAAGCACAATCAAACATGCAGTAATTGGTTAGCATAATCTTTAATAATGAGACACATCGACCATCGGCGGTAAAAGAATGACAGATACCACAACGAGAGGCACTACCAATACCTTTATTTTTATTATTGCGTGAGGTACCGCTTGATGCGCACGAAATATCATATTTTGCTGATTCTGCCAAGATCTCAAGCTTTGACATCATTTTGTCTTGAATCATAATTACCACCAATGACTGTATATATTTACAGTATTATAGCTATTTTACTTGCATCTGCAAGTAAATTATCAGATCAAAAATAGGAAATATTTGCTCAATAAAACTGCATATAAACTCTACTTTATTAAGAGACTATAAATAAAATGTAAAAAGCGGGAGTATTATTGATTACTTATTCCACTAACCCTATCTTATTTAAAAATTGTGAAATAAAATCAATCATAGGGTATTGTTCAGCTTACAAGTGTACGCTATAATCACACCAATTTTTCATACGAAGCTGGTTAACTTAGGAGTAAAGCATTAGATGAAACGTGTAGTAATCACAGGATTAGGTATTCTTTCAAGTATTGGGAATAATACCAAAGAAGTTTTAGAATCATTGAAAGTGGGCCGAAGTGGTATTACTTTCTCTCAAGAAATGAAAGATAGCGGAATGCGCAGTCATGTATGTGGTAATGTAAAATTAGATACAACTGGGCTTATTGATCGCAAAGTTGTCCGTTTTATGAACGATGCATCTATTTATGGTTATCTGGCTCTACAGCAAGCAATCGAAGATGCAAAATTAACCCCAGAACAAGTATCCAATCCTCGTACTGGTCTAATCGCTGGTTATGGTGGCTCAACCAAAACTCAATATAATGTCGTTGCCGGCATGAAAGAAAAAGGTTTAAGAGGTGTTGGTCCTTACGCAGTAACTAAATCAATGTCATCTGCAATATCTGCATGTTTAGCCACACCATTTAAAATTAAAGGTGTTAGCTACTCAATGACATCTGCTTGTGCAACATCAGTTCACTGTATTGGTCATGCAGCAGAACTTATCCAACTTGGCAAACAAGACATTGTATTTGCTGGTGGTGGAGAAGAACTTTGCTGGGAAATGTCATGTGAATTTGACGCAATGGGCGCATTATCAACCAAATACAACGACACCCCAGAAAAAGCATCACGCGCTTATGATAAAAACCGTGACGGTTTCGTTATCGCTGGCGGTGCTGGAATGGTAGTTGTTGAAGAACTTGAACACGCCCTTGCACGTGGTGCACATATCTATGGTGAACTAGTTGGTTACGGTGCAACATCTGATGGTTATGACATGGTTGCACCATCTGGTGAAGGTGCTATGCGTTGTATGCAACTCGCTATTCAAGGTCTTGACGCACCAGTTGATTATATCAACACACACGGAACTTCAACACCAGTTGGTGACGTTAAAGAATTATGGGCAATCAAGCAAGTATTTGGAGATAACATTCCAGCTATCTCTTCGACTAAATCAATGACAGGTCACTCATTGAGTGCAACCGGAGCTCAAGAATTAATCTATTCATTACTTATGCTTGAACATGGCTTTATCACACCAAGTATCAACATCGACGAACTCGCTGATGAAGCAGTTGGAATGAACATTATTACCGAGCCAACTGAACGTGAATTAACAACAGTAATGTCAAATAGCTTTGGTTTTGGTGGCACTAACGCTTCAATTGTCATGAAAAAATATAAAGCTTAAGTCTGATAGTTAATGTTTAATAAAAAACCGCACTCATTAGTGCGGTTTTTTTATAGCTTAATCAATCAAGTAGATCAATTATAATACTTTACTTAAAAATAGCTGTGTTCTTTCATTTTGAGGATTATTAAAAATTTGCTCAGGCGAACCTTGCTCTTGAATGATGCCCTGATCGATAAAAATAACACGAGTTGACATCTCTCTAGCAAAACCCATCTCATGCGTGACAACCACCATGGTCATCCCCTCTTGAGCAAGTGCCTTCATCACGGCTAAAACTTCACCGACTAACTCAGGATCTAACGCCGAAGTAGGTTCATCAAAAAGCATAACTTTCGGGTCCATCATCAATGATCTAGCAATCGCGACACGTTGTTGTTGACCACCGGATAATTGATTTGGATAAGCATCAATCTTATCAATCAAACCAACCTTAACTAATAAACCTTCAGCCTTATTAATTGCATCATTTTTTGGCATCTTCTTGACATCCATTGGTGCCAAAATTAAATTACTTTTAGAATAAACAATTCATCAAAGAAAAAATACTCAAACCAAGTTTGAGTATTTTCCCAATATTTCTCATCATGTTGATTAACTAAATATTCATCTTTTTAATGAAAAAGGTCAATACCGCTGAGCTTATTAACGCGATCACCATAAATAAGAAGGCGTGGTTGTAGCCTCCGTTGGCGTTGTCGATAAGGAAGCCGATAATGAATGGTGATAATACGCCTGCAACTTGTCCACCAAAGTTGACGATACTTGAGGCTTTGCCCATGATTACCGGCGGAATCATATGCATTAGCATTCCCCAAAAGATAGCAAATGCGATAAACATAAAGAGTGCTGATACGCATTGGAAGACTATAGCAGCCTCAAGATTATCGACTTGGAACATTAAGAAAAGAAATATCCCAGAGATAAAAGCGGTTAAACCATATACATATTTTAATTTTTGTTCGAACTTATCAGCAAAATAGCCACCAACTAAGGTCCCTAATGCACCAAATAAGAATGGGATTGCAGCTAAGATACCGGTTTTGGAGAGCGATAATCCTCTTGCCTCAAGTAAATAACTTGGTAACCATGTGGTGAATCCCCAGAATGTGATATCAAATAAGAACCAAATTAGCGATAACTTCCAGAGTATTGGCATTTTCAATACATCTATTAACGAAGACGAGCTCTCTTCGACTGAGACATTATCGTTGATTATTTCTAATTCTTGCAGTTCATCGGCACCAATTAGACTATTTTCAGATGGATTATTGCGAATAAACTTATAGATAAAAAAGCCTAATATAAAACCAGGAATACTTAAGATGATAAATACATCGCGCCAACCTAACCATTCAATAATGGCAACTGCCACAATTACAGATATTGCTGGTCCTAATGTATTGACGGAAGATTGAATTGCCGTTGCTCGTCCTCGTTCTTTGGCAGGGAAATAAGTGGCGATAGTTTTCCAAGACGAAGCAGGGAAACAACCTTCACCGGCACCAAACATGAAGCGAGTCAGTAACATTAATGGCAATACATAAATTAGACCGGTAAAAAGCGTAAACATCGACCACCAAATAATGGCAAAAGCCATCACTTTACGCGGACCAAATTTATCTGATAAATAACCACCGGGAATTTGGAACAGTGCATAACCAATAAAAAATGCACTAATAATTGAACCTTGTACAGTTTTATCGATACCAAGATCATGGCCAATAAACGGCAATGATACATTCATTACCATACGATCAAGAAACGAAAGTAACCAACCTGACCATAATAGTAATAAAATGGTATAACGCCCTTTCCATTTTTTTTGATTATACCCAGAGGTAGGAATTTTAGTATTCAATTTATTCATAAAATTTCCTTAAATAATATCATCCCAATTAACTTAAAGTTAACATTTTTGCTACTATTTTAAATTTACTCTATTTTTAGAGTAATTTGTTGACATTTTGACCAACAAATTACTTCGTTCTAAATTAAAAGCTCAAAAATCCAATGGGTATAATTCCGCTCACTTCAGTGAACTTTTATTATTATTTAATTATTAGCTGTTATAAACGTTCCAGGCAGCTTGTAAACCAGCCCCTTGTACTGTTTTAAAACCAACTCGATTTAACACAGCTTCAAACGCGGTTAATGTTTGCATGACACAAGATTTTCTAGCATTATAGCCCATAGTACCAATACGCCATACATTACCTTTAAGCGGACCGAATGAAGCACCGATTTCAATACCAAAATCATTTAACATTAAATTACGAACTTCAAGGTCATTAATATGTTCCGGAC
The DNA here is from genome assembly GCF_026537005.1 of Gilliamella sp. B2785. Lineage (NCBI taxonomy): Bacteria > Pseudomonadati > Pseudomonadota > Gammaproteobacteria > Orbales > Orbaceae > Gilliamella > Gilliamella sp. B2785. Next base: position 60,144 of record NZ_JAFNNC010000006.1, on the reverse strand, counting down.
GAACCACACCAACGACATTATTCATTTTATGATCGAGATCGCCAAACAACTCAAGTCCCATAGCTTGTAAACCAGCAACCATTGCAGCCCCATTAACGCGATGACGCTCAATCACGTTATCTAAACCTTCTTGTAACACAATTCGAGCACATTCGCGTGCAGCATAAAGCATTGAGGTCGCTTCAGTGTGGTGGTTGATACGTTCAGAACTCCAGTAACGGATAATCATATCGATATCAAAATAGTTAGAATAGATCATCTCATCTCGGCCACCCGCATCATTTTCAGCACGAATACCCAGTTCAACACATTTACGAGCTTGAATAATTTCGACCATTTTTGGACTTAAAGTAAGAGGAGCAACACCTGGAGGTCCACTTAAACATTTTTGTAAACTCACTGAAACGCCATCAAGTTGCCATTTATCAACTTCAAGTGGGTTACCCACAATCGAAGCAGTTGCATCGACATAAGACAACACACCATGGCGACGACAAATTTCACCAATTTTATCCAATGGTTGCAATAATGTGGTTGAAGTGTCACCTTGCACGCAAAGTAATAGTTTGGGTTTGACTTTTTTGATAGCATCTTCAATAACATTAGGATCAAAAACTTCACCCCATGGCACTTCAATAGTATGCACATCAGCACGACAACGGTGGGCAATTTCACAAAGTAATAAACCAAAACGACCAAATACGGGTACTAATACTTTGTCACCCGGTTTAATTGTTGACACAAGAACGGCTTCAATACCGGCTCTTGCAGTACCATCAATAACAAAAGTTTGTTCATTTTTGGTTTTAAAAATATCTCGATAAAGTGACATAGTCTGATTCATATAATCAGTCATAACTGGGTCAAACTGGCCAATTAAAGGTGCTGCCATCGCTCTAGTGACACGAGGATCAGCATTGATTGGACCTGGTCCCATTAATAGTCGCGTAGGCGGATTAATTTGGTCATATTTATCTAGGTCTAACATTATTTTTTCCTTTATTAATATCGAGTTAATTGTTTGAAGATTACACTAACTCATCTTCTCTTATCTATATTTTTCAAAAAATTATTGGCAATGGGATGATGAAACTTAAACAGATTAACAATTTCATTCATCACTTTGCCCATATGCGATTTTTTCCATGCTAATGACAATGGCGATGGCTTACGCTCATTAACCACTTTACAGGCAATCAATTCACCTGAATCTAAATAAGATTGGCAGATTGATTTGGGTAAAAAACCAATACCTAATCCTCTTAAATGGCAAGCCAACTTAGTGGTAATATTTGGCACAATAATCTCAGATTGACTTGGTAATAACCAAGCCACTCGTTTATTCATATGCACAGAGGTATCTTCAACATTAATTGCCGGATACTTACGTAAAGTATCATTAGATAACGCCCCATCAATTTGGGTGATCGGATGATTTTTGGCTGCCACAAACACCCAACTTACTTCACCAAGAGGTAGTATATTAATCATCGTATCAAGCGATTCAGTGCCTGTTGCACCAATCGCTAAATGGCACTCACCATGCAATAACGAATCCCACACTCCCATATAAACTTGTCGATTTATATTGAAAGTAGTAAAAGGGAATTTCTCTTTTAAAAACGTCAACAAATCGGCTACCGCCTCAACATCATAGAGCAGATTATTGATGGTAATATTAATTTTTCGCTCAACACCATCACGAATCTGTTGTAACTCATCAGGCATGGTTGATAACCAAAGCAACCATTGGCTACATTGCTCATAAAGATGTTGCCCTGCCAGCGTTAGTGTCACAGTCCGTGTGGTTCGTTCAAAAAGTTGAGTATTAAGATCAGCTTCCAATGATTTAATACGATAACTAATTGCTGCTGGTGTTTTGTAAAGTAGCTTAGCCGCTTTTGAAAAGCTATTGCTCTCAACTACTTTAATAAAGGTCCGCATGGTTTCTGTATCTAGCACGATTTAATCCCTTAAAACAAAACGATCAATACCTAACCATATACCAAGTAAGAGATCGGATCCAGAGGTGTGACCATAATTCGATAAATTTTTTATTGATGAATGGTGATATTTATGTTGTGCAAATGAATTAATCACTTGTAGCACTAACAACGAAAATTTACCTTGCAGTGCATAAGTCAAAAAACTAGCACTAACAGTTGTGGTTAACAAATGTAATGACAAACGTTCAAAGGCGAATTTAAGCTGTCGAATTTGATTGTCAAAACGGCAATCGCTTGAGATAACCGCCAACATCCCCACGATAATATCATCAAAACTTGGCGTTAAACCCGGTCCTAAGCCAATAAACGGCGTAATATCATCTGCTTTACCATTCATCAAATTAGTCATGGTATTACATAATAATTCGAGTTGATATTGACCCGATAAATTGTCACTCAATTTACCAAATAAGCCGGTAGGAGTTTCTATCTCTTTCAATAGATTAGCAATTTGTGATTTATTAGCTAATGAATGTTTTTTTATATTTAATTGACAAACATGCGTATCAAGTGAAATAAAAAAAATCCCAACTTGCAAATCACCCGTTGCCGATTGATAAATAGATAAATCACTAACTAACGACAAAACATAATCAAAATCAGACGATTTAAGTACAATGCCCATGGGCGACAAACCGCTGTTATAACGATGTATAGTAATTAATTGCTGATCATCATTGATTAAATTAATCGTTTGCTGATGAGTACTAAAGAGCGACAACTCACCCGCTTTTATCGGAATATCCGCACTAACTAAAAGTGGTTTGATAATATGAGATGCTTGCGACAAGCCACGCTCTTGCAAATAATCAACAGCGGGGATAGTAAGTCGCTGATTATTTAGCGACTTATTTAAGCATTCATCATCTACATACATCAAACTCATTGCCTATACGTCTAGTTTTTTTGCTAATGCCTCGAGTGCTTTTTCAAAACAAGCTAACGGTGCTCTAACTGTACCTGCACCAATTTGGCCCACTCCTGCTTGTTTATGGGCAATACCAGTATTAATTAATGGCGTGATCCCTGTTTCGACAACTAAACGAAGATCTAACCCTAAACAGCATCCTTGGAAATTCCATGTAGGAATTTGGAATAACATATTATGTTCTAAATAGATTTCACTCATCTCTTCAGATACTTCATATGCAACATCCGTGCCACCGGCACCAACAAAGCGAGTTACCCCTGGTGCTGCAACCATAGCTGCCCCACCTATACCAAAGGTTTCAGTAATAGCACTATCACCTATATCTGGGTTTGCATCTTTTTGTGAATAACCAGTAAAGAATAGGCCTTGTGGAGTATTAACTGGCGCGGTAAACCACTGATCGCCAAGACCACTGACTTTAATACCAAATTCTTTACCATTACGCGTCATTGCTGTAACGATAGATCCCTCTTTAATTTGCGCTGCGCTATCCATAATTGATTTACAAAATGCCATAGCAACATTTAAGAAGAACTGATCTGTCACGCTTAAAAAGCTAAAGATTTTCTCCATTTCCGCTTTACTACGATCAAGTAAAATTAATTTTGGTGAAAGCGTTCTTAATAATAGTGCTGAAGCGGCAATATTACGTTGATGGAATTCATCACCCATTGTAATAGCTTGTGCCATCAAAGCGGTTAAATCGATACCATTATCAAACAGTTTTAATGCATCATTCAAAGCTGGCCCTAACGACTCTTTCATCCAACGATGACGGTCTAAAACCTCCTGACCATAAGCACCAAAACGCATCACTTTACCAATACCTTCATTTAAATTGCAGTAAGCACGATTACCATGGGTAATGTTTTCAACCACAATCATTGGCATATTGGCTGACGTAATTCCTCCCATTGGACCAACTGCATTAACAGAATGGCAAGGGATAAATTCAACTTGGCCTGACTCTAACAAATGCAAAGCTTGCTTCTCATCTTGAGCCCAGCCTTCAAACAAGCAAGCACCAATACAAGCACCTTGCATTGGCCCAGTCATATCATGCCAAACAATCGGTGGTCCAGCGTGAAGTAATTTTTTACCTTGCGCCAAGGTTGGTACAGCTTCTTTAGCGGATATAACGCCTACCCAATGAGGTCTAGCAGCTTTAATTCGTTCAATAATTTTTTGGTTTGCTTCATTTATTGCAGTACGTAACATATCAAAACCTCTTAATTTAATTTTTGCAAAATAGCCGCTAACTTTTTATTACCGCCGGCTATTGGCGCCCATTGATAATGCACAACAGGAATATTCGATGATTGAAGATCTTCAGCAAAACTTCTTAAACCAGCATTAATCACACTAATATGGCTTAATAAAGGATATGGTTTAATGAAATTATTTGATTTAACCGGCGTAATCAGTTTTTTAGCTAACAAAATAGCTTCCGGTAAATTATTCATTACAACAATATTCGCTGATTCTAACGCCTCAATTTGCTTACTACGACATTGCGGATCTTGCTCTGAACCAGTCACAGTTGCGATAGCTATCAGTGGATGATTATCACCTCGTTTAGCACAGGCTTTTTGATAACCTGAAATGACAGACTCAGCCGGATTGGCATTTGCGCCATAGCCAATAACCAAATCAACAAGTAATACACCTACGTCGTGATTTTCACCAAGCTGAGCGATTTTATCTTCGCGAATAGATGGATCAATCATAGGATGAGGTTTACCTACAGTGTAAAAATCATCACCTAAATCAATAATTTTATGCCCCTGTTGATCTAACATAATCCCTTTATCATGATGATGACTGGTAGTGAGATTTAGTTCTTGAGCAAGCAACATCGCCGCTTCTGAAGCTAAGGTACCGCCAGTATATAACCCTGTAATCGTTTTATTGGCTAAATTAGGCAACTTATTCGCTATCGCTTCAACTGGACTTAATAAACAGGCTAATCGAGCTGCTTCATCTAATGTTCGTGCAAAATAGATATTATCGTCTTGAGGTTTATCGATTTTCGAGCCCAAAAATAAAGCCACCACCGGTTTAGGGATTAACTTCATGGCTGAAATCACTTTTTCCCGCACACTGTCTGCTGGCGGTTTAGAAATAAAGGTAATCACTTGTGTATCAGCATCGGCAGCGAGCATATTTAAGGCAGTAAGCGCACTAATCCCCCCGACTTCAAGCGACAAATCACGCCCACCCAAACCGATAGCTTGCGTAATACCTTGATTCAATAGAGCGATTTGTGAAACCACTTCTTGAATACCCGTACCAGACGCCCCAATTACCCCAATATTCCCTTTAGGAATAACATTAGAAAACGCTAAGGGTGCCCCCGCGATAAAGGCCGTCCCACAATCGGGGCCCATCACAATTAAATCTTTTTTAGACGCTTTAGTTTTTAAACGGATTTCATCTTCGATTGATACATTATCAGAAAAAATCATCACGTTCTTATTATCATCTAAAGCTTGATCAGCTAACTCAGCGGCGTACTCCCCAGCAATCGAAATTAACACTAAATTAGCATCAGGTAATTTTTTCGTTGCGCTAGCTAAACGCCTTGCTTTAAGTAGTTTTGCACCACCTTGCTGAGCTTGAGCGATATTTTTTAGTGCATCCTCAAGTTGTTGACTAATCAACTCGACAACATCATTAGAGTCATCTTTGGTTTTAATCGCGACACAAATATCATTTGGCGTTGCATCATTAAAACTATCACTCCAAAAACCTGTTGCGGTTAATAAAGATTTATTAGCAGGAGTACCCATCATGACAGATACTTCATCAACCTCATCAAGATTACTCAGTTTTTTTGATATCAACATCAAACTAACAGAATCTTGAAAGCTTCCCTTTTTTATAAAAGATTGAATCATGAGAATAGGCTCCTCAAATATGATAAGTGCTGTTAACTTTGAACCTCATTAAGCTCATTAAAAAAATCTAATAGTTAGATTATATTTATATATTACGGAAAAAATAAACAATAAGCAGGTTATACATCACAAAACATTAACGATATCAAAAATATAATATTATTTAAAATCAGTACCATAAAAGATTGTTAAAAAATTTTTTATAATAATAACTACTTAATTTAATTAAATTTCACAAATATAAAAAAGCTAGTTTGATCACATTATTATTTGATATTAATAGTATGGTAAACAAAAAAAACATTTAAAATGATCCGTAGTATCGACACGATATGTGCGGTTAACATTAAAAGCAAAATGTTAACGATGATGGAGTTTTAAATAGCAGGTAGATATTTATGAATATTTTATATGATGATGTTGCTAATGCAGTTAAATGGATATCGAGCTTTGGTGGTTTAGAACAAGGCGGAACAACTCGATTACTTTATACTGAACAATGGCTTACTGCCCAAAATGCAATTAAAGAAAAACTCTCACAAATTGGCATGAACACCTATTTTGATGATATTGGTAACTTATATGGTCGATTTGAAGGCAGTAAATATAAAGAACAAGTCATCATGTCTGGCTCGCATGTTGATACCGTTGTTAATGGTGGCAAACTTGACGGCCAGCTTGGCATCATTGCAGCTATGCTTGCCATGAAATACCTAAAAGAGAACTACGGCCAACCATTACGCACCTTAGAACTTATCTCCATGGCAGAAGAAGAAGGCAGTCGCTTTCCTTATGTCTTTTGGGGAAGCAAAAACGTATTTGCCATCGCCAACAATGATGATGTTGCCGATATCGAAGACAACAATGGCATTAAATTTGTCGATGCAATGAACAACTGCGGATTTAAATTTAACACCCAAAAAGCACGCACCGATATCAAAGCCTTTTTAGAGTTACACATTGAACAAGGAGGCGTACTTGAGCGGGAAGAAAAAAGCATAGGGGTTGTAACCAGCATCGTTGGACAACGTCGTTACAACATCCGCTTAATAGGTGAAGCAAATCATGCGGGCACCACACCAATGAGTTACCGTAAAGATGCTATCTACGCTTTTAGCCGAATATGCAACGAATCCATTAACAAAGCAATTAAAGTGGGTGATCCATTAGTATTAACCTTCGGTCATGTTGAACCAAAACCCAATGTGGTTAATGTCGTTCCGGGAGAAGTGATGTTCACAATAGACTGTCGTCACACTAACCAAGAAGAACTTAAAAGCTTTACCGAAGAGATTGAAGCTGACATGATCCGCATCGCCAAAGAACTGGGCCTTGAGATCGAAATAAATCGTTGGATGGATGAAGCCCCAATTCCAATGGATGACAAACTCATAAAAATGCTCGAAAACATCTGCAACCAAGAAAAACTAAGCTATCGCGTAATGCATAGTGGTGCCGGTCACGACTCACAAATTTTTGCACCACGAGTACCGACCGCCATGTTATTTGTACCAAGCATCAAAGGCATCAGCCACAACCCTGCTGAAGATACTAAAACCGAAGACTTAGTTGAAGGAATAAAAGCATTAACTTATGCCCTTTACCAATTGGCTTATCAAGAATAATAAGGAATTAAAATGACAGAAAAAAAAGGTGGCATACAGTACTGGCATAAAATCGTCGCTTTATTATTCCTCGGTTGGTTAGTGATGTGGATTTATCGCCCCGTATTAGCAGCGATTTTTCCTGAAATTCAACAAACTGTAGGACCTCAATCAAATACTGAGCTGGGCTTAATTGCTAGCTGTTACTTTTTTTCCTACACCTTAATGCAAATTCCAGCTGGGATCTTAGTTGACAAATATGGTAAAAAAGCCGTCGTGATTCCTGGCTTCATACTCTTTACTATTGCCGCTATCATGATTGGTAATGCACACTCAATGATGATGATCTATATTGGTAGCTTACTGGCAGGTCTTGGTTGTGGTTCTTACTATGGTTCGGCTTGGTCACTATCAGCCGAAAATATTCCAGCTGAAAATCGTAGTTTCGCCTCTGCCATTATCAACACTGGTGCGGCGTTAGGTATGGGCGTTTGCTTATTATCCACCAGCTTCTTAGTTAAAGCGTTGGATATGCCATGGCAATATATGCTCTATATTATTGCGGCTCTAACACTCTGCTTAATTGCTGGATTTGCAATTATCATTAAAGAGCCATCGATTAAAAGCGTCATCACTCAAAAACAGAAAACGGAAACGGCGCCGAAAGAAAAACATAACTTTTTTAGTAGCCCAATGGTTGCTTGTTACATTATGTACTTTGCAACATGCTATGGCTATTACATGGTGGTAAGCTGGTTACCCAACTTTCTTGAAACTGAACGAGGCTTTACTGGCGGAAGCATTGGCTCTGCATCATCTTTAGTCGCATTCGCCGCTATTCCTGGCGCACTTGTCATCAGTAAAATCTCGGATAAATTTCGTGCTAAACGACTATTTTTTATTATCGTATTAGAACTGCTTTCAGCCGGAACACTATTCATGGCTGTCCAATCATCCACCATCACCTTATTACTGATGGGATTAATCCTCTATGGATTATTTGGCAAGTTTGTTGTTGAACCGATTCTAATATCTCACGTGGCTGAAATTGCCCCAAAAAGCAGTTACGGCACAGCATTTGGTGTATTTAACTTCTTTGGCATGAGCTCATCAGTGATAGCACCACCATTAACTGGATTATTAGCGGATATAACAGGAACCAAAATTACGGGGTTCTATGTGGCTATTGCAATCTTAGTTATTGCAACAGCATTATTCTTTTTAATTAATTTGCGTAAACACATAACCAACTGATTCACGCAAAAGCATCGACTATTTATCGATATTTGATAAATAGTCGAAAAAAGTAGTACTCACGGCAAACCTTGCCTAAATCTAAAGCATATGTTCCAAGGAGATCATTATGGGATATATCAATAACAACATCGGCTACCCAAAAGACCTATTAGCGTCCCGCGCGATAATCAAACGTCATAATTTTGCCTTAATACCGCCTGATGGCTTAGTTAAAAATATCATTCCCGGCTTTGAAAATTGTGACATCACCATCTTAGCCACACCTAAACTAGGGGCATCCTTTGTCGATTACCTTGTCACCATGCACCAAGGTGGTCAAAACTTACAAGGATTTGGAGATGATGATATTGAAGTATTTGCCTATGTGATAGAAGGTGACGTCAACGCAAAAGCCAATGACCAATCACACCGTTTACAAACTGGTGGCTACATCTACTGCCCCGCTGGGGTTAAACTCTATTTACAAAATATGACTGCTTCATCACGTTTATTTCTGTACAAACGTCGCTACAACCCTATTTCAGGTTATCAAACACGTGTGATTGCCAATCATATTCAACAACTAGAACGCATGAATTATGAAAATATGGATAACGTATTTATTCAAGACCTTCTCCCCAAAGAACTCGGTTTTGATATGAACTTCCATATTCTTACCTTCCTACCGGGTGCAAGTCATGGCTATATCGAAACCCATGTACAAGAACACGGCGCCTACTTACTTAGTGGTGAAGGTATGTACCTACTTGATAACCAGTGGATACCGGTTAAAAAAGACGACTACATCTTTATGGGAGCCTATGCGCTACAAGCGTGTTACTCTGTTGGCCAACAACCACTGAGTTATATCTACTCAAAAGATTGTCATCGGGATGTGGACATCTAAACAAAAATAAAGGACACCGTATGGAACTAATAGTTATTGCATTAGGTGGTAATGCGATTTCAAAACGAAATGAATTACTCTCTATTGACAACCAATACCAAAACATCAACAGCACGACCCAATTTATTGCCAAATTAGCCAATAAATATCGACTTGTTATTGTTCACGGCAATGGACCACAAGTTGGATTACTTGCTCTACAAAATGCCAGCTACCCAAGCGTACCCGCCTACCCGCTTGATGTCCTTGTTGCTCAAACACAAGGCATGTTAGGGTATATGATACAGCGAAGCTTACAGCAATATGTCAACCAAGTTACCTGCGTATTAACACAAGTCGAAGTAGACAGCAACGACCCATCATTCAAAGATCCAACCAAATTTATAGGTCCGGTATATCAACCTGAAGAACAACAAAAACTACAAGTCCAATATGGTTGGCAATTTAAACAAGATGGCAAATACCTAAGACGCGTTGTTGCATCCCCAAAACCGAAAAAAATTATCGAACTTAATACCATCAAAGAGCTAATTAACCAAGATACCATCGTCATCTGCAATGGTGGGGGCGGAATTCCCGTAATAAAAGATAAATCGGGTTATAAAGGTATCGAGGCGGTTATCGACAAAGATCATAGCGCTGCCCAACTGGCAATCGAACTAAAGGCTGACCACTTAATGATATTAACCGATACTGACGCCGTTTATGAAAACTGGGGCACACCTGAGCAAACCGCTCTAGGCAAGGTTGATACCAAACGAATACAACCAATGGCAATCGATGATGGTGCTATGGGACCAAAAATCAAATCCGTTATTGAATTTGTCGAACAAACTGGCAATACCGCCTATATTGGCAACTTAACAGATATCGAATCGCTATTAGCACAAACAAAAGGCACTATCATCACCAAATAGCGACTATAGATAGGAGTGATAAAATGAGACTAGACAGACAGACACTACACAACTTAATTGCCAAAAAACTACATAAAGCTGGATTAACTCAAGAGCACGCCGATATTGCTGCCGATACGCTTGCATTTGCTGATGCACGAGGCATCCACTCGCATGGCGCCGTACGAGTTGAATATTATGCTGAACGCATTGCAAAAGGAGGCATGACTCACTCCCCCAATGTCACCTATAAAGAAACCGGTCCATCATCAGCAATATTAGATTTTGATAACGGATGCGGATTAGTTGCCGCTAAAGTTGGTATGGACAAAGCCATAGAAATGGCGAAGAAAAATGGCGTTGCCGTAGTCGGAATTCGTCGAATGTCACATAGTGGCTCGCTTTGTTACTTTACCGAAATGGCAGCTAAACAAAACTTAGTCGCCATATCCATGTGCCAATCTGACCCAATGGCGGTTCCTTATGGTGGCGCAGAAGAATTTTTTGGAACCAACCCAATCGCATTTGCAACACCAACGAACGACGAAAGGATTGTCTCATTTGACATGGCAACCACTGTCCAAGCTTGGGGAAAAGTCTTATACGCCAGATCAAAAGGCGCCTCCATTCCCCCAACATGGGCGGTTGATGAACATGGTGAACCAACAACCGATCCCCACAAAGTAAACGCCCTACTACCAATAGCCGATGCCAAGGGTTATGGACTAATGATGATGGTCGATGTACTTTCAGGCATATTACTTGGCTTACCATTTGGTAAAAACGTTTCATCAATGTATGCGGATCTATCCCAAGGGCGCAACCTTGGTCATCTGCATATTGTGATCAACCCACAATACTTTGTTGGACTCGAAATCTTTAAACAAACCATGTCAGCTATGCTTGACCAACTAAAACAAACCAAACCAGCCAAAGGCAATAGTGAAATCTTCTTTCCAGGCGAAAGAAGCAAAAAACGTGAAGCCGATTACTTAAAAAATGGCATAGAGATAGTTGATGATATCTATAATTATTTAATTAGTGATGATATTCATTACAATCGTTATGATCATAAAAATAAATTTGCCGAATAATATCAAGGTTTCAAAAACCCCGCTCCTCAACTTTTTTAAACATCTTAAAAAATCCGCCTCAAATGAGGCGGATGGCTTATCGCTTTAAAACAACAATATTGTTTTCTATCACTCGATAGGCGTTGACTCTTAGTTTACTTTTAATGACTTAATACTATTTTTAATCACCCCACTCCCAGCCTAAGGATTAAGGACAAAGAAATTAGAACTAAGGATAGGTACAAAGCCCGTGGTGGTTGTGGTTGTAGCCATAGTACGCCGGATACACCCAACCACTGTTCATTAACACGATAAACAGGCCGCTACCCTTCGGGTCACTAGTCCAGCAAAAAGCGTCTAGAAAGCTGTCAAAGCCAGAGTAATCGCCTATAATGCCCCACTCAGCTAAAAAGCCAGAACCTATATGACGCATGTACCCATTCTCAGGCGAGGAAGGGGTGGCGCCGACTAAACCATGACACAAAGAATCGTCGTTAGGAGGACAAGATGAATTGGTTAAATCCTTTACCTTAGGTGCTCGATAACCAATACTATTACACCAAGATAATGTATTAGAAGGAGTGTCCTGCTTAGAACCACGGTGGACGAACCACTGCTTCAAAGTAAAACCATATTTAACAACAGGAGTACCATTATTATCACGACCGACCAACTCGAAGGTCTGAGGCAAAGTAGGTTTAGAAATAGGAATAGGACTGGATGAATTAATCTGGGATTCGGTAGCGTAAGGACCCGTTAAAGTAACGCGTACCCCTGTAGTAACTGGTGAATTTGTCATAGTAGCAGTAATACCACCCTTAGATATCGGAGACCAAGACAACGAACCTCCACCACCTATATCTAAATCAAAGTACAGTCCATTAGCACCAGTTGTAGGAAAGTTTCTACCGTAAAGTGATGAATCAGTTGACTGAGGAATAAAACCATTATACGGGTCCCACATCGAAGATGGGCCAGCATGATAATCTGTACCAAAACCCAAACCAGGTCTGGCAAAACAAACCACCGGCGCAGCCTTAGGATTGACATAATAAGTCACACTATTGGCACGTAAATCACTACGATTAGGAAATCCGTAACGAGTAGATAATGTACCGTCAGTACTAGATAGCGTAACCTTATAAGGTGCCTTACAAATCTCTGGCACGGTACTACGTGATACCGTTTGACCGCTTTTATCGACGATAGATAAACTTAAAGAACCAGTAACAGTAACGTCACTATCACCATCATCATCCCCCCAATAATTATTAGGAGGACCGATAAGTGTACTTAAATCGACTGAATTTGTATCAGTAGGAACGAACATACTTATATCAGCAAAACTCTGACCCTCAACGGGCAAGGAGATTGGGGTTGTAGATGATAAATTGGTAAAAGGCGTATATTGCGTACCATCAGATAGTGTAATCCCAAGCAGACCGTTAGCATCGACCGCACGTGTACGACCACCGTCGAAAGTCAGATAAGGCGGAGTACCCTGTATCTGATTTGCTGTTGTCTGTGATGTCAATGCGTGACCAGAAAAAGGAAGGAAAAAGACCACGAAAAAAACAATCTGCCGGGATAATTGGGAAAAGGATCGAAAACCGGATCTGAAAGAGGATCCGAAAAACGACCGGAAAAAAGATCGAAAAGAGGATCGCGGAAGCGATCGCGCGAAATTTCGCAGAATTTCACTTGATTGCGTGGAAAAATAAGCTTCAGTGAAAAATTTAAACTGGGTGCTGGACTTAGACGAATTTAAAAGATAGGTTGGCCAGGTTGCCTGTTGCCTGTTGCCTGTTGAAAATTATAATGCATTTTAGACTACCTTGTCAAGTAATTTTTTGATTTATTTGTGATTTTATACTTTTATATCAAATTTTAGCCTATTAGCTAAAACCGTGTAAAAAGTATAGTGATTGGAAAAACACGATGCAACACTTTTTTTCGCTCATTTGTGTTAACTTTTGTAAATTGGATCTAAAAATAATCTAAGTTGCAATTGGTTATCTATTGTTTTAATTAAGTATATCATCATTACAAATCTTTATAATCAGAACGATTGATCCTGAAAATTTTATTTTAGGGCTTAAAACAAGAATTTTGATCATTTAATAATTTTTAAGTGAAATTTAGAACCCCAAAAACCCCGCTCCTCAACTTTTTTTGCGATAGGAACCTCAAAAATAAACCCGCGGGTAATTCAAACGTCGCTAAGCCGCTTAATCGCTTATTATGATTTCTTCGACTATTTAATTTTTAAATACATATCCTCTCCCTTTACGAAAGGATTTTATGCAATAACTTATTTGATCATATTTCATCCATTCGTAAGTCTGAATTTTTTCTAAATGATAGTTATGATCTTTTACTACATTTCTATTTTAATTAGTTTTTGTTCGTTTTATAATCAATCCCCTCAACTTCTTACAATCTTCGATTTTTAATAAAAACAATGTGTTAATTAAGAGTAAATTTTCAACGCAAGGGAGTATTAACATGAATGATGGGTTAAAGCTAGAAAAAATAAAAGCCTTATTTGAAAAACTTGAATTACCCGATTTTAATAGCTCATCAATAATTTATGGTTCTATCCACCCAAAACTTTGGAGATTTGCACTTTTTCAGGGCGCAGCCGCTTTTGATATTAAACACTACCTTATTTATTTTAATTCCGATGAAATTATTTTAATTGGCTTAACTCTCGGTGCAGATTTAACGAATGATGTTATTCGAATACCAATGACGTCAATTTCAAATTTCAAGTTCAAGAAAGGCTGGATTACCAGTAAATTTGAATTTACTATGGCTGGAAACAAAAGATATCCATTTATAGTACCTAATTTTGTGTTCATCGCAAAATGGCAAAAGCCAAATTTAACCCATATTGTTTCCACCTATTTTAATCAATAATTAACTCAATTATCTTTTACCTATATGATGAAAAATAATTACCTAATATATTGTATTATTGGGTAATTTAATTTCATTTTTTACGTTTAATGTGTGATGCAGTCCTTGCCCGCATCGGAAATCCGTGAATTTGATTATAGTGCTTAGCGCTTTATAAAAAGTCCGAATATGTTCTAACTTGCATATTTCTGTTTTCTAGTTTAATTTATCGTCACTAACCCATTCACTTTTTGAGATGAGACATGACGATATCATTTAAAGAGCAGCAACAACGGATCAATTTTGTTAAACAATTTTTTGCTGAGCAATTAGCTAATAATTTATCACTAATTGAAGTTCAAGCCCCACTTTTGAGTCAAATTGGTGATGGTGTTCAGGATAATTTATCTGGGACTGAGAAGGCGGTTCAGGTTAATATTAAGAGTATTCCTGATGCGCAATTTGAAGTGGTTCATTCACTCGCTAAATGGAAACGCAAAATATTGAGCCAACATAATTTTCCAGTTGGTGAAGGTATTTATACCAATATGAAAGCGCTTCGCCCTGATGAAGATAAGCTCTCCCCTATTCACTCTGTTTATGTCGATCAATGGGATTGGGAAAAAGTGATTCGTCCTGAAGATCGCAATCTTGCTTATTTAAAACAGACGGTAGAGAAGATTTATAGTGCCATTAAGGCTACAGAAAAAGTGGTTTCAGAAAAATATCATCTTTCTTGTTTTTTACCAGAGTCGATCACTTTTATGGATAGTGAGCAGTTATTAAAACGTTATCCTAATTTGTCACCAAAAGAGCGCGAAAACGCGATTACTAAAGAGTTAGGCGCAGTATTTTTAATCGGTATTGGCGGTGATTTGTCAAATAAAGAAAAACACGATGTGCGCGCCCCTGATTATGATGATTGGAGTAGCGATAATGAGATGGGTTCTAAAGGATTAAATGGTGATATTTTAGTTTGGAATCCAGTTTTAAATAGTGGTTTTGAAATTTCGTCAATGGGTATTCGCGTCGATCCTGAGACGTTAAAACGTCAATTAAAATTAACCAATAATGAAGATCGTCTCCAATATGCTTGGCATAAGGCATTAGCTAATGGTGATTTTTTACAGACAATTGGTGGCGGGATTGGACAATCTCGACTAACTATGTTGCTTTTACAACAACATCATATTGGGCAAGTCCAAGCAAGTGTTTGGGATGATGTAACCAAGCAAAACTATCAACAACTTTTATAATTCATGCTCAGCATGTTTTATCTAAAATGGTAAAACATGCTGTTTACTAGTCACTTTTATCCAATGCCATTTGCCAAAAATTTATTTCCAGTTGCGTCGCTTGCTTAAATATTTGGCTTAATTGTTTAAATCGGTTTTCACTAATATTAAGTAATTGTTGTTCTATCCAAGCAATTTCTTTTTGTACTGCTTGTTGAAACTCCTTACTAGCATACATCTCAATCCAAGAGCGATATGGGTTGTTTTCTTCCCAACCTTGAATCCAATTGGCAATCATGCCATACCCAATTAAACAGGGTGCCATTGCTATGTGTATATCTAATATATCGCCGTGTAATCCTATATCAAGCACATAACGTGTATAATCGCTATTGGCTTTGGCTTCCTTTAATGTGCTTAGTTCATATTCAGATATGTGCCATTTTTTGCAATATTCAATATGCAGATCGAGTTCAACTTCAACAATGGTTTTTAAACTCTCTAATGATTGCCGAATTTGAGCAATGTCGTGACTTTTATATACTGCAAGTCCCCAAGCTCGGGAAAAGTTGATTAAAAAAAGATAATCTTGTTTAAGGTAGTATTGAAAGCAGGTTAAGTCTAATGTGCCTTTTCCTAATTGTTGAACAAAATCATGTTGAATATAGTGTTTCCACTTGCTTGATTCAATCAGTGAGTTAAATGATGGCATAATGACTCCTTTTTTGACAAATTCGCTATAAGGAGTTAAACAGATTTCTATAATAGACGTGTTTTAAACTCCCTTCGTCGGTATTAACCGAATCAGGTTCAACGGGTATAATCTCAGCCTATAGCACCCCGGTTAAACAAATTATAAAATTTATAAAATGGTTACTTAAATTTCTCTTTATTCTGCTTTTTGTTCAGTTTCCTGAGATTCTGTAGAAGTCGGCTCTGGAGTTTGAACTTTTTCTACTGGTGCCGAAGCTGGCGTTTGAACTGGAGCGTTACTAGGGCTGTCGCTCTCGACGGGTTGTGGTGTGATTTCAACAGGTGTTTCAGGCTCATCTTTAACTGATTTTGATGATGGTGTACGAATATAAACAATGCTTTGTTTACCTCGATCACATGATCCAACGATTTTACCTTCAATATTTTGTTCACCTTGAGGAACAAGTTTTAATTGGAAGCTATTTTCATTAACACCGTTATTTTTAATTTTTTCGGCGATATTTGCACTAATTTCGTCACAATTGGACGCAGATGCAATAACTGGGAGACCTAATAATAAAACTACTGCTAACTTTTTCATGATCTTTCCTTAAGATTATCGAGTAACTGATGCATTATAAAACGATTGTTTAAACTGTCCATATCGTTTTGAATAACGCTGCAAATAAATTTTATCAATAGATTTGAAAAAGCTAGCTTAGTATAGATTTTTTAGTTAATTCTGCTCTTGGTGTTGGTTTTCGAGTAATTTTAATTTATCTAGAACCCATGAGCGAATATCGGATAATTCGGCTTCAGATAATTGATTTACAAAGTCTCTTTTTGCGTGGAGTTGTTTGCGATCTTCTTCAGTCAAAACCACA
Organism: Gilliamella sp. B2785; assembly: GCF_026537005.1. NCBI lineage: Bacteria > Pseudomonadati > Pseudomonadota > Gammaproteobacteria > Orbales > Orbaceae > Gilliamella > Gilliamella sp. B2785. The sequence goes on along the minus strand of NZ_JAFNNC010000006.1, from coordinate 42,884 downwards.
CCTTTTAAATTTAATAATACCTCTTTACGGTACATTGAGTAGATAAAATCTTTTATCAAATCATCGGAAAGATTAATATCAGCCATGGTGATTTCCTTATTTTATAAAACTCATTTGTTAATCATCAAATTTAGTTAATCTTTGTATAAATAACATTCTGATAGATTTTAAAGATGAATCCAGCCTAAAAAATAGGCTGACTTTTACTATAGTCTAATCACTATTAGATAACAATAGTAAATCGATAAATTAAATTAATTGATTAAATTATTCACTTTATTATTTGATAAGTATTTAACAAACCTGTTGATAACTCAATAACAATATAATAATTAATAAGTTATATGCAAGGTTAATTTTTAATCTTCTCTGATTTCTCAATTTTTGAGTAACAATTATCTAGCCTATTTCACAAAAATTGTGATTATAAAAAAATACAGCATATATTATGCTGTATAAAGAAAATATAAGGGAGTTAAAACAAGAATTTATAAAGCAGTAATAAACGCGGTTAAACCAAATAATACCCCTGGAAAATTAGCTATTGCAATTGGCCAATCCTTTTTTTGTCGTAATAAGCCATAACAGACCCATAATGAGCAGTTAATTGCTGCCGCTAAAGGTTGAGTTGGATTAGCTTTAAATCCATGAAGATTGTCGATAATTTGTGGGATATACGATACGTACATTCCTAATGATGCAAGTGTTGCGATAACACCCAAATAGTGAAAAGCTTTTGGAGAAAGATTCAAAATCAGCCTACCTGCTTATATATGAAAGGAGCAAATAATCTAACATATATAACAAGTGAGTTAAATATTGGTGTACCGTGGTTTCAGATAATATTTTGTAAATAAAATGATAAGATTTTTTATGTGAATCTATTTTAAGTAATCGGATATGGTTTTTAATAATAAATGTTATTGCTACGAAGGCCTTATATCAAGCGCAAATTGTTATATCATATAATGTAGCTAATAAGGCATAAAAACCGCGATTTTTTGATAGTTTTGTGATTATTTAGCTGAGATTCAATCCAATAATGAGATTTGAAGTTTACCGATTAACCCTGCCTTGTTTGTCTGGGCCGTTATGATCTATTTATTAACGCCAAATACCTGTTAGAACAATCAATAAAAACTTAGTTCGCTTTATCTCATCAAATCTTTTGCAAAATGACCATAACTTAAACGTATAGCGCCAACTCGATCCCCAAAGTCAGTGCCTTGTGACACGATTATATGCTTTGCTAGTAATTGATTTAAAATAGCCAACTCCTGCGCCTGACTGCTAACGGGCAAATGGGCATATAGATGAAAACCGCCTGTGGGTATCTGGTAATTGATGTCACCTTTAAAATAGTCATCAAGCCAATCTATTAGTTGGTTAGCCTTCTGTTTTAATTGCTGGCGTAACCATTCTTGATGGGATTGGTAGTGATGAGTCAAATATTCTTCAGCTAAAAGTTGCGGTAATATACTTAATCCCGAGTCAATGTGATGCCTTATATTGGCTAGTTTTTCGATAATTTCTTTCGGTGCAATCATCCAACCAATACGTATGTTGCGACCAATATATTTGGATAATGATCCTAAATAGATAACTTGATTACTGGTATCATATTTTTTTATCGGGTCGATATGACTCTTTTGATCAAAAGTTAACCCACTATAAGCATCATCCTCAACAATACCAATACACTGCTTTCGACAAAATGCCAATATCTGTTTTTTTCGATGATTACTCATCACACATCCCGTTGGATTTTGAAATATTGGATTTAGAAATAGCCATTTAATTTGCCGTTCTAAACTGACTTTTTGTAAACTCTCTAAGGTTATCCCTTCGGCATCACACTCAATACCATATAACCGCAAGCCTGCTGCTTGAAATAGTGGTAATGAATAGAAATATGAAGGTGATTCAATGCCTATTGCATCGCCAGGTTTTAATAATCCTTGAGTAATTAAAAAGAGGGATTGCTGCGTTCCTGAGGTTATTAAAATTTGATCGGTATCAACCATCATGCCAAATTGGTTCAACATATAATTTGCGATCTGCACTTTGAGTGTGGGTAGACCCAATTGCAATGTGTCGCTTTGCTTTTCATAAGCAACCATTTCATGAGAGGTGATATTGGGTAACATTAATTTGGGCATCATATGAGTTGGTAAATCGCCATTAGCCAAATCACAGATGTTCGCCATTTGCTGACGAGTCTGAAATACTTTTTGTTGATATACGCTTTTGCGATTTTGATAGAAATGGGCTGGTAGTCGCCAGTTAATAGTGGAGTAAGCTTGAAGCCCCCATTTTTGATCATTAATAAAGGTTCCACTACCCTGCTTACGAACCAATATATTTCGTTCAGTTAAGATATCTAGTGCATGGACAATAGTTGAGCGGTTAACGTGCAGATTTTTAGCCAACTCTCGCTCTGATGGTAATCTCTCACCCGCTATTAATACCCCTTGTTCAATGTAATTTTCAATCAACTGGATCACTTTTTTAAATAGTGCTCCGTCAAAAGCCGCTAATTTTTGTTTATTCCACATCGTCTATCAGTTTTTTGATTTATGCATAATTGGATGGGTTAATTATAGTCCAATTGGCTGTTTATTGTAGCAATTTTATTTTGAATAATAGTTTATTTAATTAGGAGTAATCATGAAAACAGGTACACAAACAGTAAAACGTGGCATGGCACAGATGCAAAAAGGCGGTGTGATTATGGATGTAGTTAATGCCGAACAAGCAAAAATTGCTGAGCAAGCAGGTGCAGTGGCTGTAATGGCTTTAGAACGTGTTCCCTCTGATATACGCGCTGCTGGAGGCGTAGCACGAATGGCTGATCCAACAATCGTTGAAGAAGTGATGAAAGCAGTCACCATACCTGTTATGGCAAAAGCGCGAATCGGTCATATCGTTGAGGCACGCATTTTGGAGTCTATGGGCGTCGATTATATTGATGAAAGCGAAGTGCTGACACCAGCGGATGAACAATATCATTTATTGAAAGATGAATTTACCGTACCTTTTGTTTGTGGTTGTCGTGACTTAGGCGAAGCACTGCGTCGAATTGGTGAAGGAGCTTCGATGCTACGCACCAAAGGTGAACCAGGAACAGGTAATATTGTAGAAGCAGTAAGGCATATGCGCCGAGTAAATGAACAAATTCGTTTAGTTGTTGGTAAATCAAAAGATGAGTTGATGACATTTGCTAAAGAGATTGGTGCACCTTATGAGTTGATATTACAAATCAAACAACTGGGTAAACTACCGGTTGTTAATTTTGCTGCTGGCGGCATTGCTACGCCTGCTGATGCTGCATTGATGATGCAACTTGGTGCCGATGGTGTGTTTGTTGGTTCAGGTATTTTTAAATCGCAAAATCCGGAAAAATTCGCTAAAGCAATCGTTCAAGCAACAACTTATTTTGACGATTATCCAAGATTAGCTGAACTTTCAAAAGGATTAGGTGAAGCGATGAAAGGTATCGAAATCAGCAAATTAAGCGAATCTGAAAGAATGCAGGAGCGAGGTTGGTAATGAGCTCAAAAGCAAGTAAAACCATTGGTGTGCTTAATTTACAAGGTGCAGTGACTGAACATTTAAATATGCTTGCAACTATTGATTTAGTCATCCCAATTGCAGTAAAAAAGCCCGAGCAATTGAGTCAAGTTGATGGTTTAATTATTCCGGGTGGTGAATCAACTGCAATAAGTCGTTTAATTCGACAAAATGGCTTATTTGAACCAATCCAAGAGTTTGCTAAGCAAGGTAAAGGGATTTTTGGTACCTGCGCGGGTTTGGTGCTTTGCGGTAATGAAACAAGCCATAGCGAAGTTGAACAACTGGGGTTGATGGATATTGTGGTTGAACGTAATGGATTTGGTCGGCAAATTGCTAGCTTTGAGACGATGTTAGATATTGCACCTATTGGCCAGCAAGTTCCAGCTGTTTTTATCCGAGCGCCCTATATTGCTAGGGCGGGCAAGCAAGTCACACAACTTGCTTTTATTGATAATCATTGCATAATGGCAGAGCAGAATAATATTTTAGTCTGCTCATTCCATCCCGAACTAACGACCGATAATCGCATAATGCGCTATTTTATTGAAAAATGCTGACCGTTTTTCTCTTATATAAAAATATATTCGATTATAGGCACTAATTATTGGTGCCTTTTTCTCCTCAAAAACCCCGCTCCTCAACTTTTTTTCTATTTTTTAAATTATTTCCAACTTATTTCTGATTTTAATGTATTTGAAGGGAATAAATGGATAAATAAAAAAGTAAATTTAGTTTATTTGATTATTGGTACTAATTATTGGTGCTTTTTTTCATCAAAAAACCCGCTCCTCAACTTTTTTTATCTATTTTTAAATTACTTGTAACTTATTTCTATCTGTCTTTATAATGTGTTAACAAATGATAAATAAAAAAGGTAAATAAATTATGATGACAGGAAGTTGTTTATGTGGCGAGGTTGTCTATCAACTTAATAATGAGATTAAAACAATTGTGTATTGTCATTGCTCGCGTTGTCGCAAACAAACTGGTTCGGCTTTTAATGCTGCAACAGCCATTAACAAGGAAGATTTAACTTTTATTAAGGGCGAAGAAAAGATAAAAGTTTTTTCATGCTCAGGCGTTAATCGCCATTTTTGTGGTCAATGTGGTTCACACCTTTTTTCTAGTCGTGATAATGATAATAATAGTTATCGATTACGTATTGGCCTAATTAATGAACCAATTAATGCGGAAAAGCGTATTCATATTTATACCGGTTCAAAAGCGAATTGGGATATTATTTGTGATGGTTATCCTGAATTCGAAGAAGGAATCCCCCCAAAATAATTCGATGTTAATATCATTCGCTGGATGATGTTTATTTTCGAAAGCTAAGTCTGCTTTTAAAGCTCTTCATTACGTTGCCAATGGGTTTTATGCGCAAAACCCATTAGGTTATTTGTCATCTTGATTTGTTGCAATTGAATAGACCAAATCGGTGCTTTCATCACTCTGGCAAAAGGAAAGGCATGATAATAAAGTTTATAAGCATGACTTGCTTGATTTTCAGCAAGCAATTGAGCATTGCCTGTAAATTGTATCCCTTGTATTTTAGCAACCGATTTTGGACTAATGCTAATCGTGCCAGCAACATTAGGATTTTTTAGCATCGCTTGTGCGTGTTGGGTTTTCAATTCTGATAAGAAATATAAGCACCAATTAACTTCATCAAATACATAAAATGCGTTGCATGACCATGGTTGGTTTTCTGCTAATATTAGGCTCAAACTTAACACATGTTGCTGTTTAATAAATTGCACGATTTTATGGTCAGATGATTTCATTATTTTATTCAGATTTTTGATTAAGACTCATATCCTCACCCCAGCGCGGTAAACTAGGTACATCAATATCAAACAGATCAAGCGCTCTGGCAACACTATGAGTGATAATATCATCGACACTTTCAATATGTTGATATAACGCAGGAACAGGTGGAAAAATAATTCCCCCCATTAATGTCACCGCTTCCATATTTTTAATGTGTCCTAGATGTAATGGGGCTTCTCGTGTCATTAACACTAAGCGACGACGCTCTTTTAAAACGACATCAGCAGCGCGTGTTAATAAATTATCAGATAGACCATGAGCTATTGCTGCCAGTGTTCGCATCGAGCAAGGTGCAACTAACATGCCCATTGTTTTATATGACCCACTAGCAATGGCAGCGCCAATATTGTCAACCGAATAGACCATATCGGCTAAAGATTCTAATTGTGCTAACTGGGATTTAGAATGTTCGTAATTCCCGGTTATTTTGGCCGCTTTTGATATGACAAGATGGGTTTGAATGTCCATTGGTTTTAGGAGTTCTAAAGCTTTTATACCATAAGCAAAGCCTGTTGCGCCACTTATACCAACTATCATTCTTCTCATATTGATTCCTACAGTCAAATTTCTGAATTTATTTTAACTTAGATTAGTGCGTTAAGGTATGGGAATTTGTTTAATCGCGGAGTGAAAGTCACCGCTAACCTTTTTGTTAGCGGTGGAATTTGATATAACTTATTCTTTAGCCATTGGTTGTTCAACGACTTTTGTAGTTTGTTTACCTTGAATGGTTTTAATTTTGTCACCATAAGTTTTTACGGCTTCTTTATTTGATAATAAGCTATATGTTAGCTTAAAGTCAGCGCTTTTACCTGGTTCTAATTGAGGAACACGTTTTTGTTCACGTTCAATAGTAACAGGATAGGCAAAGCTTGTACCTGGCTCAATACCAGTCACGTAACCTTGTTTAAGCGTATCGGTGTTTTTCCATAATGTAAGCACTGGTAACTGTTTAGTATTAAATGAAATACCAACCCCTTTATCACCTGCTTTGTTAGCCAACATCACTTGAGTTTGATTTTTTGAATCCGCATAAGGGAAGATGTTATAAACCATTTCGTCAAAGTTTTTTGTTGGTCCTAAATAGGTTTGCCAATTTTTAAGGCCGGTAGCCGCATAATCATTGAATGGTGAAACTTCTTTAACAGGTGCAACAAATTTTGCCCCTTCTTCAAGGATTGGTGTACCAAAATTGCTGTGATAGATAATTTGATAATCACGCGGGTAATCACCTTGGTTAGTCACAGTATCGTGAACAGTAAATTCTTTAGTTCCTGGTACATGAGAAATTCTAACCCAAGTTTCTAAATTGCTCTTTTTGAAAGCTTTTTCTTTGATAAGACCACTAACGGTAATGGTGTATGGTGCTTCGTCTTCAATATCAACAAACAGTTTTGAAACTGGTGTATTTTGCGCGCGCCCATGAAGGGTATACATCATTCCATCAGCTTGTACCGCATGACCTGTCCATTCAAATCCACAACGAACCATCATTTCATTAAAGCCATCTAACCAACCATTACCGCCACGGCTTTCTAAGTTGATATTATTTGGATGAACGACTTCTTCAACCGGGGAATCCCAACCTAAGCGCACTCCATCACCTTCAACTGAAAGGATACCTAGACCACGAGTTGGGCTTAATTTAATAGTCAGTCCATCACTTATAAGAGTTAAGACTTCAACATCTTCTTGAAGCCCACCTCTAAGTACACTATTTTGCATACTAAAAGTTGGTGCACCCTTTGCATGTTCGACATTTGTTAGATACCAGCCACCTTTTCTAACTTGAATGTCGGTGTCAGTAATAATGTAATGTGTAGCATTGGCAGCATAGGAGATTACTCCAAGCGCGACAGCTAACGTAAGATTTCTAATTTTCATGAGATTAATTCCTTATAATTATAATTAAAATATATATCCATCATGAGCAAGGATATGCGTTAATTGGGTCTAACCTGCCCTGCTTTCCAGTGTTTTCGACAAACTGAATGGTATTCACTATCACCAAGATGAATTGAATTACCAAATTTAACAATTTGTCCGTTTTCACCTTCTAACAGAATCATTGTCGCTTTTTTACCGCACCAGCATACGGTTTTAAGTTCTCTATAATTATCAGCAATTTCTAATAATGTTTTCGAACCTTCAAACAAATGTCCCATATAATCGGTCTTTAATCCAAAAAACATCATCGGAACGCCAAACTCATCACATACGTCTGACAACTTCCATATGGTATTGGACGATAAAAATTGACTTTCATCAATCAAAATACACGCATAGTTATTTTGTTTGATCTGTTCAATAATACCATCAACAGTATTATCATCAAGTTGTAATGCTTTTTTACGTAATCCAAGTCGAGATACAATCTCAACTGCGGAGTCGCGAGTATCGACCGATGATTTAAGTAATAATGTCTGCATATTATTACTTAAATAGTTATGATCTATTTGTAGTAATTCTGTGGATTTTCCGGCGTTCATTACGCCATAAATATAGTAAATTTTAGACAAAATTTGCGTCTCAAAAAGTTAGATAGTAATTATCAGTAACACTAAAAGTAAAAGGTAAGTCTCTCGACTTACCTTTTTAATGAATAAATTTATTTGGCTTTACCTTGGTTTGCTACCGCTGCTTGTTTAGCTGCGATTTCATCAGCATTACCTAAGTAGTAATGTTTAACAACTTTCATGTTGTCATCAAATTCATAAACTAATGGTACGCCAGTTGGAATGTTAACATCGATAATGTCATCATCACTGATATTGTCTAAATGCTTAACTAGAGCACGAAGAGAGTTACCGTGAGCGGCAATAATAACACGTTCACCTTTTGCAACACGTGGTGCAATAGTTGATTCCCAGTAAGGAAGTACACGTTTAATTGTTAATGCTAAGCTTTCAGTTAATGGTAATTCTGATTCTGGTAATTTGCTGTATCGTGAATCGTGACCAGGGAAGCGCTCATCTGATTTTTCAAGTGCAGGAGGAGTGATAGCAAAACCACGACGCCATAATTTAACTTGATCATCACCATATTTAGCAGCAGTTTCTGCTTTATTTAAACCTTGTAACGCACCATAATGACGTTCGTTTAATTTCCAGTTCTTTTCAACCGGTAACCATGCTTGATCAACTTCATCAAGGATGTGCCATAATGTATGAATAGCACGTTTTAAAACTGAAGTATATGCATAGTCAAATGTAAAGCCTTCTTGTTTTAGTAATTTACCTGCTTCAGCAGCTTCTTTGTTACCTTTGTCAGATAAATCAACATCAGTCCAACCACAAAAACGGTTTTCTTGATTCCAAACGCTTTCTCCGTGACGAATAAGAACTAATTTTTTTACTGCCATGAATATAACTCCTTAGTTACGTAAAATAAAATGGTTAAATGAATTGGACTTTCGTTAAAAATGCACGTTTGATTAAGTGCATTTTTAACGTTTTAATCTTTTTAAACACTTATTATTTAGATAAGTATTTTAATGGATCGACTGATTGCGCTTTATAACGAATTTCAAAGTGTAGTCGTACTGATGAAGTTCCCGTTGCGCCCATTGTCGCAATTTGTTCACCAGCTCGAACATTTTGTTGTTCTTTAACCAAAATAGTTTGGTTATGCGCATACGCCGTTAAATAGTCATCATTGTGTTTTACAATGATTAAGTTACCATAACCTGGTAATGCATTACCAGAATAAACCACTCGACCATCCGCTGCTGCAACGACTTTAGCGCCTAATGAACCAGCAATATCTATACCTTTAGTGGCATTAGAAAATTTTTCAATGATCTTACCTTGCGCCGGCCACTGCCATGTAATATTGGCAACATTCGATGTTGAGCTAGATGGCGATGGCGATGTGGTTGAAGCCGGTTCAGTTACAGTTTCAGTAGTTTCAACTGTATTGGTTGGTTTATTAGTACCAGATGTAGTAGTTGTTGTAGTAGTTACTGTTGTTACAACTGGTTTGGTTGAACTAGTCTGAGCAGGCGTATTAGTTGATGTGGTTTTTTTAGTTTCAACGATCGTTGTGCCACCGCTAACATCAAGCACTTGACCTACACTTACAGCAAAAGGTTCTTTGATATTATTTTTAGCAGCTAATGCTCGATAATCATTACCGGTTACCCACGCGATATAAAACAGTGTATCGCCTCGTTTGACGGTGTAAGTATCACCTTGATAGCCACCTTTTGGAATATCATTATAATCACGATTATAGACAATACGTTCATTTGATGTCACAACACCTTGACTAGTTGAACCGCTAGTCGAATTACGAGATGCTGGCGCCGATGGTGTATAAGTTGATGTAGATGATGGCGCTCGATTACCTTTGGAAATAATTTCAGGCGGTTTTGTGTAAACCGAGGAGGTAGAAGATCTCGAAGAATCAGATATATCTTCGATATCAGCTGGATTTGTCTGCGTACAAGCAGAAATCATCAAACTTAAACAACTTAATGTGAGAATTTTTTTCACAATAACACCTTTCATTTATATATATAGTTTTAATACGAACATTTTATCGTTTTTATAACAAAAAGCTATTATATTAATTACCAGCAAGCTAAATCAATAAAATCACAGCTAAAATAGCATTTTTATTGCTTAAAAACTGTAAATTCGGCAAATTTTACAGTTTATGTTGCTTATTGTAAGTTATTTAGGCGATATTTAGATGAAATCTATCACCAGTATAAAATGATTGCTAAAATTTGGTTTAATAAATGCCCTATTATCCGTCTATGTTTCATTGATTAAGACTTTTTTCGGCACTAGGAGTATGTACATTAAATTTGGTATAGTATATTTAAGACTTAAAAATTTACAGTGATCCCAAAATAATGACTTTATATATTGTAGCAACACCTATTGGTAATTTAGATGATATTACCCTTCGCGCGATTAATACACTTAAGCAAGTTGACTTAATTGCGGCTGAAGATACCCGTCATAGTGGACTGCTTTTGCAACATTTGGGGATTAAAGCCAAATTGTTCGCCTTACATGATCATAATGAGCAAGAAAAATCACAACTATTAATTGAAAAACTTAAATCAGGATTATCAATAGCGTTAATATCTGATGCAGGCACACCATTAATTAATGATCCCGGTTATCATTTAGTGAAAGCTTGCCGTGAAAATAATATTAATGTAGTACCCATCCCTGGTGCATGTGCGGCCATTGCGGCACTCTCAGTGGCTGGATTACCTTCGGATAGATTTAGTTATGAGGGATTTTTACCGGCTAAAACAAAAGCACGACAAGATTATCTCACTACGTTAATTGATGAACCACGAACTATGATTTTTTACGAATCAACGCATCGACTTTTAGATACCTTGCATGATATGCAAACCATTTGGGGAAGCGATAGACAGATTGTGTTAGCTAAAGAGCTGACCAAAACATGGGAAACCATCGTCCATTTTTCCATAAAAGATCTGATTGAATGGTTAGAAGAAGATAGTAACCGACAAAAAGGCGAATTCGTTTTAATTGCCGAAGGTGTGAGTAAAACGGATGATGTGATTGATGCAAAAGCAATTAATACACTAAAACTATTGTTAAATGAGCTACCTTTAAAAAAAGCCGCTGCGATTACTGCTGAAATTTATGGACTGAAAAAAAATCAATTATATCAGCTCGGATTAACCTTTCAAAATTAGCTAACAATCATACTGTTAATAAAACTATTTTGAGATTAAGCAGAGTATCGTTTTAAGTGTTGATTTCGATCTTCTTATATCATCAACATTAGCACAATTAGTGCAATTTAGTATATAATCAATGTTTAAGATTTTTATAACACAAGGTAATAAACAATATGGGATTTAAATGTGGAATTGTCGGTCTACCAAATGTGGGTAAATCAACGCTTTTTAATGCACTAACTAAAGCTGGGATTGAAGCGGCTAACTTTCCGTTTTGTACTATCGAACCTAATACAGGCGTAGTGCCAATGCCCGATCCGCGTTTAGATCAATTAGCGGAAATTGTTAAGCCGCAACGAACATTACCAACGACCATGGAATTTGTTGATATCGCAGGTTTAGTAAAAGGTGCATCTAAAGGTGAAGGACTTGGAAATCAATTCTTAGCTAATATTCGTGAAACCGAAGCAATTGGCCATGTTGTTCGTTGTTTTGAAAACGAAAACATTGTTCATGTTGCAGGTAAAATCGATCCAGCTGAAGATATCGAAATTATTAACACAGAACTTGCGTTAGCCGATCTTGAAGCCTGTGAACGCGCTATTACCCGTTTACAAAAACGAGCTAAAGGTGGTGATAAAGACGCTAAATATGAACTTGAGATTCTTGAAAAGTGCCTTCCTCACCTTGAACAAGGTAAAAAATTATTACTTTTAGATTTAAGTAAAGAAGAACTAGATGCGATTAAATATCTTAGTTTCTTAACGTTAAAACCAACTATGTACATCGCGAATGTCAATGAAGATGGTTTTGAAAACAATCCGTTTTTAGATAAAGTGAAAGCCATCGCTGAACAAGAAAAAGCAGTCGTAGTACCAGTTTGTGCAGCTATTGAAGCAGAACTTGCTGAGCTTGATGATGCTGATCGTGATGAATTTATGCAAGATCTTGGTTTAACCGAACCGGGTCTTAATAGAGTTATCCGCGCGGGTTATAGTTTACTTAACTTACAAACTTATTTTACTGCTGGCGTTAAGGAAGTTCGTGCTTGGACTATCTCTGTTGGTGATACTGCACCTCAAGCAGCGGGGAAAATTCACACCGATTTTGAAAAAGGATTTATCCGTGCACAAACCATTGCCTTTGAAGATTTTATCAAATATGGTGGTGAACAAGGTGCTAAAGAAGCAGGAAAAATGCGTTCAGAAGGAAAAGATTATGTCGTGCAAGATGGCGATATTATGAATTTCTTATTTAATGTATAATCAAGTTTTAATGGGTGCAGTTTAATACCGCACCCTATTTATTTCAATTTTGTAAAATTATTAACTCGCCAATATCACTCTTCCCTGAATGGATAATCAATTATAAGGAGCTTCATTTATGTTATTAACCTTTGAGCAAGCTAAAAAAAATATACTTGAAGCATCATCATTATACAATCAACTTTCAAGTGAAAAAGTTGCATTATTTGACGCCTTAGATTGTGTTACTGCCGACCCGGTTATTTCTCCAATTAATGTACCAAGTTTTAACAATTCGGCTATGGATGGTTATGCGGTAAGGTTAGCTGATATCAATCAATCGAAATTATTACCTTTAGCCGGTACTATTTTTGCTGGAGATGATATCTCAAATCTGAATTGGCCTTCAGGGAGTTGCTTACGCATTATGACTGGCGCGCCTGTTCCTGAACAAGCTGATGCTGTGGTGATGCAAGAAGAGACAGAGCAAACAGAGTCAGGTATTAATTTTTTAGGTGATATTAAATTAGGTAGCAATATTCGTTGTATCGGCGAAGATGTTAAACAAGATTCGGTGGTGGTGACTAAAGGTACACGTTTAACCATTCCAACACTATCAAGTTTAGCCACGCTTGGTATAACTGAATTAGTCGTATATAAAAAAATAAAAGTCGCTATCTTTTCAACCGGAAATGAATTAACCGATATTGGTGATCCGCTAACAAACAAAAGTGCAATTTATGATAGTAATCGATTTACGCTAAAATTATTATTATCTAAATTAAATTGCCAAATTATCGATTTAGGTATTATTGCCGATGATCCGAACCGAATTAAGCAATCACTTGAAACAGCGTCTAAACTTGCTGATTTAGTGATTACCAGCGGTGGCGTTTCTGTTGGTGATGCAGATTATACAAAAACAGCTTTAGAAGCACTGGGTAAAATTAATTTCTGGAAAATTGCTATAAAACCCGGTAAGCCGTTTGCGTTTGGAAAGATAGGTGATGCGTTGTTTTGTGGATTACCCGGCAATCCAGTTTCGACATTGGTCACTTTCTATCAGTTAGTTCAGCCTTTGATTTTAGCACTGTCAGGAGAGCATTTAACCTCTAACAATCTGTCATTTAAAGTGAAAGCAGCAACGAATCTTAAAAAAAGTGTTGGCCGATTAGATTTTCAACGCGGTGTGTTGCAAGTTAATTCTGAAGGTGAGTTAGAAGTTGCTTCAACGGGTCAACAAGGCTCACATCTAACTCAGTCGTTTAATCATGCCAACTGCTTTATCATCCTTGAGCAAGAAAGAGGCAATGTTGCTAAAGGTGAATATGTGACAGTTGAGCTGTTTAATAATTTATTAAAATAGCGCAACTAAAACAGCACCTGCAGCAATCATGGCTACACCAATGGCAGAAAGAAATGAAATTTTTTCGCCAAAGATAATAACAGCAAAAATTACGGCAAAAACAACGCTAAGTTTATCAATCGGGGCAACTTGCGAGACTTTACCTTCTTTGATTGCCATGAAGTAGAATAACCAAGATAATGCCCCAGCGACTCCACTCAATGCGATAATAAGTAATGCTTTCTTATCGTTAAAGAACGTGTTAATTAGATTTAGCTTTCCTTGCACGGCAACCACGCCAACTAAAAAAATCGCCATAACAATAGCCCGTATTGCGGTTGCAGTATTGGCATCAAGGTGTTGTAAACCAATTTTACCTAAAATTGCAACACAGGCAGCGGTAATTGCCGATAGCAAAGCATAAACAAGCCAAGCGCTCATATTAATACCTATCTATTTGGAATAAATACTGTTGATTGTTTGAATTCTTTTGGCATTGTTCTGATTTATTCATCACTCCTCGGCAATCTTCAAGCACACCGTGAGCTTTTGACCAATGGTACTGTTTGCCTTCATCATTTTTACCACCACAAGCTGTTAAACTTAAACTTAGTGTAAGGCAAGTTAGTGCGATAATTACTGGTTTCATCATATCCCCTCGCAAATATTTCGTTATCTTATAATTTATTCATTATTCTAATGCATTATTAAACTGATTGATAGCAAAGCTATCACCTATTTTTATTACGTGAAAAGCACGACCTTTCTTCAAAGAATTTAATAAAAACGGTGGTTCATCTAACGATTCATCCGCTAATTCAAAAGCTCCCCAATGAATGGCGATCGCTGATTGGCAATTTAATTCATCATACAGTTGCAATGCTTGTTGAGGGTCGATGTGCTGTGATTGCATAAACCAACGTGGTGCATATGCGCCGATGGGGATCAAGGCTAGATCGATTTGCTTAAACCTTTCGCCTATTTTCTTTAAATTGGTTGAATAGCCGGTATCCCCCATAAAGTAGATATTTTTCGATAACGGCGAGTCATCATTCTGCATTACCCAACCACACCATAATGATTTGTTGACATCAAAAGCACCACGATTACTCCAATGCTTTGCTGGTGTCGCAGTAAACGTTATTCCACCAATATTAGAAGATTGCCACCAGTCCAACTCAATAACTTGCTTCGCTCCCCATTTTAATAGTTTGGTTTTGAGCCCTAGGGGAACTAAAATAGTCATTTGTGGAAAACGTTTTACCAGTTGCCTTATACTATTAGAATCAAGATGGTCATAATGGCTATGCGATATCAAAACCACATCAATCGTTGGTAATTTATCGATAGTAATAGCGGGTTTGGTTCGTCGTTTGGGGCCAATAAATTGGAACGGCGAGACTCGGTTGGAAAAAACCGGATCGGTTAATATCCATTTATTATTAAGTCTTATTAACGTAGTTGAATGCCCTATCCACCAGACTCTATCACCTTCTAAATTTAAATCAATTGAGCTACACCAAGTTTGGTTAAATACTTGATATCCCGCTTTTGGGGGTAAGACTTTACGTTTAAGGCGCCAACGTAAAGCGTCAGTCAATTTAATTGAAAAAGGCTCGCTATTTTCAAAAGCTGTATGATGTAAATTATCACTTTCGTTTTTTTTATTCATTAATTTGTTGAGTTAATTGATACCACGTTCAATAATCACGGCAACATTGCCTGCATTAGCAATCGCATCTGGTTTTGAAACTTTGATTTTTAACCATTGAACTGAAAATTGTTCAATAACTAACTGTGCAACGCGTTCAGCTACCGTTTCAATAAGCTCAAATTTATTTGCTTCAATTAATGATGTTATTGATTGTGAAACAACGAAATAGTCTAAGCAAAATTCTACATTATCACTCTTTCCTGCTGGCTTATTATCCCAAGCCATTTCTAAATCAAGGACTAGCTTCTGTTTGATGTTTTTTTCCCAATCATAAACACCAATTGTGGTATAAACTGTTAGAGATTCAATTAATACTCTATCTTTAATCGTTAATGTCATATTCAATTCCAAGCATTGATATTGTTTAAAATAGAGATTACCGAATCTTATTAAATTACGCTATAATTTATTTCAAATAATAGTGAATAAAAGATGATATGACTCGAATTTTTCAACCCTACACCATCAACCAAAATAGCTTAATTACCTTGGACGATAATGCTTTTAATCACCTGATCCGTGTATTAAGAATGAAGCCTGGCGAATCAGTGACGTTGTTTGACGGCTCTAACCAAATTACGCCAGCAGTGATCCATGAAGTAAACAAAAAAAACGTTGTTGTAAAAACAGCAACGACTGTTTTTGATGATCGAGAATCACCTTTAAACATTCATTTAGGCCAAGTTATTTCTCGTGGTGATAAAATGGAGTTTACTATTCAAAAATCAGTTGAATTAGGCGTGAGTACCATTACCCCACTACTTTCTGAACGCTGTGGCGTAAAGCTCGATCAAGAAAGGCTTGAAAAAAAGGTTCAACAATGGCAAAAAATTGTTATTTCTGCCTGTGAACAATGTGGGCGTAACATCATCCCTACCGTAAACTCGGTAATGAAATTAGAAAATTGGTGTGCAAGTTTAACTGATAGCTTAAAGCTCAACTTACATCCAAAAGCAGAAAAAGGCATAAATCAACTGTCGTCTGAGGATAAAAACATTAGTTTATTAATTGGACCAGAAGGTGGGCTATCTAACGAAGAAATTCAGATGACGCATCAATATCAGTTTACAGATATTTTACTCGGTCCACGAGTTTTACGAACTGAAACAGCTGCACTAACAGCAATAACCGCCCTTCAAGTTCGTTTAGGTGATTTAGGTTAATCACCCAAAATGAATGAGTTAACAATTGATTGCTTTGCTTATTAATCGGTAACGAGTATGATAGTTCAAAACTTGATTTTTATTGCTAAAACCACGCTCGGCCTTGTTTTCTCATAAGCGATATTAAATAGGTAGAAAAGTGTGCAAGTCATCAACAGCAAATTCAATGCAATCAGATAAAATCAGTAAGGAGTCAACATGATTAAACTTGGTATTGTTATGGACCCCATCAGCCATATCAAATTAAAAAAAGATACCAGCTTTGCTATGCTGCTTGAAGCACAAAAGCGAGGTTATCAACTCTATTATATGGAGATGAATGATCTGTTTTTACGTAATGGTGAAGCAAGTGCAACCACTCGTATACTAACAGTTCATAACAATAGTGAACATTGGTTTGATTTTGGTGACGAGCAAACAATAGCATTAAGTGAACTCGATGTGATACTAATGCGTAAAGATCCGCCTTTTGATACCGAATTTATCTATGCGACTTATATTTTAGAACGCGCTGAAGATAAAGGCGTATTAGTGGTTAATAAGCCACAAAGCTTACGTGATTGTAATGAAAAATTATTTACTGCTTGGTTTGCTGATTTTACGCCGGAAACTTTAGTTACTCGCCAAACATCACAAATTAAGGCTTTCCACCAACAATTCCATGACATTATTTTAAAACCACTTGATGGTATGGGCGGTTCGTCAATTTTTAGAATCAAACAAGATGATCCCAATGTGTCTGTGATAATTGAAACACTTACCGAGCATAATACTCGTTACTGTATGGCGCAAAATTTTATCCCAGCAATAAAAGATGGTGATAAACGTATTTTAGTTGTCGATGGTGTTCCGGTTCCTTATTGTTTGGCGCGGATACCTCAAAAAGGTGAAACACGTGGAAACTTAGCCGCTGGCGGACATGGTGAAGTAAGAGCTTTAAGTGATAGTGATTGGAAAATTGCCAACAGTATTGGACCAACATTAAAACAAAAAGGACTTTTATTTGTCGGACTTGATGTAATTGGGGATAAATTAACTGAAATTAACGTCACTAGTCCAACTTGTGTACGAGAAATTGAAACTGCCCATCCAGATTTATCAATCACGGGGCTTTTAATGGACGCGATTGAATCAAGATTAAATAAGAAGAGTTAAAAAAATGATTAGAGAATACCAACCAAAAGATTTAGATGCCATTATGAAGATATGGCTACAAGGTAATGAACAAGCTCACAACTTTATTGATCTTGAATTTTTTAAACAGAACTACGATATAGTTAAAATGTTGATTCCAATGTCAACTATTTATGTCCAAGATCTTAATGGCGTAGTAGGTTTTATAGGTTTAACTGAGAATTATATTTCTGGACTCTTTGTTGAAGAAGGTTTTCGTCATCACGGAACCGGAGCTGCGCTAGTTGAAAAAGCAAAACAGCGTCACAATGAATTATTGGTACATGTGTATAAACAAAATAGTGATGCGATTAACTTTTACTTATCGCAGGATTTTGAAATTATTGGTGAATCAATTAATGAAGAAACCAATCATCCAGAAGTATTAATGCGTTGTAATGTGGAACATAAAGTCAAAATTGGTAAATGTGCATTATAATTTAACAACAATGTGAGCGTATGAATTTAAAAAATCATTTTATTATTGCTATGCCAACACTACATGATTCAGTATTTAGTCGTTCTGTGGTGTATATCTGTGAACATAATCGTGATGGTGCAATGGGTATTATTTTGAATAAGCCTATTATAGATCTCAATGTTGAAACCGTATTGTCCCGTCTTGAAATCACTGCCTCAAAAAGTTGTGCTGAACTTGAGCATCCAGTATTTTGTGGTGGACCACTTGCCGAGGAGCAAGGTTTTATTTTACACACGCCTCATAAGGGGTTTGCATCAAGTATACAGATTTCTGATGATGTGATGATAACCACATCACTTGACGCATTGAAATCGATTGGCTCTCCAGAACAACCAAAAGATATCTTTCTAGCACTGGGTTACTCAAGTTGGCAATCATTACAACTTGAAAGTGAAGTTGCCAAAAATGACTGGTTAGTTACCGAAGCTGATCCACAAATTATTTTTGAAGTGGCTATTGAGGATCGTTGGAAAAAAGCGGCTGAATCATTGGGCATTAATATCAGTACTATTTCTCACCAAATGGGTAATGCATAGACAATGGCAACTATTATTGCATTTGATTTTGGTACTGCAAGTATTGGTGCAGCTATTGGTCAGGACATCACCAAAACCGCTAACCCACTTTGTTCATTTAAAGCTCGTGATGGAATACCTAATTGGCAAGCGATTGAAAAAGTACTTAATGAATGGAAACCCGATTATTTAGTGGTTGGACTACCACTAAATATGGATGGCACAGAACAACCTTTAACCGCTAGAGCTCGCAAATTTGCTAACCGTTTGCATGGTATGTTTGGTTATCAAGTACATCTACAAGATGAACGATTATCCACAGTTGAGGCTAAATCACACATTTTTGCTTCACGTGGTTATCGGGCGCTTGAAAAAGGTCATGTTGATGCAACTTCTGCCATTATTATTTTAGAGAGTTGGTTTGAGAACAATGAATCTCTTTAATTAATAAGTTATTTTATCAATAATTAGTCGCCAATAAATTTCATCCTTGCTAAAATATCAAACAATTTTTCTACTGTAAGGACTGCTCCCGTGTCAAATAACAAATCTCTTAGCTATAAAGATGCCGGTGTCGATATCGATGCAGGCAATGAACTGGTAAATCGCATTAAATCTGTTGTAAAAGAGACCAAACGTCCTGAGGTTATGGGTGGACTAGGTGGTTTTGGTGCATTATGTGCAATTCCGCAAAAATATAAGCAACCTATTTTAGTATCAGGTACTGATGGTGTTGGCACAAAATTACGTCTGGCAATGGATTTAAACCGCCATGAATCAATTGGTATTGATTTAGTTGCAATGTGTGTTAATGATTTGATTGTTCAAGGTGCGGAGCCGTTATTCTTCTTAGATTACTATGCAACAGGCAAACTTAATGTTGATGTTGCTGCAACAGTCGTTACAGGTATCGCTGAAGGTTGTAAACAATCAGGCTGCGCTTTAGTTGGCGGTGAAACAGCCGAAATGCCGGGTATGTATCACGGTGATGATTATGACTTAGCCGGCTTTTGTGTTGGCGTAGTTGAAAAAGCAGAAATGATTGATGGGAGTAAAGTACAAGATGGTGACGCTTTAATTGCTCTAGCATCAAGTGGCGCCCACTCTAATGGCTACTCTTTAGTTCGAAAAATAATTGAAGTGAGTGGTGTAAATCCAGCTACTGAACAATTAGATGGAAAACCATTAGCTGATCATCTACTTGCTCCAACCAAAATTTATGTCAAATCTGTTCTCGATTTGATTTCCAAAATCGACGTTCATGCAATTGCCCATATTACTGGTGGTGGCTTTTGGGAAAACATTCCTCGTGTTTTACCGGATAACACTCAAGCGATTATTGATGAATCAAGCTGGCAATGGCCGTCAATCTTCAATTGGTTACAACAAGCTGGTAATGTCAGTCGCCATGAAATGTATCGTACTTTCAACTGTGGTGTTGGTTTAATCATCGCTTTACCAAAACAGTTAGCTGACCAAGCCATCAATTTGCTTAATGAGCATGGTGAAAAAGCCTGGCTACTAGGTGAAATAAAAACATCATCATCAACTGAGCGTGTAATTATTAAATAATACTATTCGTTTATATTATCCAACTATTTGGATAATATAAACTTTTTATCTAATCAATGCTATTGATACTACTCATTGGTAAACTTTCAAAAAATCTTCAACTTAAATAACTTGTCAAGTTAGCTTAATCATCAACTTTTGCAATTCGATTTACCAATGATAATTCGCTTGGTCATGATTAAAAACAGATAGTCATAACGGAAAAATTTAACACAAAAATAACTAAAAGCTATCTTACTTTCTGGTACAATAGTCAAAAAATATAATAACTAAGTAATGTCATAAAACGATAAAATACAAGGTTTTTTAATGATCATATCAGATGCTAATAGTGCGGTGTCATCTGTCGCATATCGTGCAAACGAAGTCATTGCTATTTATCCAATTACACCGAGTTCATCAATGGCTGAGCAAGCCAGCACATGGGCAGAATTTAATAAGCCCAACGTATTTGGTGATACCCCAAAAGTAGTTGAGATGCAATCCGAAGCTGGCGCAATCTCGACCGTGCATGGCGCATTAATGACTGGCGCACTAGCAACATCATTTACCTCATCACAAGGTTTACTATTAATGATTCCTTCGCTATACAAAATAGCGGGAGAATTAACACCATTTGTTTTACACGTTGCTGCTCGTACCGTTGCAACTCATGCATTATCTATTTTTGGTGACCATTCAGATGTCATGTCAATCAGGCAGACTGGCTTCGCCATGCTTTGTTCTAGCTCAGTACAAGAAGCTCAAGATTTAGCGTTAATTTCACAAATAGCAACACTCAATAGTCGTATACCATTTGTCCACTTTTTTGATGGATTTAGAACCTCACATGAAGTCAATAAAATTTACCCAATCAGTGATGAACAAATTCGTAACTTACTACCTAATCAAGCTATTGAAGCTTTTCGTGCTCGCGCATTAACACCAGATAAGCCGGTAATACGCGGGACATCAGCTAATCCTGATACCTACTTCCAATGTCGTGAAGCCATTAATCCCTATTATGAAAATGCTTACAACCATGTTGTTGATGCGATGCAGGCATTTGAAAAAGAGACAGGTAGAAAATACCAGCCTTTCGAATATTATGGCGCAGAAGATGCGCAACGTATTATTGTCATTATGGGATCGGGGGTCAGTACCACCAAAGAAGTGGTTGATCATCTAATCAAAAATGATGAAAAAGTTGGCGTAGTCATCGTCAGATTATACCGCCCTTTTTCAGCAAAACATCTGCTTGATATTATTCCTCAAACCGTAAAAAAAATCGCGGTGATGGATCGCACTAAAGAACCAGGCGCTCAAGCAGAACCACTTTATTTAGATGTAATGACAGCATTTGCTGAAAGCTTTTCTCGCGGTGAACGTAGTTATTTACCACAAATTATTGGTGGTCGTTATGGTCTATCTTCGAAAGAGTTCGATCCTCGCTCGGTATTAGCTATTTTTAATGAATTAGCTGTTGAGAAGCCAAAACCTCGATTTACTGTTGGTATTTATGATGACATAACTGGATTATCATTACCATTACCAGAACAATCAATACCACAAAAATCGGCACTTGAAGCATTATTTTATGGTTTGGGAAGTGATGGAACCGTATCTGCAACAAAAAATAATATTAAAATTATTGGTGATAACTCACCATTTTATGTTCAAGGTTATTTTGTTTATGACTCGAAAAAGGCAGGTGGTTTAACAACCTCTCATCTTAGAGTCAACCTTGAGCCTATTGATTCACCTTATTTAATCACCAGTGCTCATTTTATTGGTTGTCATCAAGATCAGTTTATTGACAAGTATCAGATCGTTGAAAGATTGAAAGACGATGGAATCTTTTTGCTTAATACGCCTTATAGTAAGGATGAAGTCTGGCATAGATTACCCAAAGAAGTGCAAGTTCAATTAATTAAGAAAAGAGCACACTTTTATATTATCAACGCGGCTAAAATTGCTCGAGAATGTAACTTAGGGGCAAGAATAAACACCGTAATGCAAGCCGCTTTCTTCCATTTATCTGAAATATTTAAAAATGATTTCAGTATCACTCAACTGAAAGAAGTTATTGCCAAAAGTTATAGCAGTAAAGGGCAAGATATTGTTGAAAATAACTGGAAAGCGCTTGATTTAGCCATCGCATCACTTGAACAAATTCCATTAAGTTGTGTTGATGAAAGTAGCTCATTGCGCCCATCAGTAGTACCAAGCAATGCGCCTGATTTTGTTAAAATGGTTACTGCAACAATGTTAGCCGGCTTAGGTGATACTTTACCCGTTTCGGCTTTCCCGCCCGATGGAACATGGCCAGTTGGCACCACCAAATGGGAAAAACGCAACATTGCGGAAGAAATTCCAATTTGGAAACCCGAACTTTGTACCCAATGTAACCATTGTGTAGTAGCTTGTCCTCATGCAGCTATTCGAGCCAAAGTGGTTAGTGAAATAGTTAATGCACCAGAATCGTTAAGCTCACTAGAAGTGAAAGCGCGAGATATGAAAGGTCAACGCTACGTATTACAAGTTGCGCCTGAAGATTGTACTGGATGTAATTTGTGTGTTGAAGTTTGTCCTTCACGTGACCGCAATAACTTTGATATCAAAGCTATTAATATGCAGTCGCGCATTGATAATCTTGAAACACAGCGGACTAATTATGAGTACTTTACAGCACTACCAGATCGTGAAATAAAAACCCTCGAACGTATAGATATACGCACATCGCAACTATTAACACCATTATTTGAATATTCTGGTGCATGTGCGGGTTGTGGTGAAACACCTTACATCAAATTATTAACGCAATTATATGGTGATCATCTCGCTATTGCTAATGCCACCGGTTGTTCATCAATTTATGGGGGTAACTTACCGTCAACACCATATACCACCGATCGCAATGGCCGAGGACCAGCATGGGCAAATTCATTATTTGAAGATAATGCCGAATTCGCCCTTGGCTATCGAATTACCTATAACCAACATAAAAAACGAGCATTACGTTTGTTGGAACATGTTGCAGGCGAAATTTCACCAGAAATTGTAATCAATTTACAATCGCCAGATCTTTCAATTGATGAAAAACGTACACAAGTCAATTTACTGCGTCAACAATTAGCTCATTTAACCTCATCGGAAGCTAAAGAGCTAATACAAGATGCTGACTACTTAATTGATAAATCAGTATGGGCAATTGGTGGTGATGGTTGGGCATATGATATTGGGTTTGGTGGATTAGACCATGTAATGAGTCTCACTGAAAACGTAAATATCTTAGTTCTTGATACTCAATGCTACTCAAATACTGGTGGTCAACAATCGAAGGCTACGCCAATGGGTGCTGTATCAAAATTTGCTGATTTAGGTAAAAATAAAGCTCGTAAAGATCTAGGTGTGAGTGTGATGATGTATGGTCACGTTTATGTTGCTCAAGTTGCCTTAGGTTCACAACTAAATCAAACCCTAAAAGCATTACAAGAAGCTGAAGCCTATAACGGCCCTTCTCTCGTTATTGCTTATAGTCCTTGTGAAGAACATGGTTATGATTTATCTAAATCTCATGAACAAATGAAAGATTTAGTAAAATCAGGTTTTTGGCCACTATACCGTTATGATCCTCGTCGTATGCAAGAAGGAAAACCGGGTCTAGTGCTAGACTCAAAAGCACCAAACAGTGAATCATTAACTGATGTGTTACTCAAAGAACAACGATTCCGTCGTTTAGAAACACTTGAGCCTGTGATTGCTAATACCTTGCATGAACAATCTGCAAAAATGGTTAATTCCAAATTTAAATTCTTGCAGATGCTAGCAACCTATTCCGATATAGAAACGCCAGCTGACAGCTAAATCTAAAAACGGATTAGTTGGTTAAATTAATCCGTTTAATCTCTTTAATGAAGATCTAATTTTTGGGAATAAAAAAACTCTCTAAATATAGAGAGTTTTTATTATATTTATTAAACTTTTTTAACGACCAGTCACACGACGTGTCATCCAGTAATGTTTTTTCCAGTAATCTTCATTCAGATTTGAATAGATAACACCTTTTGAAGTTGAAGCATGTAAGAATTTACCATCTGCATAATAAATACCAACATGTAATCCGCTACGACTACGTCCGGTTTTGAAGAAGACTAAATCACCCGCTTTAGGCGTGGTAACTTTATAACCTAATTTAGCTTGTTCAGCAGCACTTCTTGGAAGGGTCTTTTGTAATCTATTTTTGTAGAAGTTCATAACTAAACCAGAACAATCACTACCAGCTAAAGTAGTACCACCATAACGGTAAGGTGTTCTCTTCCATTTTGAGTAGTGCTGTTCAATTTTGGCTAACATCACAGGATCAGATTTAACTGATACTTGGCTATGACTGCTACTACAACCAAATAATACGAATAATGATAAAATTAGTGAGCTTACTAATAATCGCTTTTTAACGCTACCGCAGCTGCTGCGCAACTTCGTTAATAATCGATTGTCTTTTCTTGTCATTTCTTCTTGTTCCTTTATTCAACGTAGACCACTGCGAATAACGTCTTGCTACCTTTAAACTTTTAGGTAAAACGCCTTTTTGCCACTTATTCTCATCAAGTTTAGACAACTTAATTGGGCTAAGGTTCGCGTGGCTGCGAAAATTTAAACTCTCTTTAAGCTGAACTAATCGTAAAGAAAGAAAACAAATGATCACATCATCAACACTTAGTTTACTAAATCCAGAAAGCTGATAGCGCATTCTCGATCCATAATGCTTAGCAGTTTGCATTAAACTACCAACGGCTGCACCTATTAACGCAGCTGAACCAAATGATAATCCACCAGTTGCTAAATCAATGCTAGCACCGATTGTAGCGCCCGACACAAAACCTTTGGTCAAGTGAACCCCCATCGTTTTTAATGCATCAAGATTAAACAAGTCTGCATTATAACGGCCTTTGATTAAAGGCAAATTCTCTTCACTCTCTTGAGTTGAATCGAATTGATAGAGCTTCAATAAATCATTAATTGCTTTCTGTTCACGTTTCCTGACTTTATTTTGCATGTCAGCGACAGCTTGCTTATCATCAGATTTTGCCATTTCATAAAAAGCAGTCACATCAACTAATGCTTCTGCAATGATTTGGTTAGCTGTACGATTACGTGATTCACGAGTTTCAGCAATATTAACTAGCCAATTATCCAATATTTTTTTTGCTGGTTCAACCAATAACGCCAAGCTATTGTACAATTTTTCTTCACCGTCTAAGGGTGGAAAAACAGCGTTGAACCCAATGATAGCATGAATCCCCATTCTTGAAAGCAATCTTTTCCATTCCTTTTCATTCTGTTCCTCAGCTGAAATGAAGTTAAGTACTGCAAGAATCGGTTTATCGCTATTGGCTAAGATAGCTAATTCATCGTGATATTTAGGTAGAACGGGCTCTCGCACGTCGATCACATAGATAGCAGCATCACAATTTAACACCTGTCGGATTACTTTTGCTTCTTGATTGAAGAGGTTTTCAGCTTCTGGACTTTGTAAAAAAATCGTTAATTTATCGACTCCATCAAGCTTACTATTTGGCGATACAAGTTGATTGATATAGTCATAAAGCGCCAAACTGTCTTCAAATCCAGGTGTATCATAAAAAGTGATGTCGGTGTTATCCGCTAGTGGAAGTTTGATTGACTCTACATGTCTAGTAGTACCTGGCTTATCAGAAACATCACCAAAATGACTATCTCTTATTAATGCACGCAAAAGTGAAGTTTTACCAAAATTTGCATGTCCAACTATCGCTAATTTCAATGAAGTTATCATATTAATTATCCTGATCTAACCAGCTAGGATTAGCTAACGGTAAAGATAACGATTGCCAATTATGTAATTGTTTACCTTGATTAATAAACCATATTCGACTTTGCTGTGATTTATTCATTAATTGTTGAACAAAATTTAATACCCCGCGATCTGGTGCTCGATCAGTATCGATTGCAATTAACACTTTATACGCGGGTTTTAATTGCAAAAGATCTAATATTGCATTTCGCTGCTCACGAGTATTTAAAAATCCGTAAAAATGCCTGTCATGCGGTGGATTCCAACTCTCATCTACATCCACAGCCACTAAATAGACACCACTTCCTTCTTCAATCTGTGAGATTGGTAGTTGCCATTTAGGTTCGCCTAACTTATCTTCATCCACCATTTGGGTTAAAAGTGGCTGTAATTGTTGGGATAGGATTTGAAAGTCAGGATCATCCAAATTTAATTTAATTTTTCGGCTACTCACAACCCAAGCGATGCCACAAAAAGTCATTAATAGAAATCGAACGGCTAATCCATAACAGATAAAAACACCTAATAGCCAAATTGCCCAAGAAGAACGAATGTCACCCTCACTTAAAGCGTGTTCACTAAGCTTAATCACATCATCATTTGGAATCGGAAAACCAAACAAAGATGGAACATAACCTAAATAATGCGTTAACTTAATAATGGTATCAGAACTTAATAAAGTAGTTTTCCACTCAAAACTGTAGTGCTGAGTTGAAAATAGCATCAATAAAACGAATAAAGCACTACATAAAATAACGACCCAAAAAAGATTCAGAACAAAACCAAGCAACCAACGGATTGAAGAACCAAATAAAGTGATAAAAGCCGGTACAAGCTGTTGCACAGTCTTTTTTTGATAAAGCTTTTGGGCTATCCACAACCAACAGTGGATTAATAAACTACCACCAAATCGAGAAAAGAAAAAAAATGAACCAATCCAAATAATGAGCGTAATAAAATGAACACCTAATAAACACAATAGCGCCCAATACAAATTGATTGGATTTTGACTCAAAGCGCTAAATGTTAATGAACCACCTAAAAAAATCGAAATTAACAGTAATAAACAGAAAGAAATTTTAATAGAACGTAAAATAACCTTTTGCGCAGAATATAAACCATTTTGTTTAGACAGTATCGTTGCGCGGGTAATAATACGGTTAACCAAAGAGGTTGGCATAGCTTTAACTTGTCGATTAATATCTTGATCAGCAAATCGACCTGATTCGGATTCTATTAAATGGATGGTTTGAGTAAGCCACAAAGATTTTAGCTGTTCGCGCATTTAAATATCATCTTCACATTAATTAGTCGTCATAAAAGAAACGCGACCTAAGTCGCGTTAAAAAAATTGAATCATTTACTGGGTTATTTCACCAATTTTGCTTAAAAGGGTTTGAATACGTTGTTGCCAAACTTGTTGATCTTGTTTTAACTTCTCATTTTCGTCACGTAATGCTTTCATCTCATCTGAACTATCATTAATTAATTGTTCAAGTTCATGATTGCCTTGCTTTAATCTCGAAATCTCTTCTTTCAAGGTATTAATAGTGTTTACAGTGTTTTGAATTTTAGTTTCTAATTGATTCAATATTTCTAATGACATATTTTTCCTCAAGCTCAATTTATTTGGTGTATAATAAGGAGTATTATAACGAATTCATTCTGAAATCAACACCTTTTTAAATCTTAAGTTGGAGAAAATTATGCGAAAACCACTCGTAATGGGTAACTGGAAACTCAATGGAAGTATCGAAATGGCTAAAGACTTAGTTGCAGGACTAAGAGCTGAGCTATCAACTGAAGCAAATTGCGATATTGCAATTGCACCACCGACTGTGTACTTAGATTTCGTTAAACATCAATTAGGTGGCTCAACTATTCTTTTAGGCGCACAAGATGTTGGTGTTCATCTTTCAGGTGCTTATACTGGTGAAGTCTCAGCCACTATGTTAAAAGAAATCGGTGTGACTCACGTGATCATTGGTCACTCTGAACGTCGTACTTATCATAAAGAATCAGATGAATTTATCGCTCAAAAATTCGGCGTTTTAAAAGAAGCTGGACTCGTTCCTGTACTATGTATTGGTGAAACAGAAGCTGAAAACGAAGCAGGTCAAACTCAAGCAGTATGTGCTCGTCAAATTGATGCAGTAATTAATGCATTAGGTGTTCAAGCATTTAATGGTGCTGTAATTGCTTATGAACCAGTTTGGGCAATTGGGACTGGAAAATCTGCAACTCCAGCTCAAGCGCAAGCAGTACATAAATTTATTCGTGACCACATTGCAAAACAAGATGCCGCTGTCGCTAAACAAGTTATCATTCAATACGGTGGTTCTGTAAATGACAAAAATGCAGCAGAACTATTCACTCAACCAGATATTGATGGTGCATTAGTTGGTGGAGCTTCATTAAAAGCAGATGCTTTTGCAGCGATTGTTAGAGCAGCAGAACAAGCTAAAAAATAAGCATTAAAATAAAAAAGACGCCTATAAAAGGCGTCTTCTTTTTAACTAAATAAAATTTTGTAACTTATTTTTTAACCTTATTTTCATACCTAGATGGCCAAATTTTCTCAACAGGCACTTGCAAATATTCAGAGATAATACGTTCATATTTAGGACAATGACGATATAAAGCATTACGTAAAGTATCAGCCTGTAAACCACTTGATCGTGAAAGCGCCCTTAAATTTCCGCCTCGAATTTTAATTTCACCTACAACTCTTGATGGTGTCCAGTCTTGATCTTGTTCTCTCATTATGAGATCCTCTATTGGTTAAATTTTTTGCTATTGTAAAGATTATCGGTGTTACGATTCTAGATCGATAAAAAGTTACCGGCAAAGAATAGCACATAAAAAAACGAATTAAAACAATAAAAACAAAAAAACAGCCACAAATGGAATAAAATATAATGGAAACGAAAGAAAAAAAACCTAAAACCAAAGAAAAAACACGAACTTTTAACGATACTTGTGTTGAAACTTTTAAAAACCGATTAACGCTCCTATTAGAAGGTCGTTCAGGCAATGCATTTGCCAGAAGTGTTGGTATGTCCGAAGCGGTAATCCGTGATTACTTAAGTGGAAAAACCTATCCATCACTCAGTCGATTAGCTACTATCGCAGATAAATGCGATGTATCAATTGAATGGTTAGCAACAGGTAAAGGTGAATGTCGCTTACTACCTGAAACGCTAAGCCGAGGTACAGTGAATGTTCCGTTTCTTAATAAGAACGAAACTATTAACGCATTCACAATTTTAGATACGATCCCATTTGATCTCACCTTAACTAAACATCAAGGTTGTGAAGCAGATGATCTTGCTGCGGTTTGGGCTAAAGGTGATTGTATGGAACCAACTATATCCAACCATGATATAGTCATTATTAATACAGCAAATAATAAACCAGTTGATGGTTTCCTTTATACTGTACAATATGATGATCAAATTACTATTAAACGAATTCAAAATCAAGGTTCAAATCTGTTATTGATTTCAGACAACCCAAAATACCCGACTATTACGAAAGCTAAAAATGAGCAAAAAGATTTTAAAATAATTGGTCATGTAATCTATTTATTGAAAAATCTCAATTAATATTGCCATTGTGCTTTTTTTATTTTTACTCCATTGATGCAAATCAATGGAGTTTTTTATCACTCGATATTGCATTTTTTTCTGCGAACAACTTTGTAATAAAAATGTCATTAACAAAATTAAGCAATCTAATCACATTCCATACAGCATAACCTTATACATTTAGCCTTAATTATGCTAAAATCACCACAAAATTTTTGCCCATTAATTTAGTTATTATGCCAAATGTAAACACTCGAAAAAAAGTCGTTGTCGGCATGTCTGGCGGCGTAGATTCTTCCGTTTCTGCTTATTTATTACAACAACAAGGCTATGATGTTGTTGGTCTATTTATGAAAAATTGGGAAGAAGATGACACAGAAGAATATTGCTCTGCAGCTATCGACCTCGCTGATGCACAAGCAGTCTGTGACAAATTAAATATCAAACTCCATACCATCAACTTTGCTGCAGAATATTGGGACAATGTCTTTGAACATTTTTTATCTGAATACAAAGCAGGCCGAACGCCGAATCCAGATATTTTATGTAACAAAGAGATCAAATTTAAAGCATTTCTTGAATATGCAGCAGAAGATTTAAATGCCGATTATATTGCAACAGGTCATTATGTCCGTAAACGCGAAAATGGCGACAAAGTGGAATTACTCCGTGGAATCGACAACAACAAAGATCAGAGTTATTTTTTATATACGCTTAGTGAAGACCAAATTCGTCAAAGTTTATTTCCTGTTGGCGAACTTGAAAAACCACAAGTAAGAAAGATAGCAGAGCAACTTGGCTTAGCAACCGCAGCCAAAAAAGACTCAACAGGTATCTGTTTTATCGGAGAACGAAAATTTAGTGACTTCTTAGCGCGTTATTTACCTGCACAATCAGGCGTTATTCGAACCGTAAATGGTGAAGTTATTGGTCAACACCAAGGATTAATGTACCACACATTAGGTCAACGCAAAGGGCTTGGCATTGGTGGTCTAAAACAAGCCGACGACACTCCATGGTACGTAGTTGATAAAGATATTAAAAATAACGAATTAATTGTTGCTCAAGGTCATGACCATCCAGCACTATTTTCAAATGGTTTAATTGCCCAACAACTGCACTGGGTTGATCGTAAAATTGTTACCCAACCATTTCATTGCACAGTTAAAACGCGCTATCGTCAACAAGATATCTCTTGTTGTGTTACACCACTAGGTGAAGATAAAATTGAAGTCATGTTTGACAAACCTGTTGCAGCTGTCACACCAGGACAATCAGCAGTGTTTTATCAAAATGAAGTTTGCCTTGGCGGTGGAATTATCGAGGAACGAATTATAAGCAGTAAGGAGCATTAAAGTGAACAATAAATACCATCATATTGCAATAGCTCTTGCCGGCGCGACACAAAGCGCAACACTTATCCCCCAGCTTGCTAATACTGGGGTTTGTAATACGGCAATTTATCAAGTATCGATAAAAAGCATATTCAACACATCACCAAAAACCACTGATGATGTTTATGATGGTATAAACAATATCAAAACAGGGTTAGAAACACTGATTACCCTACTCTCCTCTAACCAAAAACAACATGTTGAACTGATTCGTTACCTTTTTGGCACCTTAAGTATTACCAGCAAACTATTAAAAAATAATGAAGCGTTAGATAAAATAGATCAACGTTTACAACGAATATCAGGCCTATATCCTGAAATGAATAATGAAACAATCGACAATCATATTGACGACCTATCTTATTCATTAGCTGGAATCTATTCTGATATCATCAGCCCGTTAGCAACAAAAATCAAAGTGGTAGGTAAAGCTGAATATCTACAAAATTCATTAGTTCAAGCCAAAGTCAGATCTTCACTATTGAGTTGTGTTCGCTCGGCCATTTTATGGTATCAAGTTGGAGGAAGTCGCTTCCAATTCCTATTAAGTCGCAAACGAATAGCTAATGCAGCGCAAGAGTTATTAAAAGAAATTAATCAACAAAGTTATTAAATTAAAAAATAGCAACGGAGTAAAACCGATGGAATTATCTGCTCTAACCGCCCTATCACCAATTGATGGTCGTTATGGTGACAAAACAACAGAATTACGCACAATTTTTAGTGAATATGGTTTATTAAAATATCGCGTTCAAGTTGAAGTACGTTGGCTACAAAAATTAGCTAGCCAAGCAGATATTCTGGAGGTCCCAGCTTTAAGTGAGCTTGCCACTAAACATCTTAACCAAATTGTAGAAAACTTTGATGAACAAGATGCACTACGCATTAAAACCATCGAAAAAACCACAAACCATGATGTTAAAGCGGTTGAATATTTCCTAAAAGAGAAAGTAAACAGTAACGAAGAGCTACAAGCTATTAACGAATTTATCCACTTTGCCTGTACCTCTGAAGATATTAACAATCTATCTTACGCATTAATGCTAAAAACAGCGCGAGATACAGTAATCGTTCCTTATTGGAATAAATTGATTGATATTATCACCGCTCAAGCTAAAGCTTATCGTGACCTTCCATTGCTATCAAGAACGCACGGACAACCCGCTACACCATCTACCATTGGTAAAGAGTTTGCTAATGTAGCCTACCGTTTAAAAAGACAACTTAAACAACTACAGTCAATTGAAATACTAGGTAAAATCAATGGGGCGACAGGTAACTATAATGCACACATGGTGGCTTACCCACAAATCAATTGGCACAAATTTAGTGAAGAATTTGTCACATCATTGGGATTACAATGGAATCCATACACCACGCAAATTGAACCACATGATTATATTGCCGAATATTTTGATTGTGTAGCGCGTTTCAATACCATCATGATCGACTTTGATCGTGATGTTTGGGGTTATATTGCACTAAAT
Organism: Gilliamella sp. B2785; assembly: GCF_026537005.1. Classification (NCBI taxonomy): domain Bacteria; kingdom Pseudomonadati; phylum Pseudomonadota; class Gammaproteobacteria; order Orbales; family Orbaceae; genus Gilliamella; species Gilliamella sp. B2785. Next base: position 10,320 of record NZ_JAFNNC010000006.1, on the reverse strand, counting down.
CATTTCAAACAAAAAACCATCGCTGGTGAGATCGGCTCTTCAACCATGCCACACAAAGTGAACCCAATTGATTTTGAAAACTCTGAAGGTAACTTAGGTATAGCTAACGCTATTATGAGTCACTTGGGTAGCAAACTACCTATTTCTCGTTGGCAACGAGATTTAACTGACTCAACAGTATTACGTAACCTTGGTGTAGGTATTGGTTATGCGATCATCGCTTATCAATCGACCCTAAAAGGCTTAAATAAGCTTGAAGTCAATCAAGAATATCTACTTGAAGAGCTTAACCGTAATTGGGAAGTGCTAGCCGAACCAATTCAAACCGTAATGCGCCGTTATGGTATCGAAAAACCATACGAAAAATTAAAAGAACTCACTCGCGGTAAACGTGTTGATGCACAAGGAATGCAACAATTCATTGACTCGTTAGCTTTACCTGAACATGAAAAAGGACGATTAAAACAATTAACACCGGCAAATTATATTGGTTATGCAATTCGTTTTGTCGATGAACTTTAAGCCGCACATTTAAACCGTAAAAAAATAAAAATGTCTTCATGCCTAAAGCACTCAAGACTTTAGGCAAATCGACTGAAGAGTTAAAGAAAAGATAAACAAAGATTTGAAAGGAATGGAAACACCATTGAAAATTCGCATCGCCACACGTAAAAGCCCCTTAGCACTTTGGCAGGCTAACTATGTAAAAGAACAACTGACAGCTACCCATAGCGATCTGACCGTGGAACTTCTTCCTATGGTAACCAAAGGTGATGTGCTTTTAGATAGTCCACTGTCAAAAATTGGTGGAAAAGGATTATTTGTAAAGCAACTAGAGCAAGCCATATTAGACAACGAAGCTGATATTGCTGTTCACTCAATAAAAGATATTCCCGCCCAATTCCCGGAGGGACTAACCCTATCAACCATCTGCCAACGCGATGACGTACGTGATGCACTCATATCAAACCAATATCAAAGCTTGGACGATTTACCGCAAGGTGCCATTGTTGGCACCTCAAGTCTAAGACGCCAATGTCAATTGCGAGCAAAATATCCACATCTCATTATAAAAGATTTACGTGGAAATGTAGGCTCTCGTCTAGCGAAATTAGACGATCAACAATACGATGCAATCATCCTCGCCGCTGTCGGTTTAAAGCGATTAGGATTACAAGAACGAATCAAACAATATATAACAACAGATTTAATCTTACCGGCGGTTGGGCAAGGTGCGGTTGGCATTGAAACCCGATCAAATGATGACACGATTCTTAAATTACTTGCACCTCTAGACGATAAAAACAGCCGAATTTGTATCCAAGCAGAAAGAGCAATGAATCAAGCCTTACAAGGTGGTTGCCAAGTGCCAATCGCCTGCTATAGTCAATTAACGAATGATTTATTAACTTTAACCGGGTTAGTTGGTAGTATTGATGGGAGCAAAATCATTAAAGCGACGCTAACCAAATCAGCAACCGAGCCTGAAACCTTAGGTCAACAACTGGCATCAGAATTGTTAGCCAAAGGAGCTGATAAAATTTTAGCGGAAATAATTGATTGATGATTTATATTACTCGCCCTTCCCCCGAAGGGGATAAGCTAACCCAGCAATTAAATCAAGCAAATATTCCGGCAACCCATCTCCCATTATTCAAAATCTTAGCAGGTCATGGACTAAATAACCTTCAACAACAGCTCAACCAACTTGCCCCATCAGATATCGTAATTGTGGTATCGCCACAAGTCAGCTATATGATAAAAGAACATCAACCTAATCTAAGCTTTCCTAAACATCTACGCTATTTTGCCATTGGCAAAAAGTCAGCTCAATTGTTTAGTCAACAAGCTGACGTTCACGTTGATTATCCAAGTGAGGAACATAGTGAGGGATTATTACCACTATTGACTGACTTGCAAGGCCGTTCCGTTTTAATTTTGTGTGGAAACAATGGACGGCAATTTCTCTCTCAAGAGTTGCAACAAAAAGCAAACGTGACCTCAATACAATGTTATTTTCGTCAACCAATTCAATATCCAGCCAACATACTAACTGATGATATTGCTCAACAAATCCTACTCGTAACAAGTGTCGATCACCTACTCCAACTCGACACATATTGCCAAAATAAACATAAATATGAAGCACAATTGGTGGTAACTAGCCCACGGATATTCGAAAAAGCCAAGCAACTAAATTGGCATAACGTTTTACAAATTGTTAGCGCAAATAATGAATTTTTATTTAAAACAATGATAACTCTATGTCATAATGCGGAAAATATTTCTCAAAAATCTAAATGAGGTAATTTATGCCATCTAGATATTATGGTGCCAATGCAACACTATCAAACATCAGCACCACTTCATTTAGCCAAATAAAAAAGACAGAAGCGAATAATATGATGAATATAAATAAAAAAGAGCCAAAACCTTCTAGTCCTCAACCTGAGCCATCAGTCAATACGCTAAAAGCGCCAGTATCAAAACTCTCAATACTCGCCATCGGATTAACAGTTTGCTTAGGTGGATTGATCTATTTTCAAGGTTATAGACAGCTCCAAAACCAAACACATGAAATCTCAACGCTACAAGCTGAAATTGCCAATTTAAAACAAAATACCAAAGCAAGTATCATTAAAGATCTTCAAAGTAATATTGATGATGCCATCAATAAACAAAACCAACAGTTTTCATTATTAACACAACGCGTTGACCGTCAATTAAGCGACAACCAAAAAGCTCAGCAGCAACTTACTGAACAAGTTAATGATACCAATAAATTAAACGAGCAAAACCTAAATAGCCTAAACGAACGTTTAGCAGCCGTATCGACTCTGGATAACAACGTTTGGCTCATCTCGCAAGCAAACTACCTAGTGCATTTAGCCGGTAGAAAAATCTGGAGCGATCAAGACTACACCAGCGCCCGTTTATTACTCAAAAGTGCAGATGAAAGCTTAGCGAAAACAAATGATCCAAGCTTACTCCCTGCTCGACAAGCCATCACCAAAGATATTAACTCACTATCTCAAGTCACTTTTGTTGACGCTGATGGCATAATCCTAAAATTACTTGGTTTAACTGAATCAATAACAGAATTACCATTAGTTGGAAACTATAAAGATATCGATCTGGGCATGAATCAATATGACGATACTCTTGCTAACAACGCCAATACTTCAGCAGATAATGTCACCCATTCAACAGATGATTGGTCAGATAATTTACTTGCTAATGCTTCAACATTTATGGATAAATTCATCAAAATTGAAAAATTAGATGTAAAAGATAACCATTTTTCTGAGTGCCTAGACAAAGCTGGAAGTGACGAAAAGCAAATTGTTAAATGCCAGATCCTAAAAACACCACTTAGTGCAGAACAATCACTTTACCTGCGCGAAAATATCCGTTTCCGTCTATTAATTGCTGCTCAAGCAGTACCAAGACATCAAGAACTCATTTATCAACAAGCACTAAATGATACCGCAATTTGGGTCAATGCGTATTTTGATGGTAATGCCCCAAGCGTAAAAGCATTCATAGATGAGCTTGAAAACTTACAAAACCAACCAATCAGTAACCAAAACATACCTGATAAACTCGACAGCATTACTGAACTTGAAAAATTAATGCAAACCCGCGTTAAATCGATATTAGGTAAATAGGAGAATAATAATGTTCAAAATACTCATTATATTCCTAGTGTTAGTTGGTGGATTTTTCCTTGGGCCATTGTTTGAAGGCCACCAAGGTTCTGCGGTATTTGAAGTTGCCAAATATCGTATCAGCATGTCATTTAACTCATTTATGATATTGCAAATCATTGGCTTGCTCTGCCTATACCTAATCTATAAATTATTCTCTAAAATCTTCAATACCAAATTGGGTAATTGGTTTAGATTACGATCGCCAAAAAAATCAATTAAACGTATTGAACAAGCGCAATTTTATTTATTAGAAGGTGATTACCGACAAGCAGCAAAACTATTTATGAAAAGTGCCAAAGGAGCAAAAAGTTCGACACTATCTTACTTACTTGCTGCTCAAGCACAAATTGATGATGACCAACTTATCGCCGCTAATCAATCTTTAGAGCAAGCAGCTAAAAGTTGTCAACCAAATGAATTATTTGCTTTTCAGATTGTACAAATTCGGTTACAAATCAAAAATCATGAATATAGCTCAGCTAAAATCACAATCGAAAAACTGCTAAACGAAAAACCGCGTAACATTGAGCTCCTAAAATTAGCAGACCAGCTATATTATGAATCACAAGATTATCAAGCGGTGATTGAACTGTTACCGATCTTATACAAAACCAAAGCTTACCCTGATTCGCAACTCGATCAGTTCAAACAAGCGGCTTATATTGGTCGTATAAAACAGTTATCTACGGATATTGATCCTTTAGCCTTAATAAAATGGTGGAAAAAACAACCAAAATCTATCATTAACAATCTTGCCAATCAAAAAGCAATGGCCAACTACCTAACTCAATTAGGTCAAACTGCCGAAGCTGAAAGACTAAAAAGAAACATCATGCGATTAGAGCAAAAAGAACAATGTTGACATAAAAAAACAGGGCAATCGCCCTGTTTTTTTTATTTATCGCTAGAGAATAAAATACCGAATCAAAGCCATACAACTCATACCAGTAATCACCACCCACATCAGGTTTCGTGTCAATACCGCCACGATAATAGTTGGCACAGCGGCTAAACAATATTCCAAATTAAAAGAAGGAAACTCACCTTGCTTAACAATAAACAAATTTTGCACAAATAGCGCAGTTAAAATACAGATAGGCACATAAGATAGAAAACGAATCACGATTTCAGGCAATTGCAATTTTCTAACTAATAAAAATGGAATAACTCGCGGTAACCAAGTCACCACACCACTCCCCAAAATAATCAACAAACTATACAAACTCATGCCTTACGCTCCACAATAATACCCATAAAGCAGCCAGCAAAAGTACTAAATAATATTGCCATTTCTGACGATACAAATCGCAATAAAAAGACCAGCACCACAGTTACAGTTAACATTGCAATAATCAGATTTCTAATGGTTTTTGTTTTATCACCAGTTAACTGCAAATATAATAAACCAATAAACATCGCAACTAATGCATAATCTAAACCAAACTGAGCAGGATTCGGCAACCACTCGCCGATCAATGCACCAACTAAACAGGATAATATCCACGCCAAATAAGCAGTAACATTCAGCCCATGCATCCAAGGTGGATTGATCGGCGTTTTATTAGCAATGGCATTCATCGCAACCGCAAAACTCTCATCGGTTAATAAGCTACCAATCCCAATATTATTTAAAAGCGAAAAACGCCGAAAAGCAGGAGCAGTAGCCATACTCATCAAAAAATGGCGTGAATTAACCAAAAAAACAGTAAATATCACAGCCGAAATCGGAGTTGCTACAATCATTAAACCCGTGATGATAAATTGCGATGCACCCGCATAAATGATAGCAGCCATCAAGGTGATTTCTAACACTGACAAATTAGAGGCTTTACCCACTACACCCGCAGCGATACCAATTCCAATATACCCCAATAAGGTGGGAATACAGGCGCGCACACCATCTTCAAACGTTAATGACATCTTTCATTCCTTACAAACTGATATCTTGAATAATTATAATGATAAAGATTAGATTGCAGACAATTAATTAGACTAAAAACAATAAGCCGCATTTTATAATCAAACTTTGCTATAATAGAGTATAACAACGCTCTATTAAAACTATTTATTATATTACGGTAAAATTATTTATGTATACAGGCACTTTATTTATCATTTCAGCACCAAGTGGTGCAGGCAAATCAAGCCTGATTCGCGCCTATCTAGCGCAAACTAATCACCATCCGGCTAAAGTTTCAATCTCTCATACAACCAGAAACCCAAGACCGGGCGAAAAACAAGGTGAACACTACTATTTTGTAGACAATCAAGAATTTGAATCGCTTATAAAACAAAATGCCTTTGTTGAATATGCTCACGTCTTTGACCACTACTATGGCACATCCAAAGCTGAAATCGAACAATCATTACAGCAAGGAATAAATGTCTTTCTTGATATCGATTGGCAAGGTGCACAGCAAGTAAGACAGCAAATGCCTGAATCAAAAAGCATCTTCATTTTACCGCCATCACTAAAAGAGCTTGAAAATCGACTGATTAAACGAGGCCAAGACGACGCGAATATCATCAGCAAAAGAATGCACAAAGCTCAATCTGAAATATCGCATTATAACGAATATGACTACATCATAATAAATGATGATTTTGATGAATCATTAACAGCACTTAATGCCATTATGACAACAGCGAGTCTTGAGCAAGCAAAACAAACCATCACACACCAACAACTTATTGATGACCTGCTTGCACCAAAATATTAATAGATTTGAAAAAAATATCGCCGAAAAATCGGCGATATAACGTATTAATTACCTAACGCTTCAGACGCTTGGCTATTTTGAATTAACTCAAGTTTATAACCATCGGGATCTTCAACAAAAGCAATAATCGTCTTACCACCTTTAACCGGCCCCGCCTCACGAGTCACACGACCACCCGCTTGACGAACGTCTTCGCACATCTTAGCCACATCATCAACCCCGATAGCAATATGACCAAACGCCGTACCATGATCATATTTATCCGTCCCCCAATTATAGGTCAACTCAATCACCGAACTTTCAGACTCATCACTATAACCAACAAAAGCAAGCGAGTATTGATATTCAGGATTCTCACTTGTTCTAAGCAACTTCATTCCCATTATACGAGTATAAAAATCAATTGAACGTTTTAGATCGCCGACGCGGATCATAGTATGTAAAATACGCATTGCAGTACTGTTCCTTATTACAATTAAACATCTAACTTGAGTTTATCTATTTGCACCAAACCAAGCAAATTTTTATGCTGACAAAATAATCAATCAAGAGAATTTAAAAATAGGAAAAATGGGAAAAATGGGAAAAAAGGAAAAAAAGGAAGAAAGGGAAGAAAAAAAATGCCTTCACGAATCATACAATAAGTGAAGGCGAACAAATCAGTAAGATTTGAAAAGGAACCTTTAATATCTTGAATTATATTTTGGTGCTGCACTAATACGTTTACCGTTAGAGATCAGTTTCACTTTTTGACCAGGGTAAAACTGCTTAGCATCACCTTTTTGAACAATAACAATCGTTGAACCTTTATCTTGTTTGATTTCTAATTCAACCGCTGCAGCTTGGCTTGCTTTGTTTTCGATAGCATCACCTAAAATTGCACCACCTACAGCACCGGTAGCTGCAGCTAAAATTCGCCCAGTACCATTACCAATTGTATTACCTAATACTCCCCCGATGACTGCGCCGCCTAAAGGACCCGCAACATTGCCACCATTTTTGCCATCAGAGTTAGCTTGAATCTTCACAGCTCTTACAGCAACAACTGTACCATAACTTACTTGTTGAACTTGCTTAGCTTGATCGGTTGTATAAACATCGCCAGAATAAATATCACTATTACTGCACCCAGATAAAATTGCTGCTAGTATAGTTAATGTGACGATTTTTTTCATAATTTATTCCTCATATATTGAGTATAAAATTTTATACCTCTAATAGCATAATATTCTTTTGCAAAAACGACAACATCATTTTCACAATTTTATCATTTGATAATACAATTTATAATCAACTTAGGTTATACTCAGCTCAATAGTTAATCTACCATACAATAAGTACATGAAACGGTTATTTTTTCCTTTAATATTATCAGTTATGATAACTGCCTGTCATGATGAAAATCAAAAAGCAACGACGAAAAATGAAACCGTCACTCATCAATCTAAGCTTGATTGTATGAATGACAAACCGAATTTAAATCTTGACGCCATCGCAGCTGATGGTTGTCCAGTAAAATAATTTTATAGGCAAAATAACAGCATGAAAACTATCGAAATCGACGAAGAACTTTATAACTTTATCGCAGGCCAAACTAAATATATCGGTGAAGATGCCTCAAGTATTTTAAGACGATTATTAAAGTTTAACCAATTGTCAGCAATCGAAATTGCCCCATCAGAACTCATTGAAAACAATTATTCAGTTATTGAAAACCTGATTAAAAGTGAAAGATTTACTAAAGAAAGATCCACCATCAGTCGATTTTTAATGGTATTAAACGCGCTATACAACTACAACTCTGCACTATTCTCCATTGCAGCGACCTCACTCCATGGTAGAAAGCGTCAATACCTAGCAAAAGACCCAACAGCACTCGAAACCTCAGGTAAAAACACCAAACCACGAGAAATCATTGGCACCCCATACTGGGTCATTAGCAACACCAATACTGCTCGTAAAATACTCATTATAGAATCGATTATGAGCGACATGGGAATATCAGAAAGCATGATAAACCAAGTGACTCATGTATTCTCACCATCAAGTAAATAAAAATTCACTCAATGAACACAAAAGTGAATAAAACGAATTGTGAAAGAGGAGTAAAAAATGGATAAGCCAAGTCGTGCGGGATTGTTAGCGCAACCGACAGACCTAATAAATGTCGAAACATTAAAAAACAATTACTACCAAATCAAACCAGATACAGACAATATCAGCCAACTGGTCATCTTTGGTACATCGGGTCACCGTGGTAGCTCAAACAAAGGCACCTTTAACGAAGCTCATATTCTAGCCATTGCACAAGCGGTGGCGGAATACCGCAAAGCTAACAACATCACTGGTCCTTGTTTTATTGGCCAAGATTCCCACGCCTTATCCGAACTTGCGCTAAAATCCGTATTAGAAGTCTTTATTGCTAACGAACAAACCGTAGTCATCGCTCAAAACTGGGGTTACACACCAACGCCGGTAATATCGCACGCCATCTTAACTTACAATAAACAATCACAATTAGCTGACGGCATCGTTATCACGCCATCACACAACCCACCTGAAGATGGCGGAATCAAATACAACCCAACTAACGGCGGGCCTGCTGATACTGACATCACCAAACAGATCGAAAATCGCGCTAACGAACTACTCAAAGCCAACCTAAATGGTGTCAAACGCGTCACGATCGAAAAAGCGATAAAATCTGACTACCTGCATACTAAAGAATATGAAACCGATTATGTTAATGACCTACAAAACATCATCGATCTATCGCTTATCAAATCATCATCACTCAAAATTGGGGTTGACCCGCTGGGTGGCGCCTGTATTACCTATTGGCCACGCATTGCTGAAAAATATGGCCTAAACCTTGAAATCGTCAACAACAAAATCGACCCAACATTTAGCTTTATGCATCTTGACCATGATGAAATTATCCGCATGGATTGCTCAAGCCGTTGGGCAATGGCAGGATTACTAAATCTAAAAGACAAATTCGATCTAGCCTTTGGCAACGACACCGATGCTGACCGCCACGGTATCGTCACCCCAAAAGGACTAATGAACCCAAATGCCTACTTATCAACCTGTGTAAACTACCTATTCCAAAACCGCCCACAATGGCACAAAGATATCGCAATCGGTAAAACACTTGTAACCAGCTCAATGATCGACCGCGTAGCTAACAGCTTAAACAAAAAATACCTTGAATATCCGGTTGGTTTCAAATGGTATGCTGATGGACTCTATCACGGCAAACTCGGATTTGCTGGTGAAGAAAGCGCTGGCGGATCATTTTTAAGAACCAACGGCAAAGTCTGGACAACTGATAAAGATGGCATCATCTTATGTCTACTTGCTGCAGAAATGACGGCCAAAATTGGCAAAAACCCACAAGAACAATATCAAGAGCTTGAAGACAAATTTGGTGTCTCATACTATGGACGCATTCAAGCTTCGGCTACATTTGCTGAAAAACAAAAACTGGCCAAACTTGATGCAAGCCAATTAACCACAGACAAACTAGCCGGTGAAGAAATAACCCAATGCCTCACTACCGCGCCAGCAAATAATGCGCCAATTGGTGGATTAAAAGTGATCACCGAAAACGGCTGGTTTGCAGCTCGCCCATCGGGAACGGAAGACGCATATAAAATCTATGCCGAAAGCTTTATCAGCAACGAACACCTTGCCATCTTACAGCAAGAAGCACAACAAATAGTGGCAAAAGCAATAAAATAAAAAGCAGATAAGTTAACGGATAAACGGGGTAATAAGGCTAAATATAATTATTTATTAGCCCCAAAAACCCCGTTCCTCAACTTTTTTTGATGCAAAAAAACAGCTACTAAAAAGCGCTACAGTTTAAAGCAGAATTATTTATTTAA